>CAZNAE010000125.1:0-9772 GCA_964570695.1 uncultured Devosia sp.
GATCGCCGCAAGGCCATGCTCGAGGACATCGCCGTCCTCACCGGCGGCCAGGTGATCTCGGAAGATCTCGGCATCAAGCTCGAGAACGTCACCCTCGACATGCTCGGCACTGCCAAGAAAGTGGAAATCTCCAAGGAGAACACCACGATCGTCGACGGCGCCGGCAAGAAGGAAGACATCGAGGGCCGCGTCGGCCAGATCAAATCGCAGATCGAGGAAACCACCTCGGACTACGACAAGGAAAAGCTGCAGGAACGCCTGGCCAAGCTCGCCGGCGGTGTTGCGGTGATCAAGGTCGGCGGCTCGACCGAGGTCGAAGTGAAAGAGCGCAAGGATCGCGTCGACGACGCTCTGAACGCCACCCGCGCTGCGGTTGAAGAAGGCATCGTCGCCGGTGGCGGCGTTGCGCTGCTCCGCGCCTCGGCCAACCTCCAGGTCAAGGGCGAGAACGCCGACCAGCAGGCCGGTATCGGCATCGTCCGCCGCGCCCTACAGGAACCGATCCGCCAGATCGTCCAGAACTCGGGCGGCGAAGGCTCGGTCGTTGTCGGCAAGATCCTCGAGAATGCCAGCGACACGTTCGGCTATGACGCCCAGACTGGCGAATTCGGCGACATGATCAAGATGGGCATCGTCGACCCAGTGAAGGTCGTGCGCACGGCTCTGCAGGACGCGGCGTCGGTTGCCGGTCTCCTCGTCACCACCGAGGCGATGATTGCCGAAGTGCCAAAGGACGCGGCTCCCGCCATGGGCGGCGGCGGTGGCGGCGGCATGGGCGGTATGGGTGGCATGGACTTCTAGGGGTCCAACCCAGACAAGCTTCGTCCAGACTTCCCAGTCACGGACTTCATCAGGGCGCGGTGGCAACACCGCGCCCTTTTCGTTGGCCGGCCGCGAACTTGTCGCGAACATTACCAATTGATTAAATCTGCCGCGGGCGGCCGCCCTGCCACAGAGGTTAAGGTTCGATTTACCATACCGAGCGCCTGCTCGCCGCGCGCCGGATCCCCTTCCGGCGTGAATCACAGGTGAAACAATGTCGATCTCCGGACTTGGCGGATCGTCGTACGCGCAGCGTCCGACATTCCAGCCTCCAAGTTTTCAATCTCTAGACACCAACAACGACGGATCGCTCACGCTCGACGAATTGGAAGCCGGAGCGCCAGGAGGCGCCAGCCAGACCAATGACAAGCGGGCCCAGGCGCTGTTCAAGGCCATGGATACCGATGGCAGTGGCAGCGTGTCGGCCGACGAAAAGTCTGCGTTCGATCAGAAGGTGCAGGACAGGCAGTCGGGGATGGCCTTCCTTGCACAGCAACTTTCGAGTTCTTCCGACGCCGATACGTTCAAGGCCACCGATACCAATGGGGATGGTTCGGTCAGCCTTGATGAGTTGTCGGCGGACCCGGCAGCGAAGGGCGTAAGCTCCGATTCACTGCAGAAGCTGTTCAGCATGATCGACAGCGACGGCAATGGTTCGATCAGCGAGAGCGAAAGCTCTGCCTTCCTCGACCAGGTAAAGTCTGCGGTCGCCCAGGCCGGCGGGCAGCAGGGCGGCCAGCCGCCCGGACCACCTTCGGGCGCACCGCCTGACGGGAGTGCCACTGGCGGTGTTGCATCCGCCGGTGGCGCCCATCATGGCCACCATGGTCATCATGGCGGCGGCATGGGCGGCACGAGTAGTTCGGACGACAGCAGTTCCTCCTCGACCGATCCGCTGGACCAGTTGCTGCAGGACCTTACGTCGACCGGCACTGACAGTACGAGTACGAGTATGAGCACGACGAGCAGTACGAGCACCGATACGGATAGCAACGACAGCTCAGACCAGACGGCGTCGAATTCATTTGCCGATCTGTTCAAGCTGGCGACCAACGCCTATTCGAGCCCGTCCAACTCCTCGACTGACTTGATCAGCACGCTGCAAAGCCTGCTGCAAACGGCAGCCTAAGCGCGAGCGAGGCGGCGCAAGCCGCCTCGACTCCGCCTCGGTTTGACGACAGTCTTGAGGCCTTGGTGGAGGCTAAGATGACCGCGCTGAAACTCACCACCCTCGCTGTGCTGCTTGCCAGCCTCGCCGTGCCGGTCTTTGCGCAAGATCAGCCGGCTTATCGGGATGACCGTTCTACAGCCGAGGCAGTGATCTCGTCGTTTTACAACGCCATCGATCGGCAGGAGTACGCGCGGGCCTGGTCATACTACGAGGATGGCCAGGGCGTGCCCAAGTTCAAGGCGTTCGTCGCGGGTTACCAGACGACGAAATCGGTCGCGGTCACCCTCGGCAAGACGGCGGAAGAGGGTGCGGCCGGGAGCACGTATTACAGCGTGCCGGTCAGCATCGACGCCGTCGACACCACCGGCAAGCATGCCTATTTCGCCGGATGCTACACGCTGCGGCTCGCCAGCCCGTCGAACCAGGCCGTGCCGCCGTTCCGGCCGCTGCACATCATCGAAGGGCATCTGAAGAAGGCCACCGGCGCCGGCGCGAGCTTTGCGCCGGCCAGTTGCGACCAGTAGTCAGGCCCGGCTTTTCAAGATCTCGCGCAGCTCGAAGCGCCTGACCTTGGCGCTTTCGGCGCGCGGAATGGCGGCGACCTGGAAGATGCGGTCGGGGACCTTCTCGTTGAGGCGGGGCCGCGCGGCGTCGATGATGGAACGAGGGTCGATCAAGCTGTCGGAAACCACCGCAGCCCAGATCTCTTCGACGCCGCTGCTGTTCATGACGCCCACGACGGCCACATCGGCGACCCGACTGTCGAGGCGCAGGACCTCCTCGATTGCTTCGGGCGCAACCACGACGCCGCCGCGGTTGATGATCTCGCTCGAGCGGCCGGTGACGTAGAGCTTCCCGTCGGCATCCAGGCGACCGACGTCGCCGGGATAAAACCAGCCATCTTCGTGCAGGTCCAGCCGATCGCCGGCGGGGGTCATGTAGAACGCCGCCTCGGGACTGCGCACGCGGAGCACGCCCTCGCGGCCCGGCGGCAAGAGTGTCCGGGTTTCATCGACAGTCTCGACCTCGACCCAGGGCAGCACATAGCCAACGAAACCATCCTCCGTGTCGACATCAGTCGCCATGCCCTGGCTCACCGCACCCAGTTCGGTCGAGCCGTAGTTGATCACCACGGTGCTCGACAGACGCATCCGCACCTGCTGCAGCATGCGTTGACTGATCTTGGCGCCAGCGACGGCGACGCAGTTCAGCGATTGCGGCGGCTTGGAATCGCCAAGGCTCTTGAGCAGAACCTGCAACTGGCCAGTTGCGGCGATCAGTCCGTTGACGCGGAACAGATGGATCATTTGAGCTGCGTCGACGCTGTCGGCGGCGTAGCAGAGCAGCGCGCCGCTCGAGTGGAAGCGAAGCATCTGCATGGTGCCGGCGATGGTCGAAAAGCCAAGCATATTCATGATGGTCTGGCCCTCCATCCACCACGAGCGGGCCGCCATCAAACGGCGGAACCGGCCATCGATCAGCGCTTCCGTCAGGGCTACGGCTTTGGGATGGCCCGTAGTGCCGGACGAATAGAGGAAGCGCACGATGCTGTCGGGCGAAGGAAAGCCGGGCAGCTCGAGGAGCCCAGCATAGTTGGGCTTTGCCGCGGGATCGGAGGCAAACCAGCGGTCGTCCACCTGGATGGTACGGATACCGGCGGCCTGGGCCTCGGTGCGATCGGTCAGAAACAGTGCCGGGAGGAAACCGGTCTTTTCCGCGACAAAGGCCGTCCCGACTGACGCGGAGGGCAAGCCAAGAAGGGCCAGCGCGAAAAACATCGCGGTGTGATGGATCGGATTTCGGATGTCGATCATCACCGGCGAGCCGGCGGGCAACTCGAACGTGCGCAACGCCTCGACCGCAGCCCAGGTGGATTTCATCAGCGCACCATAGGTCGCGACGCCGCCCGGAAAGGCGATGGCGGGCTCCGCTTCGCGGTTGCGCGCCTGGTACACAATCGCCCGTACAAGTTCCAAGACCGCCCCCCCTTGACGTTACCGCCCGACCTTAGCATCGCTGCCGATTTTTGACAGGTGAACAAGAGGCGCGCCGTTGATCCGGCGGCGCAATCGGAGTGGACTGCTCGCTGATGATTCGGTCTCAGCTTCTCGCAGCAACGGCGCTCACGTCGACCGTTGGTTTCCTGGTGCCCGGCGTGGCGCTTGCAGCGCAAGTACAGGACTGGTCTGGCTTTTATGCCGGCGTCGGACTGGGCGTCGCGGCATCGAATTCGCAGATCGACTTCTCCGACATATCCTTTCCGACGGACTTCACGGCGCCGGACTCGGTCAAGCTGCCGGCGCTCGGTACACATGGCGACGTGCGCCTTGGCTACAACTGGCAGGCCGGCAAGTTCCTCTATGGCCTCGAAGCGGACGGCAGCCTGCTGGCGCTCGACGCGACGGCGACCGGCACGACCTACACGATCACCAACTCGCTGAACGCCCTGTTGAGCCTCAGAGCGCGCTTCGGCGTCGCGTTCGACCGCTGGCTGGTATTCGGCTCGGCCGGTGTCGCCGCGGGACGTTCGAGTTTCGATGCCGACGTCGGCACCGGTGGCCTCAGGTCGCCGGCGACGGGTCAGGGCATCACCGCCGGATATGTGATCGGGCTGGGCGGTGAATACGCACTGACCAATAAGGTCAGCCTGACGGGCAGTGTGCAATATTATGCGCTCGCGCCGCTGCACGGCAACGGCGTCAGCGACAATGGGTACTCGACGCCCTACGCGGCCGACGTCGCGCCGCGCGGGATGACCTTCGAGACCGGGGTCAACGTCCACTTCTAGTGGACGAACAGCATCTTGCCGGCGAGGATGATCGAGATCACGACGACCAATGGCCGGATCAGCTTGGCGCCGAAGCGGATGCCGGTGAGCGCGCCGAGGTAGCCGCCGGCCAATTGGCCGACCGCCATGGCACCCGCCGCGGCCCAGACGATGTCTCCGGATGGAATGAATAGCGTCAGCGCCCCGAGGTTGGAGGCGAGGTTGAGGATCTTGGTGTTGCCCGCGGCGCGGGTGACGCCAAGCCCAAACAGCGCCACGAACCCCATGGTGAGGAACGAGCCGGTGCCGGGGCCGAAGACCCCGTCGTAGAAGCCGACGATCGCACCCATCACCGGCACGAAGATGCTGAACTGCAGCCGCGCGTGGCGGTCATCATCGCTGAGCTTTGGCGCGATGAGGAAGTAGAGCGCGATGGCGATGAGCATCACCGGCACGGCGACCGACAGCAGGGACGTGTCGATCTGTTTGACGACGTAAGCCCCAAGGAAGGATGCCGCCCAGGTGCAGACGATCGCGACGGCGAGCACGGGCAGCGATACAAAGCCCTTGCGCCAATAGGTGATCGCGGCGGCGCCCGTGCCGATCGCCGACTGCACCTTATTGGTGCCGAGCGCGAGGATCGGCGGCACCCCGGCTGCCAGCAGCGCCGGCAGCGCGATCAGCCCGCCGCCGCCGGCAATCGCATCGACGAAGCCGGCCAACATGCCGGCACCGGCGAGGGCGAGCAGGATGAGGGGATCGAGCGTCATCACTGGTCCTCGAGGCGGCGCAGCATATGGTCGTCGTGCGGTACCTCGACGACGCGGCGTTCGTTGAGCGGGACATCGATCATGGAGGCCATGAAGGCGGACATCGCGAGCTGCAGGCCAGCGACCAGGGTGGTCAGCGACAGGATCATGGCACGCATGGTGGCACTTGACGGCAGCGGGCCGAAATTGTGCACAACCCATTGGGCAAAACCCCAGCCGAGGGCGACGAGGCCGATGAGGACAAGCGCGACCGCGACCAGCAGCAGCCGCTCGAGCGTCAGCGCCTCGAGCACGCCGTCAAAGCTCTTCGAGTGCGGGATGAAGCCGTAACGGGAGGCGAAACGGCGGCCGATGATGGCGAAACTCACGGCCTGCAGGCCCACAAGGATGCACATCGCGGCGCCAAGGAAACTCTTCTCGTCGAGCTCGACCGTGGGGGAAATGCTCACCGGGCCGTAGATCAGCAGGGTGCCGAGGAAAAGGCCGAAGGCGAGGAGCGCCAGCCCAGGATAGAGGAAGAGCCAGCGCGGCGAGAACAGTAGCAGGAAGCGCAGATGCCGCCAGCCGTCTCGGAACGAGCGCAGGTGTGGCGGCCGGCTGCGGCCGTCTTTGCTGAGCGTTGTCGGGACCTCTGCGACCGGCAGACCACTGAGCGTCGTCTTGACGAGCATCTCGGAGGCGAACTCCATTCCGGAGGTGCGGAGATTGAGGCCGATGATTGCGTCGCGATCGAAGCCGCGCAGGCCGCAGTGGAAGTCCGACGCCTTGGTACGGAAAAACAGCCGGCCGAGAAAACTCAGCACCGGGTTGCCGATGTATTTGTGGTGCCAGGGCATGGCTCCCGGCGAGATGCCACCCTTGAAGCGGTTGCCCATCACCAGCGCGTTGCCGGCGCGCAGGGCGGCGACGAAGGCGTCGAGATGGGCGAAGTCATAGCTGTCGTCGGCGTCGCCCATGATGACGAGGCGACCCTGTGCCGCCTCGATCCCCGCGGCCAGCGCTGCGCCGTAGCCTTTGGTCGCCACAGCCACGACGCGGGCTCCGGCCTTGACGGCGATCTCGCGGCTGCCGTCGGTCGAGCCGTTGTCGGCGATCAGCACCTCGCCGGCGATGCCGGTGCGATCGAGGAAGCCGCGCGCCTTGCCGATGCAGACGGTCAGCGTCTCCGCCTCGTTGAGGCAGGGCATCAGGATGGTGAGTTCGAGCTCGGCCAAGCGAATCGCCCGGGAAAGGGAGTGATCTCTCTTACCGGGAAGCGACCGGCGGCTAAAGCAGCGTGCTGGTGCCCGGCGCGATGCCACCCATCATCGACAGCAGGGCTTCGAGCTGCGCCTTCTTCAGCGGCGTCCAGTCGGCGGTCTTGGAGACGACGAGGTTTGCCTCGCTCTTCATGATCAGGCCGTCCTCGAGGATGCGGAGCGCATTGGCGCCAAGCGTCTCGCCCGACGAGGTGATGTCGACGATGAGGTCGGCTGCACCCGCCGCGGGGGCCGCTTCGGTGGCGCCGGCGCTTTCGACGATGCGGTATTCGGCAATGCCCCAGTCGGAAAAGAATTTCCGCGTCAGGTGCACATATTTGGTCGCGACGCGCAGCCAGCGGCCGTGCCGGTTGCGGAAGTCGGAGGCGACATCGGCTAGGTCGACCATCTGCGTAACGTCGATCCAGGCGTCGGGTACTGCGACCACGACGTTGGCCTGCCCGAAGTCCAGCGCCTTCACGAAAACGACGTTCTCTTCACCATTCTCGGCCGCCTCGTGGATCAGATCCGAGCCGGTGACGCCCATATCGATCGTGCCGAGGATCAACTCGCGGGCAATTTCAGCCGCCGGATAGAACCTCACATTCACCTGCGGCTGGCTTTTGATCGAACCGGAATAGGAGCGCGCGCCACCCGGCCGGGCGATCGGCAGGCGCGACTCGCCGAAGACGCGGCGGGTTTCCTCCTCGAGCCGGCCCTTCGAGGGGACGGCGAGCACCAGGCCTTCTTCGCTCACGGCGTGTCCCCCTGCTGGAGTCGAATGGATTCGCGCTCGAGGCGGTCGGTCCAGAGGGCGCAACCCGACGCCGTCACCGGCTCGGTAGCACCGAGCCGGTCGAGCAGCCGGTCGTATTCGCCGCCAGAGGCGAGGATGTCGCCGTCGACACCCGCCATCTCGAACACCACGCCGGTGTAGTAGTCGAGGCGCGGCGAGAAGCCGGCATCGAAGATCACTTCGGCCTTGGGCGACAGCGCGATCAGGGCCGCGGCGTGCGAGCGCACAATGTTGAGCGACGCCTCAAGATCGATGCCGGCCTTCTGCGTCATCTTCCAGATCTTGTCGAGCGCGCGCTGCGGCACATCGACGATGCCGAGATAGTCGGTGAGCAACTGAACCTTGTCTTCGGGGATCGGCACCGCGTCGAGCGCCTGCTTTTCGAGATAGCGCTCGGCGATCTCCTCGGGCAGGCGCGAGCCGACAAGGCTGAGGCCGGCCGACAGCATGTTGTCGGTGATGATCTCGACGATGGTCTCGATCGCATCGGGCGCGGCGCCGGCGACACGGCGATCCGGGTTGGTCAGCCGCTCCATCAACCGTTGCATGGCGATCGGATGGCCGAAGCGATGGCGAATGCGCGACTGCCATTGCGGCGAGATGCCGAGCGCCGCAAGGAAGGATTCGAACAGGCCAACGCCGCCGAGCCGCACCGATGGCGCGGTGATGTCGTAGATGGCAAGCGCCCAGCGAGCGAAGGTCAGCACTTGGTCGAGGGCCGAGACCCCGTCGGGCTGGCCGAGCAGCTCGAGTCCGGCCTGCTCATACTCGATCGGAATGCCGTTCTCCTGCCGGAAGATCGGGCCGAGATAGGTGTAAGCGCCGGGTGTGCCTGCCATACCCTCGTCGAGGTAAGATTTGGCGATCGGCAGGGTGAAATCGGGCCGCAGGCAATAGTCGACGCCGTTGTTGGCGGTGGTCAGCAGCAACTGCCGGCCGAACTCCTCGCCGGCAAGATCGAGGTAAGGGCCGGCCGGCAGCAACAGCGGCGGCGCGACGCGCACGACGGTACGCGACTCGACGAGCCGGACCATCGCACCGCGGCGTTCGCTGGGCGTCTTGGTGACCATCAGGCCCCTGCCCTCATCCGCGCCACGGCGGGAATCTTGCTCAGCTCGGCGACGAGATCGGCACGGGCGACGACCACCTGCCCGACCTTGGCGGCCTTGTACTCGGCATTGTCCTTGATGGCCTTGGCCTGCTCGGCGCCGGCGATCAGGTCCTTGATCGTGACCTTGCCCTCCGCGCGTTCGTTGGAGCCGACGATCACTGCGGCCGCGGCGTTGCGGCGATCCGCATATTTCATCTGCGCGTTCATACCGGAGGCGCCGAGGTACATCTCGGCGCGGATGCCGGCCTGGCGCAGCTCGCTGGTCATCTTCTGGTAGTCGGCAATGGCTACAGGATCGCGATCGAGCACGAGGACCACGACTGGACCGGCGTTCTGCTCGGCGGTGAGATTGCCGGTCATCTTCAGCGCGTTGGCCAGTCGCGATACGCCGACGGAAAAGCCCGTCGCCGGCACCTGCTCGGCGCGGAAGCGCGAGACGAGACCGTCGTAGCGACCGCCACCGCCGACGGAGCCGAAGACGACCTGCTCGCCCTTCTCGTTGGTGACGGGGAAGGTCAGTTCGATCTCGAAAACCGGGCCGGTGTAGTATTCGAGGCCGCGGACGACGGAGGGGTCGATGCGGATGCGGTCCGAGCCGTACCCTGCGGCGTCGAACTGCCCTGCCATCGCTACAAGCTCTTGAATGGCGGCTTGGTAGCTCTCATTGGACGGCAGCAGTCCTCGCAACTGCTGAAGCTTCGAGCTGTTAGGTACGCTTTGCTTAAGGGACTCGGCGACTAGCAGGTTCATTAGGAACGTAATTATGGGGAGCGAGAGGCCGACACCCTCTGTCTTGTCACCGCTTTCATCGACGCGACCGTCTCCCAGAAGCGCCATCACGCCGCCCGCACCAAGCCTGTCGTATTTGTCGATTGCGCGCAGTACCTGAAGGCGCCTTGACGGGTCGATGGCTGACGCGTCCATCGCACTATCCAGCACCTTCCGGCTGTTCACCTTCACCACGTACTTCCCGGCCAGGCCGAGCGCGTCCATTGTGTCAGCCATCATCATGCACATCTCGGCGTCAGCTTCGGGGCCTGCCGCGCCGACGGTGTCGGCGTCGAACTGCATGAACTGGCGGAAGCGGCCAGGGCCGG
>CAZNAE010000126.1:0-9428 GCA_964570695.1 uncultured Devosia sp.
CGACATAGCAGCATTTTGGGTGGTGCTGGGTGAGGCGGAAGTGGCGGAGAGGGAGTCAGGACACTAGTGGCTGTTCCTGGGCCTCAGCGGGCGCGCTGCTCGGACGACAGACAGGCGGACAGACGATTGCGTTTGAAGGCCTAAAAATGGAGACCCTCTACCCCTGGTAGCCGCCTCCTTCACTTCGCAAGTTTGGTAGCCTTTTGGGCCAACGACCTGTCAAGGATCGAGCACGTCGTATGCCGCCTGCGCCGAAAGCGCGTGGCGCAGCCGCTCGAGGACTGTCGGCTCGCGGAGGATGCGGGAGATTCCGGCCAATGCCTTGAGCGCATCGCCGTTGTCCGGTGCAACCAGCAGAAACACGACGTCCACAGGTTGGTCGTCGATCGCATCGAACGCAATTGGTGTGCGCAAAATGGCCAGAATGGAAAAGGGCTTTTGAACTCCCGGAACTCGCGTGTGCGGAATGGCGATCCCCCCGCCGAGCCCGGTGGAGCCTAGATCCTCGCGTCGTATCAGTGCGGCGGCAAGTTTGGAGCCGTCGAGTCCGAGGGCGGTTGCGGCGCGCTCGGCAAGATCGCGAAGCAATCGGGGCTTGTCGAGTGTCCCGTCCAGAAGAACGACCTGGTTCGGTCGGGCTATCTCGTTGTTTGCCATTGTACCGCCGTGACGCTCAGTCGGGAGCCTTCAGACGGTAACCGATGCCGGTCTCCGTCAAAACATATTGTGGACGCTCGGGATCGGCTTCGATCTTCTGGCGCAGTTGGCGAACGTAGACGCGCAGATATTGCGCGTCGGTGAGCGTGTCCCATAGTTCGCCGAGGAGGAACCGGTGGGTCAACACCTTGCCGGCGTGCTGCACAAGGATGCGCAACAGTTCGTATTCCTTCGGTGAGAGTTTGACCTCAGTGTCCCTCACCTTGACGCTGCGACGCACCAGATCAACCGACAGATCACCGACTTTGAAAATCGGCCGCTCGCCCTGGGTCTGAAGCTGATGCCGCACTGCAGCCCGCATGCGGGCCAAGAGCTCGTCCATTCCAAACGGCTTGGTCACAAAATCGTCTGCCCCGAGGTCCAGGGCCCTGACCTTTGAAATCTCGTCGCCGCGGCTGGATAACACAACGATGGGGATAGATTCGTTTCGCAGTCGCATGGTCTGCAGCACATCCAGGCCGTCGATGTCAGGCAGACCGAGGTCGAGGATCACAAGGGCGGGCTGCTGTGCAAGCAGATCAAGACCGGCCTTACCAGTCGGCGCCTCAAGTACCTCATAGCCCTGCGAGCCGAGACCCATGCGCAACAGCTTACGGATCGGCGGCTCGTCATCGATCACCAGCACTTTCAACGGCGTGCTCATGGGGTCGGCCCAAGTTGCCTGGTCACCAGTGGTATCGGCAACTCCAGCGTAAACACCGCGCCACTGTGGTCGATGCGGTTGCCGGCGGAGATCGTGCCGCCCATCGCTTCGATAAAGCCTCGCGCGATCGTCAACCCGAGGCCGGTGCCGGCCCGAACCTGATCGCCCTTCGTGGCGCGATGGAACCGGTCGAAGATGTGTTCCGCCTCGCCCGCCGGAATGCCGTCGCCCTCATCCTCGATCTGCAGCCGGATCTTGTCGTGGGTCTGTTCGGCGCGGATGCGCACCGTGGTGCCAGGCGGCGAATATTTTGAGGCGTTATCGAGGACGTTGAATAGTACCTGCTCGAACAACACCGGATCGACATCGACCATCGGCAGATCGGGAGCCAGCACCACCTCGATCTTGTGGGCGGCCAGGATCTTTTCGGCCCGGCGCAGCACGCTTCCGACGATCTCGCTGACATCGTGCAGTCCGCTGTTCAAGCGGATGGCACCAGACTCGAGCTTCATCATATCGAGCAAATTGGCGATAAAGCGATTGAGCCTTTCGGCCTCGTCGATGATGGTGCTCAGTAGATCCTTCCTCTGCGGCTCCGACAAGCCGCTGAGGTCGCGCAAGGCACCGGCGGCGCCCAGCACCGAGGCAAGCGGGGTCTTGAGGTCGTGCGAGAGGGAGGTCAAAATGGCCGATCGGAGCTTTTCGGTCTCCATGGACAGGCGCGTCTTTTCGATATCCTCGACCAGATTGACGCGCTCGATCGCCAGAGCGCCTTGATCGATTAAGGCCTCGAGCAACCGCCGCTGATCGGGAGTGAGGTTGAGCCCGACCTGGCCTCCAGCAAGGCCAATCATGCCGATAGGGCCACTGCCCGTTGTCATCGGCAGGAATAGCCATTTGGCGCCCGTCAGGGTATCCGAGCCGCGACCGGCGGGGCGGTTGTTCTCCCAGGCCCATTTTGCTGCGGCGACGTCGGCAGGCTCGAGCGTGTCCTCAGGCGGATATCCGGCCTTGACCTCGAGGTTGCCTTTCTCGGGCAGGAGTAGCACCACACTCGCTTTCAGCATGAGCGCGATTTGATACGCGGTCACCCAGAGCACGTCGTCGAGGGCGCCGACACCCGCCAGTTTGCGCGAGAAAGCGTAGAGCGATTCTGTCGTCCGAGCTCGCGCCAGCGCGGCCACCGCCTGTACCTGTGCGCGGGCCGCAACATTGGACACCACGATGGCGACGATGGTGAAAAACACGACCGCGAGGACGCTTCTGGGGTCGTAAATCTCCAGGCTCATATAGGGCTGGGTGAAGAAGAAGTTGTACCCGAGCGCCGCAAGGATGCTGGCAAAGATGGACGGCCAGAGTCCGAACCGCACAGCCACCGCGACGACGCCCGTCAGAAAAACCAGATCGACGTTGGAGTCGCTGATGAGCGGCTGCAGCACCACCCCAAGTCCGAGGGCAATGCCGATGATCAGCGCGGCTTGGGCGTAGATCTTGAAATCGAACGGCCTGGCGCTACTCGTGACCGGCACTGCAACGCGTGGGGCGGCGTTCTCCTTCTCGCCCGGCACCACATTGACGGCGATGTGCCCAGCCTGCGCGATGAGTCCTCCAACCACCGATCCGTTGACCAGTTCGAACCAGCGGCTGCGAGCAGACTTGCCGATGATGATCTGGGTGATGTTGTTGGACTTGGCATAGCCGATCACATCGTCGGCGGTGTGGCGGCCGCCGCCGGGGATCGTGATGGCTTCGGCGCCGAGCGACTGCGCCAGTCGCAATGCCTCGGCGATGCGGTCACGCTGGGCGTCGTCGAGCTGCGCGGTTCGGCGAGATTCGACGTAGAGCGCGGTCCACGGGGCGTGCAGGCGGTCGGCCAGCAGTCGGGCGTACCGGACGAGGCCAAGAGCGCGGGGATCTTCATTGACGCATACGAGGAGCCTATCCCCTGCGGCCCAGGGACCGGGAATGGCCTGCGCCTGCATGCGGCTCAGCAACTGCTCATCGACGCGCTCCGCGGTGCGGCGTAGAGCCAGTTCGCGCAGAGCGGTCAGATTGTCGTGCGAGAAGAAATGTTCGAGCGCCCGCTCGGCCTGCTCGGGCACGTAGATCTTGCCCTCTTTCAGGCGCTGCAGCAGGTCGCCCGGAGTGAGATCAACCAGCTCGATTTCGTCGGCCTGATCGAGCACCGAGTCCGGGATCGTCTCGCGGACCCGCACGTGGGTGATCTGGGCAACGACGTCGTTGAGGCTCTCGACGTGCTGGACGTTGAGAGTCGTGTAGACGTC
Source organism: uncultured Devosia sp. (assembly GCA_964570695.1). Classification (GTDB taxonomy): domain Bacteria; phylum Pseudomonadota; class Alphaproteobacteria; order Rhizobiales; family Devosiaceae; genus Devosia_A. Next base: position 3,646 of record CAZNAE010000126.1, read on the forward strand.
GATGCCGTTGGACAGCAGCTCCTCGACATCAAGGTAGCGCTTGGGATGGCGGCTGCCGTCAGCATTGGTATGAGCGAGTTCGTCAACGGCGACGATCTTCGGATGACGCGCGAGGATGGCGTCGAGGTCCATCTCCTCAAGCATCTGGCCTTTGTAGTCGATGCTACGGCGCGGAATGAGTTCGAGGCCGTCGAGCAGTGCAGCGGTCTCCTTGCGACCGTGCGTCTCGACGTAGCCGACGACGATATCGACGCCTTCGCGCTGGCGGGCCCGGACGTTCTGCAGCATCTCGTAGGTCTTCCCGACGCCGGGAGCGGCGCCGAGAAAGACCTTCAGACGACCGGCGCGGCTCTCGTCCTGCCGCGCCAGTTCCAGCAGCGCATCCGGCGACGGCCGGCCGTCTCGCTCGTCAGCCACTTTGGTCCGTCATTTTGAGCCTTGCGGGCTTGGCATACTATTTCGCCGCCAGTTGATCGAGCGCCAGATTGAGCTGCAAGACGTTGACATGCGGTTCACCGATAAAGCCGAGGAACCTGCCTTCCGTGTGCTGGGCCACCAGTTGGCTCACCTGCTGCTCTGGCAGACTACGAGCTTTGGCGATACGAGGCACCTGGAACAGCGCACCCTCAGGCGAGACGTCAGGGTCGAGCCCGCTGCCCGAAGTGGTCACGAGATCGACCGGCACGGGCATATTCGGGTTCTCGGCCTTGAGCTTGGCGACGTCGGCGGCAACGCGGTCCGACAGGGCCTTGCTGGTGGGACCCAGATTGGAGCCCATCGAGTTGACGGCATTGTACGGCACGAGCGTGGTCTTCGTCGCATCGGCCGGATCTGGGCCAAGCGTCGCCGACGGGCGGCCATGGAAGTACTTGTCCGAGGTGAAGTCCTGCCCGATTAGGGCAGAACCGATCACCTTGCCGGACTTGTCCGTGAGCAGGCTACCTTGCGCCTGATAGGGGAAGATGGCGCCGGCGATGGGCGTCATCACCAGTGGGTAGATGAGCCCGGTGATGACCGTCAAGGCGATCAGCAGCACGATGGCGGGGCGGATTTGCGAGAGCATTGAAGATCTCCTCAAGCAAGGTGAAGGGCGGTGATCAGCAGATCCAACGCCTTGATGCCGATGAACGGAACGATGACGCCACCGACGCCGTAAATGAGCAGGTTGCGCCGCAGCAGCTGGGCGGCGCCGACCGCGCGATATTTCACACCGCGCAGGGCAAGCGGGATCAGCGCAATGATGATCAGGGCGTTGAAGATGATCGCCGATAGAATGGCGCTCTGCGGACTATGCAGCTGCATAATGTTGAGCACCTGCAGTTGCGGATAGAAGGCCACAAACATCGCCGGGATGATGGCAAAGTACTTGGCGACGTCGTTGGCGATCGAGAAGGTGGTGAGCGAGCCGCGGGTCATCAGCAGTTGCTTGCCGATTTCCACGATTTCGATGAGCTTGGTCGGATTGGAATCGAGATCGACCATGTTGCCAGCCTCGCGAGCGGCCTGGGTACCGGTGTTCATGGCCACGCCAACATCGGCCTGAGCGAGGGCTGGCGCATCGTTGGTGCCGTCGCCGCACATGGCCACGAGTTTGCCCTTGCCCTGTTCGTCGCGGATGAGCCGCAGTTTGTCCTCGGGGGTCGCCTGCGCGAGGAAATCATCAACGCCGGCTTCCGCGGCGATGGCCGCCGCCGTCATCGGATTGTCGCCGGTGATCATCACCGTTCGGATGCCCATGCGGCGAAGTTCGGCGAAGCGTTCCTTGATGCCGCCTTTGATGATGTCCTTGAGGTGAATGACCCCCAAGAGCTTGCCGTCCTTGGCCACCGCCAGTGGCGTACCGCCAGCCTTCGCGATGCCATCCGCGATGTCCGTGATTTCTCGAGAATTATTCGCCGGTCCGACAAACTTGAGGATCGAGTCGACGGCTCCCTTCCGGATCCACAACCCGCCGATCTCGACGCCGCTCATCCGGCTCTGCGCCGTGAACGGAATGAAGCTGGCCTGCACCTCGCCGACCTCGCGGCCGCGGATGCCGTATTTTTCCTTGGCGAGGACAACGATCGAGCGGCCTTCCGGTGTCTCGTCGGCGAGCGAGCTCATCTGTGCGGCGTCGGCCAACTCGGCTTCGGTCACGCCCTTGACCGGACGGAACTCGGACGCCTGCCGATTGCCCAGCGTGATGGTGCCAGTTTTGTCGAGCAGCAGAGTGTCGACGTCGCCGGCCGCTTCCACGGCCCGGCCCGAGACGGCAAGCACGTTGAAGCGCACCAGCCGATCCATGCCGGCAATACCGATCGCCGACAGCAGCGCACCGATCGTGGTCGGGATCAGCGTCACGAAAAGCGCGACGAGGATCACCACCGATATCGTGCCACCGGCATAGGCGACATAGAACGGGATGGTGACGGTCGCAAAGGCAAAGACGAGTGTGAGGCCGATCAGGAGAATGTTAAGTGCAATCTCGTTCGGCGTCTTCTGGCGCTCGGCACCCTCGACCAGCTTGATCATGCGGTCGAGGAAGGTCGAGCCCGCGGCTGCGGTGATGCGGACGCGAATCCAGTCGGACAGGACCTGCGTGCCGCCGGTAACAGCCGAACGGTCCCCACCGGACTCACGAATAACGGGCGCCGACTCACCGGTGATCGCCGCTTCGTTGACCGAGGCGACGCCCTCGACGATCTCGCCGTCCGACGGGATAATGTCACCAGCCTCGACCAGGACCAGATCGCCGATCTTGAGGCCGGCACCAGGTACCAGGTTGAATTCCCGACCGCTGCCCTTGAGCAGCTTGGCGGACGTCTCCGTGCGTTGCTTGCGCAGCGCGTCGGCCTGGGCCTTGCCGCGGCCTTCGGCCACGGCTTCGGCAAAGTTGGCGAACAACACCGTGAACCACAGCCAGAGCACGATCTGGAACTCGAAGCCGAGCTGTCCGCCACCGGTGACGACATCCTTGATCAGGATCACCGTCGTCAGCAGTGTGACCATCTCGAGGACGAACATTACCGGTTTCTTGGCCATGACCCGGGGATCGAGTTTGACGAAGGCCGAACGAATGGCCGGTATTACGATCGCCGGATCAATCAGCGCCCGCGATGGCGCCCGGTTGCGAAGAATTGAGGATTCCATTGGAATTGCTCCGATCAGAACAAGGTGCCGGCGGTCATCGCGAGGTGCTCGACGATGGGACCGAGCGCGAGCGCAGGGAAGTAAGTGAGACCGCCGACGATGACGATGGTTCCCACCACAAGGCCGACGAACAGCCCGCCCGTCGTGGGGAAGGTGCCGGCGGAGGCCGGTATCGACTTCTTCGCGGCGAGCGATCCGGCGATCGCCAGAGCTGGAATGATCATCCAGAAGCGGCCGACCATCATCGCCATGGCACCGGCCAGATTGTAGAACAGCGTATTGGCCGTGATGCCACCGAAGGCAGAACCATTGTTGCCGACGCTGGACGTGAACAGGTAAAGCATTTCGGAGAAGCCGTGCGGGCCGGCGTTGCCGAGCTGGCTCACGCCGAATGGCACCACCGACGACACGGCGGTCCAACCCAGAGACATCAGCGGCAGAATGAGAATGGCGAGCATGGCCATTTTCACCTCCTTGCCCTCGATCTTCTTGCCGATGTACTCCGGTGTGCGGCCGACCATCAGGCCCGCCACGAAGATCGCAACGATGACGAAGAGCAGCATGCCGTAGAGGCCTGAGCCGACGCCGCCGATGATGATCTCACCCAGCTGTATGTTGATCAGCGGGATCATGCCGCCGAGCGCGGTGAAGCTGTCGTGCATGGCATTGACTGCGCCGCACGAGGCGGCCGTCGTGATCACGGCAAACAGCGAGGACGCGACGATGCCGAATCGGGTCTCCTTGCCCTCCATATTGCCGCCGGTGAGACCGAGCGAGTTCAGCAGATTGGTGCCGTTGGCTTCGGCCCAGTAGCAGACCACGACGCCGGCGAGGAACAGCACGCCCATCACTGCCAGGATTGCCCAGCCTTGGCGCTGGTTGCCGACCATTCGCCCGAAGACGTTGGTGAGGGCCGCGCCGAGCGCGAAGATGGAGATCATCTGGACAAAATTGCTGAGCGCCGTCGGGTTCTCGAAGGGATGCGCGGCGTTGGCGTTGAAAAAGCCGCCACCATTGGTGCCGAGCATCTTGATGGCGATCTGCGACGCGACCGGGCCGACCGCGATGGTCTGGCTGCCGCCCTCCAGCGTCGTGGCGTTGACGTAGGACCCCAAAGTCTGCGGGATGCCCTGCCAAACCAGGAACAGCGTGAACACTACGCAGATCGGCAGCAGGATGTAGAGTGTGCATCGGGTGATATCGACCCAGAAGTTGCCGACGGTCTTAACCGAGTGCCGGGCAAAGCCGCGGATTACCACCACCGCGAGGACGATACCGGCCGCCGCCGAGAGGAAGTTCTGGTGCGCCAGGGCGAGCATCTGGCTCAAATACGACATCGTGCTTTCGCCGCCGTAGTTCTGCCAGTTGGTGTTGGTGATGAAACTGATCGCCGTGTTGAACGACAGATCCGAAGCCACCGCCCCCATTCCGGCCGGATTGAACGGCAGAGAACCCTGAAGGCGCAACACCAGGTAGATGACGAGGGCGCCGCCGGCATGAAACAGCAGCATGCCAACGGCGTATGTGAGCCAGTGCTGTTCTTTTTTTTCGTCGACGCCGCCGGCCCAGTAGATGGCCCCTTCAATGGGCCGCAGAATGGGTGACAGCCAGGTGTGTTCGCCGTTGAAGACGCGCGTCATGTACGCGCCAAGCACCGGCGTCAGCGCCACGATGATGGCGCAGTACAACAGGATCTGGGTCCAGCCGATAACGGTCATGATTGTCTCCTAGAACCGCTCAGGCCGCAGCAGAGCGTAGGTGAGATAGACGAGAAGGCCGGCAACCACGAGGCCGGCGAGTGCGTAATCGAAGATCACCTGTGCCTCCTAAAGCCGGTCGCACGCATAGGCGTACGCAATGGTCGCCACGAAGAAGACGACACCCAATCCCAAGACGATCACGTCCATCATGGCGTGCTCCTGTCGGTAAGAATCCGATTCCAAAGCCGCGACAACCCGGACGAAGTCGACGACTGGTCGTCAGCTCTGACGGGCCGAGTGCGTTTCGGCGCGACGCTGGTGTCGCACTCCCAGGTGTAGGAAATCTAGGAGGGTGGGAGGCCCGCGGTATAGGAATTATATAAGTGCCTCGGCTGGATCAATTTCGCTGATCCACGATGCGACGGCTACAAAATCAACCCGCTATTCCTATGCCGCCGCTATACCGCGGCCGGCCCAGCCGTCTCGTTTCCCTATGCGCTTCTGAGCATGTTGGGGCGGGACCCCGCGGTCCAGGAGGCAACAAATGTTCATCCAGTCTGACAGGCGAGACGACCTCGACAAACTTGCGAACAAATTGACGAGGGCCACGAGGGCGTCTGCCGTGCTGTTCGGGGAGGTCTTTGCGGCGAGCCCACGCCTCATGACCTTGAGAACTATCGGCAAGACAGGTCGGCTGGACCGCCTGGTCGCATGCGAGGCCTGGACCGAGGCAGTGATGGAGCTGATCGCTCTTGAGGCGCCAGCCTGGACTGTCCGGCGCCTTTGCCGTGATGATCGTGATTGGCTCTGCACTCTCACCCGCTTTCTCGACGTTCCCGACTGGCTCGATGAGAGCGTCGAAGGCCGCCACCCGGTGCTGGCTCTGGCGGCTCTTGGCGCCGTCCTCGACCTTCGCGCCCGAACTGCGATCACCTCTCGCGGCGTCGCGCACGA
>CAZNAE010000126.1:9438-9729 GCA_964570695.1 uncultured Devosia sp.
CACGAGCTGGCCGGCGTCACGGCCGATTGTGCCGACTATCGCTGAATCTGGAGAACCGTACCTTCAATGTTGCGAATGCAGCCCATGCCCCACTTGCAAACATTTTCCCGGCTCCATGTCGCCGGCCCCAATGACGCGACTACCCTGAGGGAGCTCGAAACATCACTTCGCGGTGAGGCCGGAGCCTCCAACCGCGATTGGCCTCTCGGCGCGGCGAACCGCGATAGCCATATCGTGCTTGCCATGGAGTGTCAGATTGCCGTTGGCGCGGCCGAAGTCATTCACCCGGCC
>CAZNAE010000127.1:0-9728 GCA_964570695.1 uncultured Devosia sp.
GTCGCCACTGGACGTAGTCGCGCAGCTCCTTGTCGCCGATCGCCGAAATGAGCTTGCTGCCGGCGTAGGCTTGCCAGAACCGCACGACGCGCTCGATCTGCCGCATCATGCCATCCGACGTCCGACCGTGCTCGTTCTCGCGCTTCCGGAACGCCACATACTCATCGATGACGACGGAGAACTTCTTGGCGCTAACCGGGATGCCGTGTTCGGCACTGAACTCGAATTGGTGGACGAGCTTCTGCGTTGCCTTGATCGCCGCCGACAGATCACCGGTCTTTAGCGTGCGGTGGACGTACTTCCCGTCCACCCGAATGCGGGCATAGTAGGTGCCTTCACGCTTATAGACGGCAGCCTTGCCGTCCTCGATATGCGTCAGCCCCGCCATAGCTGTTGCCTAGGTTTTGCTTAGGAATGCACCCTAATGCACAGCTTGCACACCTATTGCGCACCTACAACCTAAATCGTAAGTACTTGAAATCCTTATGATTTAGAACGATCCGTGACAGTGCTTGAACTTCTTGCCTGAGCCGCACGGGCAGGGGGCGTTGCGGGAGACGCCGATCAGCAGTTTGGGGTCGATCGGGCGGAGCCGCGGATCGGCTTCGGCGACATCGCCGCCGAGTCCCGCCAGCGCGCCTGCCGACGCAAAGGCGCCACCGATGGTGCCGGTATAGTCGGATGCCGCGTCGTTCTCGCCCGAGGTCGGGTCGATATGGATTTCGCTCATGCGGCTGAGGTCCAGGGCCTGCTGCTCAGGCGGACGGACCTGCAGCTCGATATGGCTCATCTGGGTGATGACCATCTCGCGCATGTCGCTGAGAAGCTTCTGGAACAGCTCATAGGCTTCCTGCTTGTATTCGTTGAGCGGATCGCGCTGCGCGAGGCCGCGCCAGCCGACCACCTTGCTCAGATGGTCGAGCGTCACTAGGTGCTCGCGCCAGAGATTGTCGATCGACTGCAGCAGCAGCGATTTCTCAACCTGCCGCATGATGTCGGGTGTGAAGCGGGCGACCTTGGCCGCGGCGGCTTCGTCGGCCGCCTTGATCAGGCGCTCGCGCACGATCTCGATGTCGATGCCCTCTTCCTCGGTCCAGTGCTTGGTCTCGATGTCGAGGTTGAGGAACTGCTTGAGCTCGGCGTCGAGCTGCTCGGTCTTCCACTGCTCGGGGTAAGACCGGTCCGGGATGGCGCGCTGGATGATGCCGTCGACCACGTCGTGGCGCATATCGTCGATGGTTTCGGCGACGTCCTCCTTGTCCATCAGCTCGAGACGCTGTTCGAAGATGACCTTGCGCTGGTCATTCATCACGTCGTCGTATTTGAGGATGTTCTTGCGGATATCGAAGTTGCGCGCTTCGACGCGGCCCTGGGCGCGCTCAATAGCCTTGGTGACCCACGGGTGGGTGATCGACTCGCCCTGCTCGAGGCCGAGCTTGCCCAGCATCGAATCCATGCTCTCGACCGGGAAGATGCGCATCAGATCGTCCTGCAGCGACAGGAAGAACTTCGAATGCCCCGGGTCGCCCTGGCGGCCGGAACGGCCGCGCAGCTGGTTGTCGATACGGCGGCTCTCGTGCCGCTCGGTGCCGATCACCATCAGGCCGCCGGCTTCGAGCGCCTTCTGCTTGGCGCTCGCGATCTGCTCCTTGATGCGGGAAATTTTGATGTCGCGCTCGACGCCTTCGAGGCCGGCGGCTTCCTTTTCCGTCCGCATCTCGAGATTGCCGCCGAGCTGGATGTCGGTGCCGCGGCCGGCCATGTTGGTCGCGATAGTCACCGCGCCCGGCACGCCGGCGTCGGCGATGATCGCGGCTTCCTGCTCGTGGTAGCGGGCATTCAGCACCTGCATATTGCCGATGCCCTTTTGCTTCAGCAAATCGGCGAGCATTTCCGACTTTTCGATCGACGTCGTGCCCACCAGCACCGGCTGGCCGCGCTTCTGGCAGTCGATGATCACATTGGTGATCTCGGCGAATTTCTCGTCGGCGGTGCGGAAGATGGCGTCGTCGTCGTCCTTGCGGATCACCGCCACGTTGGTCGGCACGGTGACGACGTTGAGGTTGTAGATGTTGGCGAATTCTTCCGCTTCCGTCGCCGCCGTACCGGTCATGCCGGCGAGCTTCTTGTAGAGGCGGAAATAGTTCTGGAAGGTGATCGAGGCGAGCGTCTGGTTCTCGGGCTGGATCTTGGCGTGTTCCTTGGCTTCCAGCGCCTGGTGCAGGCCTTCGGAGTAACGGCGGCCCGGCATCATGCGGCCGGTGAACTCGTCGATGATCACCACTTCGTCGTTACGGACGATGTAGTCCTTATCCTTGGAGAACATCTTGTGTGCCCTGAGCGCCGAGTTGGCGTGGTGCACGAGGTTGACGTTCTCGATGTCGTACATGCCCTCGCCCTTGAGCAGCCCGGCGTCGCGCAGCAGGCCCTCGAGCTTTTCGGTGCCGCTCTCGGTGAAGGTCACCGAGCGCTGTTTCTCGTCGTGGTCGAAATCGCCCTCGCCGATCTGGAGCATGATCTCGTCGACCTTGATGTAGAGGTCGGAACGGTCCTCGGTCGGACCGGAGATGATCAGCGGCGTGCGGGCTTCGTCGACGAGGATCGAGTCCACTTCGTCGACGATGGCGTAGGCGTGGCCGCGCTGCACCATCTGGTCGCGCGAATACTTCATGTTGTCGCGGAGGTAGTCGAAGCCGAACTCGTTGTTGGTGCCGTAGGTTACGTCGGCGGCGTAGCTCGCCTTGCGCTCGGCATCGCTCAGCCCGTGGACGATCACGCCGACGCTCAGCCCGAGGAATTTGTAGATCTGGCCCATCCAGGCGGAGTCGCGCTTGGCGAGGTAGTCGTTGACGGTGACGACATGCACGCCCTCATCGGTGAGCGCGTTGAGATAGACCGCCAGCGTCGCCACCAGAGTCTTGCCTTCGCCGGTTCGCATCTCGGCGATCGAGCGGTCGTTGAGCACCATGCCGCCGACCAGCTGCACATCGAAGTGCCGCATGCCGAGGACGCGCTTACTCGCCTCGCGGACCACCGCGAAGGCCGGAACGATCATGTCCTCGAGCTTCTTGCCCGCCTTGACCTCGGCCTTGAACTCGGCAGTCTTGGCCCGCAGTTCCGCATCGCTCAGCTTGGCCATCGCCGGCTCGAGAGCGTTGATGGCATCGACCTTGGGCTGGTACTTCTTGACCTGACGGTCGTTGGCAGAGCCGAAGATCGCCTTGGCGATACTGGCGAGAACCATGGGGCATTCCTTGTCTTGATGGCGCCTCAATTGGGGGCGCCGGCGGCGGCATTTTGTTCTGGGCCGGGCGGGCCAAAAACCGCCGCTTTGCGGGCGTTTAGAAGCGTTGCGGGTATGTAAGAGCGGGGGTCTGGCTTGTCAACGGAGGCGAAATCGGCCAAACCACCGGCCGCGCGCCTAGAGGGTCAGGCGATCGCGAAGGAGCCAACTGCCAAATGACGTCTCACATCCGGCCGGCGCAACTGCCCGGCTTCCTCAAAATTCTGGTCCTCGTGCTGTTCGCATTGACCCTTTGCGGCCTGCCGGCCGCGGTCAGCGCGCAGGACGCCTCGTCCTCGTCGGCGCAGGCCGCCCCGGCCGATCAGGGACCGCCGCCGCCGCCCAAGCCCACCGATGTGGTGGCAACCGTGGGCGGCGAGACCATCACCGAGGCCGACCTCGCCTTCGCGGCTGAGGATCTGGGCCAGGACCTGCAGCAGATCCCACAGGATCAGGTCCGCGCCGCGCTACTGGCGCAGATGATCGATCTGAAGCTCATGGCTCAGGCCGGCCACGCCGCCAACCTCGAGAACGACGACCTCTATAAGCAGCGCCTGAGCTATCTGATCGACCGCGCGCTGCGCCGCGCCTACACCAAGCAGGCCGTCTCCGACGCCATCACGCCCGACCAGATCAAGGCCGCCTACGACAAGGCGATCGCCGCGATGCCGGCGGTCGACGAGATCCACGCCCGTCACATCTTGGTGACCACCGAGGACGATGCCAAGGCAATCAAGGCGCAACTCGATGCCGGCGCCGATTTCGCCACTCTGGCCAAGGAGAAGTCGATCGAGCCCGGCGCCAAGGATTCGGGCGGCGATCTCGGCTATTTCACCCAGGACAAGATGGTGAAGCCGTTCGCCGACGCGGCCTTCGCGCTCAAGGTCAACGAGATCAGCCAGCCCATCCAGACGCAGTTCGGCTGGCACATCATCCAGGTCCTCGATCGCCGCCCGGCCGCCAAGCCGACGCTCGAAGCGATGACCCAGCAGCTCGGCCAGCAGCTCTACATCGACAAATACCGGGCTCTGTTCGACCAGCTCCGCAAAGCCGCGACGATCGATATCCCCGACGCCGAGCTCAAGGCTCAGGTCGACGCCCAGCTCGGCGGCGCCACCCAGTAAGCGGTTCTGCCGCGAAAGATCACAAAGGCCGGGAGCGATCTCGGCCTTTTCTTTCAAAACCGCTGCTTTCGGCCTATGCTCGGAAGTATGGACAAGGACACAGTCATCGCCGTCCTGCGCAGTCACCAACCCGAGCTTCAGCGGCTTGGGGTACGGCACGCCGCGCTGTTTGGGTCCCTGGCGCGCGGTGAGGCCGGTCCCAACAGCGATATCGATATCGCCATCGAACTCGACAGGTCCCGCCAGCCCACTGTCTACGACTATGTCGGTATGCAGCAGTTCATCAGCGGCTTGTTCGAGGGGACCGTCGACGTTGTCGACCGCGAGGCTCTGAAGCCGCGTGTTCGCGAGCGGGTGCTGGCCGACCTCGTCGATGCCTTTTGACCGGGATGCCGGTCGGCTGGACGACATCCGCGAGGCCATTGGCCACGCGCAGGAGTTTACCGCGGGCGTAAGCTTTGACCAATTCAGCCGCGACACGATGCGCCTCTACGCTGTGATCCGCTGCCTCGAGATTGTCTCAGAAGCCTGTCGTCGGCTCGATCAGCAGATCAAGTCCCGACATCCGGATTTGCCATGGACGCAGATCGCCGGGGCGGGGAATGTTTATCGCCACGACTATCCCGCAGTCAGGGCGGATATCATCTGGGGCACGATCCAGAATGCACTGCCACCCCTGTTGATCGCCGTCGAAGCGGAGCTTGCGTCGCGCCCCTGACGTCTTGCACCCTTCACCAACATCGGGCATCTGGACTCCCAACCACGAGGCTCCAAATGGCTCATTCCGTCTCCCCGCTCGCGCCCAAATCCTGTCCTGACCTGCCGCCGATCGCGGGCGTGCGCTTTGCCACCGCCGAAGCGGGGATCAAGTACAAGAACCGCACCGACGTGCTGCTCGCAGCGTTCGATCCGGGCACCACGGTCGCCGGTGTCTTCACCTCGTCCAAATGCCCTTCAGCGCCGGTCGACTGGTGCCGCGACAACCTCAAGGGCGGCGTCGCACGCGCGCTGCTGGTCAATTCCGGCAACGCCAATGCGTTCACAGGCATGAAGGGCCGCAACACGGTGCAGGTCTCGGCCGATTACGCCGCCAGGGCGCTCGGCGTCAGCCCGGGTGAGGTGTTCCTCGCCTCGACCGGTGTCATTGGCGAGCCGCTCGATCCGCAGAAATTCGAGGCTGTCACCAAGGAGATGGCTGGTCGGCTCAATCCCGGCCCGTGGATGGACGCCGCCAAGGCGATCATGACCACTGATACCTACGCCAAGGTCGCCACCGCCACCGTCGAGTTCGACGGCGTAGCGGTCTCGATCGCCGGCATTGCCAAGGGCTCAGGCATGATCGCCCCGTCGATGGCGACGATGCTGAGCTTCATCTTCACCGACGCGCCGATTTCGAGCGGCGTTCTACAGGGCCTGTTGCAGCCGCTGATCGCGCAGAGCTTCAACTCCATCACGGTCGACAGCGACACCTCGACGTCGGACACCTGCCTGGTGTTCGCCACCGGCGCGGCGCCGATCGACGCCATCAATGCCGCCGACGATCCCCGGGCGCACGCCTTCGCGGCGGCACTCGGCGACGTGCTGCATGACCTCGCGATCCTCGTCGTGCGCGACGGCGAGGGCGCGACCAAGATGGTGACCGTCAGCGTCGAGGGCGCCGTGAGCGATGAGAGCGCCTTCCGCATCGCGCAGTCGATCGCCAACTCGCCGCTGGTCAAGACCGCCATCGCCGGCGAGGATGCCAATTGGGGCCGCGTGGTGATGGCCGTCGGCAAGGCAGGCGAGCCTGCGGATCGCGATAAGCTCTCGATCGCCTTCGGTGACTTTACCGTCGCCGAGAACGGCGAACGCGCCGCCGGTTACGATGAAACGGCGGCGTCGGCCTACATGAAGAACGAGGACCTCGAGCTGCGCGTCGGCCTCGGGCTCGGCGCCGGCACAGCCACCATCTACACCTGCGACCTCACGCACGGCTATATCGACATCAATGGCAGCTACCGGAGCTGACATGGCGCTGCCCGACGCTCTGAAGATCGAGACGGCGGCGCTGAGTTGCTGGCCCGATCTCGAGTGTGAGTACGATCATGCCTGGTTGCGCCGCGCTGCCAATGGCTACACGAAGCGCGCCAATTCCGTGCAGAGCCTCGATCCGGCGGACGACGGCAATGCCGCCGAGCGCATCGCCGCGTCGGTACGCTGGTTCGAGGAGCGCCGGCTGCCGCCGGTCTTTCGGATCACGCCGCTCGCCGGGGCGGGTATCCTTGCGGCGCTCGATGCCGCCGGCTGGAGCACGATCGACCGTAGCAAGCTGATGGCGATGGAACTCGGTTCCAAATCACCCGATCCGCGCGTCGAGATCTACGATCCGCTGGACGATCGGTTCCTGTCCGCGCAACAGGCGCTGCAGGGCTACAGTGACGAAACGCGGGCAAAGCTTCGTGCGGTGATGCTGGCGCTCGACGTGAAGGCCGGTGGCATCGTGCTCTATGGCGAGAAAGCGCGGCCGGTCTCGTCGGCAGTGATGTCGATTGCGCAGGGCATCGTCATCACCGGTAACGTCGTCACCGATGCGCGCGAACGACGCAAGGGCTATGGCGCTGCCATGATGCGCACGGGCCTTGCTTGGGCTTGGTCTGCCGGCGCCCGTGTCGCCGCGCTCAATGTGGCGGCCGAAAATGCCGCTGGGCAGGCGCTTTATCGTGGTCTCGGTTACGAGGCGCAGTACGACTACACCTACCGCCGGCCCCGCCCGGCGTGAGCGAGCCCAAGATCCTTCTCGTCGTCGCCTGCGCGCTGGTCGATGCCGACCGCCGGGTGCTGATCGCGCAGCGGCCGCCCGGCAAGCAGTTGGCCGGCCTCTGGGAATTCCCGGGCGGCAAGCTCGAGACGGGTGAAACACCGGAAGCAGCGCTGATCCGCGAACTCGAGGAAGAGCTGGGCATTTCGACCAAGACGGCCTGCCTCGCGCCGTTAAGCTTTGCATCCCACTCTTACGAAAGCTTTCATCTTCTGATGCCACTTTTCGTCTGCCGGAAGTGGCAGGGGACGCCGCAGCCGCGGGAGCATTCCGCCCTCAAATGGGTGCGGCCGCAAAATCTGCGCGACTATCCCATGCCGCCGGCCGACGGGCCGCTGATCGCGCCATTGTGCGATCTGCTCTGATCGCGGAGGGCGTAGTGACCACACTGTTCCGGCGGTTTGCTCGCAGCGAAGACGGCGCCACCGCCATCGAATACGGCCTCATTGCCGGACTGATTGCGGTTGGCATCATTGCCGCGCTCACCGTTTTCGGCGGTAGCGTGCAAGGCATGTTTGGCCGGATCAGCGACAAGGCGGGCAACGCCATGGACAATGCCGGGATCTAGAGTCTCGTTCCGAGTACCTTCGTCAAGCTGATCTCGGCGCTGCCCGGCTTCAGCGGCTTCTGCTGGCTTTCGTGCGGGGCCCAGCCGCTCATCCAGATGATTTCGAGCGTGGCGCGCACGCGCCCGTCGCTGTCGCCGGCGAGGCGTTCATACTGCGCCGATACCGCCTCGATCAGCGTCAGCGTCGCCGGCTTCGGCACCCGATCGGCCAGTGGGTTCGACGCACCGAGCGCCTTCAACTCCCGCATCAGCGACAGCGCCGACTGGTAGCGGACGATGTGCGTTTCGACATCGCTCACCGGCAGCGCCAGCCCGGCGCGCTGCAGCAGCCCCGCCGCCTCGCTCAACGGAATAAACGGCGCGACCCGCAGGTACGCGCCGCCGCCGATCTCGGCATCCGCCGCGAGAAATGCCTCGCGCAATTCGGTGAGGCTGTCGCCGCCGATCGCCGCCGCAATCAGCAACCCGTCGCCGCGCAGATGCGCCCGCGCCCGCGCCAGGAACCCCGGCACGTCGTCAACCACGTCGAGATCGAACAGCGAGACGATGAGATCGTAGCCGCGCCGCGGCAGGTCCAGCACTTCCGGATCGACCAGCGGCACGCCGGTCACCGGCAGGATGGTCGAGGCCCGCTCGAAGATAAATGGCCCGTTGGCACTGCGCCCCGCCACTGGCAGCACGGCGGCATCCGGCGAGAGGATGATTGCCTGCTCGAAGCTGCGGGTGACGATGGAGAGCCGCTCCTCAAGGTCGGCCAGCACCATGCGGGTGACGAAATCGTCGTGCCCGGCGGGTCGCCGTTCGAGGTGTTTTGCGATCAGCGCGCGGTCGAAGATCTTCGGCGGGACGCGTTCGATGGGCATTGGCGGGACCGGCCGGGAATGACAGGATGGCGTTATGGAGACGGGCGCCAGTCTTGTCAAAACCGGCATCGCCGCGCCGTTGCGCTGGCTCGGCGGTGCATTGCTCGATCAGCTCTATCCGCCGGTCTGCCTCAGCTGCGATGCCCCGGTCGCGACCGCCGATGCGCTCTGTGCCAGTTGCTTCCGCAAGCTCCGGCCCATCACGGCGCCGCTCTGCCCGGTGCTCGGCATTCCGTTCGAGGTCTCGCTCGGGCCCGAGGCGCGGTCGGCCGAGGCCATTGCCGATCCGCCGCCCTTCGATCGCGCCCGCGCCGCCGTGGTTTACAACGACGTGGCGCGCTCGCTGGTCAGCAAGCTCAAATACGGCGATCGGCCGGAGCTGGCGCGTTTCTGCGCGCGATTGATGGCGCAGGGTGGCCACGAGCTGCTTGCTGCCGACGCCGTGCTGGTGCCAGTGCCGCTGCACCGGACCCGGCAGTTCTCGCGGCGCTACAACCAGTCGACCGAGCTCGCGCGGGCGCTCGGCAAGCTCACCGGGCTCGCCGTCGATCCGCTGCTGGTCAGCCGCAAGAAGAACACCCGCCAACAGGTGGGCCTCTCCGGCGATGCCCGCCAGCGCAACGTTGCCGGCGCCTTCATGCCGCACCCGGATGCAATCGCCCGGCTCAAGGGTCGGCGCGTCGTCATCGTCGACGACGTCGTTACCACCGGCTCGACCGTCAAGGCCGTGACGCGAGCGCTCAAAGCCGGCGGCGCCGAGAAGATTGATGTTCTGAGCTTTGCCCGCGTTGTGAGCGGCGCCACAGACACCATATAGAAGGAAACGAAATTCTGGTTCTTCCGATGTCCAAAATTCAGATCTACACCACCAATTGGTGCCCCTATTGCAACGCCGCCAAGGCGCTGCTCGACGACAAGCACGTGCCGTACGAGGAGATCGACGTGACCGATCCGACCCTGCGGATGGCGATGGTCGAGCGTGCCAAAGGCCGCCGCACCGTGCCGCAGATCTTCATCGGCGAGACACACGTCGGCGGCTACGACGATCTCAGTGCTCTCGAGCGGCGCGGGCAACTCGACCCGCTGCTGGCCT
>CAZNAE010000128.1:0-7689 GCA_964570695.1 uncultured Devosia sp.
TATAACGATCTTCGCGACAAACTAAGTGACGAGTACGCAAAATCAGGCTCTGACTATCTCCACAAGTATTGGAACGGACTTAGTGTATATAAGCAAGATATCGGTTGGTGTGTGAAGGAAGATCAAGATATAGTTGATAGTCAAAAGACGGGCGCCTAGGGTGGATCGGCAGGGGCGTATTTGGTATCAATTTGTTGATGCCTTTGGCTTTTTTGCTCCAATTGTCGCGATATCGCTGATCGTTGCCATATTTGTATGGGTTGTATTTATCCTATTCCTGCCCGCGCTCGCCAGACGAAGCTCAGGAGATGTGGACCGCGAATTGGCCGCGCCTGTGGTAGCCCCCAATCCCGGCCAAAACGTCGCTGTAAACGACCAACCGCAGGGCGCGGGCCTTGCGCGTCCGGCAGATACCATAAGGGTCGTGACGGCGGCGGAGCCGACCCTCAGTTGGCCGGCCTATGTATACATGACAGCTCTGGTGGGAGCAGTGCTGGGAATGCTTTTGTCGCTCGTGGGCGGGTTCGGAGCGGTTAAGACAGGCGAGGACACGTTACCGGGCGCAATCTTGTCAATTGTCGTGGTCGTCCTCGCGGCAGCCGCAACACTGTTCAGCGGGCAGGGCAGGATTGAATTGCGCCGCCCTCTCGGCGCGATCTCATTCTTGCTCTCCCTCGTATTGTGCGGCTTGTACTGGAAGTACATTCGAGCGGAATTCTGCACGATCGACTGCGCCGCAGGGCACTAGGATCGTTAGTCACTGGCGGCGGTAGAATACGTCGCCGTCGACCTTGATCGTCGTCCGGTTGACCCAGATGACGCTCCAGCGCACGGCCGCCGGTCCGCCGATGGTCGAGTACCAGACCGACAGGATGCCGCCGATGCTGGTGGACTGCCAGGTGCAGCGCCCGCCCCATGTCGCGGCGCCGGTCGCGGCGAAGGAGCACTGAGCATCGGCGCCCACCAGCAGCTTCTCGCCCCCGTCGGCGGTCACCCAGTAGCCGATGGGCGGTGCGGCTTGGGCAAATGCCGAGGCGGGGAACAGGGTCATGGCAAGGAAAGACAGCAGTCCGAGCAGGCGCATGTCAGGGTCTCCTCTCGCGCAGCCTAGCTCTTCTTGGACGCCGGACGGAAGTCCCGCCTTGGTCAGCCGAGGCAGCGAGGAGAGAAAGCCGATCGCAGCGACGACCTGAGGCCTACGCTACGGCGGCCTTTCGCCGCCGCTCCCGGGCCCACGAGGCAGCCGACACGGCGACGGACAGCACCGCTCCGACAACGCCGGCCCAGGGCAGGACAGCGTAGCTGAAGCCGCGGTCGATCAGCGTGCCGCCGAGCCAGGCGCCGAAGGCGATGGCGATGTTGAAGGCGGAGGGGATGAGGCTCGAAGCAAGCAACGGCGCGTCACGGGTGTTGACGAGGATGCGGGTCTGCGCCGGCGAGCCGAAGGCAAACACGGTGGCGCCCCAGATCAGCACCAGCGGCGCCATGATCCACGGGGCGGCGACGAAGACGCCCATCAGCGCGTAGATCACCACCTGCAGCACCAAGCAGCCGGTGAGGGTGGCCATCAGTTTCCAGTCGGTCAGCCGGCCGCCGGCCAGCACGCCGATGGTCGAGCCGATGCCGAACAGCAGCAGCAGCCACGGCACGACGCCCAGCGGGATGTGCGACGCGTCGGTCAAGAGCGGCGAGATGTAGGTGAAAAGCGCGAACTGGCCGACGGTCTGCAACATGATCACGGCGAAGGAGCTCAGCACCGGTTCGCGGGCGAGCGCCTTGACCTCGGCGGCAAGGTTGCCGCTGCGTGTCTCGTGGGCGCCGTCGCGGGGCACGAGCAGCGCGATCAGCGCCAGCGCGACGACACCGAGCGCGGCGACGGCCCAGAACGTCATCCTCCAGCCGAAGGCCGTGCCGATGGCGGTGCCGAGCGGCACGCCGATGATGTTGGCGACGGTGAGGCCGGAAAGGATGAGGGACACCGCAAAGCCGCGGCGGTTCTCCTCGACGACCGTGGTCGAGACCACCATTGCCGTGCCGAAATAGGCGCCATGGATGAGGGCGATCACGACGCGGGCCATCAGCAGCGAGGCGTAGTTCGGCGCGAGGGCGCAAAAGACGTAGCCGGCAATGAAGACGCTCACATAGATCAGCAGCAGCAGCTTTCGCGAGTAGCGGCCGGTGAAGGTAGCGAGCACCGGCCCGCCGACGGCGACGCCGAGCGCGTAAAGGCTGACCAAGAGGCCAGCGCTCGGGATCGAGATGCCGAGATCGCTGGAGACGGCGGGCAGGATGCCGGCAATGACGAACTCGGAGGTGCCGATCGCAAAGGCGGCAGCGAAGAGGGCGAGGAGGGCCGGCGACATCAGCTGACCGCTACGAGTTTGGGGGTGCGATCGAGGCGGACGGAAACGAGCGCGACGAGCCCCGCCAATGAGCTGGTGACGATGCCGGTGACCGGCAGCAGCGCATAACTTATGCCGGCGTTGAGCAGCAGCGCGCCGAAGGCCGCGCCGGCAGCAATGCCGATATTGTAGGCGGTCGACACCATGGTCGAGGCGAGCCGCGGCGCCTCGCGCGCGCCTTGCAGGACGCGCAACTGGATCGGCGTCGAGAAGCCGAAGCCGAAGAGCGAGGAGAAGAACAGCATTATGGCCGCGCTGACCGGGTTGTAGACGGCAGGCAGCAGCAGCGCGAAGCAGGCGACCTGCCCGGCGATGATGATCAGGATGGAGTAACCGGGATTCCAGTCGGCGCCCTTGCCGCCGAGCCAGATCCCGGTGACCGCGCCGGCGCCGCCGATCAAGAGGAAGAACGGCACCTGCGTGACGAGATCGAGGCCGGTGATATTGGTGAGGATCGCGACCTGGAAGGTGCCGAAGGCGAGCTGGCCGACCATCAGTACGGCGATGACCACGTAGGACAGCAGCACATCCTGATGCCACAGCTGGCGCGCCTGGATTTTGAGTGGCGCGTCGGCCTCGCTCTCGCCTTTGACGGCAGCAGGCAGGGCGAAGAAGACCGCGACGACCGCAAGCAGCGACATGACGGCGATGCAGATGAAAGCGACGCGCCAGCCAAAGGCGTTGCCAATCGCGGTGCCGGCTGGCAGCCCCAGAATGTTAGCGACGGTGATGCCGCCGACGAACAGCGACAAAGCTGCGCCGCGACGCTCGGCCGGCACCAGTTGCGAGACGGCGACACTGGCGACGCCGAAGAACACGCCATGGCCGCATGCCGAGATCAGCCGCGCGCCGAGCAGCAGCTCGTAATTCGCTGCGAAGGCGCAGAGCAGTTGCCCGATGCCGAAGATGATCATCACGCCGAGGATGGCCGGTTTCAGCGGAATGCGGGTCAGCAGCAGCCCGAGGATCGGACCTCCGACGGCGACGCCTGCCGCGTAGCCGGTAACGAGCAGTCCGGCGGTCGGTACGCTGACCGCGAGGTCACGCGACACCGGCAGCAGAATTCCGGAAACGATGAACTCAGTCGTGCCGATGCAAAAAGCAGCGAGAGCGAGCGCAAATACGGCGAGTGGCATTACGGAGACCCAGCAAAGGCGCGGACATGAGCATTTGCCCGAAGCCGGAGCAAGCCCAATCAGGCTTTGTCTAACCGCCAGGAGACGAGCGTGATGCCCGTCGCGCCAAGCCCGGTGACGATGCCGACGACCGGTAGTGTCCAGTAGTCGAAGCCGCCCGCCAGCAGCGCCGCGCCGATCAGCGCGCCGGCGGCGTAGCCGAGGTTGAAGGCGGTGGCGATGAAGGTTGCGGCGAGGGTCGGCGCGCCCTTCGAATTGTGGACGATGCGGGTCTGGGGCGGCACCGTGAAGGTGTAGACGACGGCGCCTAGGGCGGTCATCACGGCGAACATCGCGACCGGCGAATGCATGGCGAGAAGCGTGATGGCGGAGATCGCGGCGTAAGCGATCGAGGCGCCAAGCATCGCGGGCATCAGCTTCCAGTCCGCGAGCCGGCCGCCGAGCACGATGCCGCAAACGGCGCCAAGGCCGTAGGCGAGGAGATAGGGCGGCGTCGCGGCCTCGGGCACGCCCGTCATGGCGATGAGGAACGGCACCTGGAAGGTGACGAAGGCCAATACGCCGATCAGCAAGACGAACAGCGTGAGGTAGGACAGAGCGACCTGATGGCGGAACAACACGCGGATCTGGGCGCGCCAGTCGGGCACCGCTTCTTGCTTCTCGCGAACCGTGGGCAGCGTGAAGGCGATGGCGAGGAACGCCGCGGCACCCAACCCCGCGATGCACCAGAAGGCGGCGCGCCAGCCGAGCCAGTGGCCGAGCACCGCCCCGAACGGAACGCCGAGCAGATTGGCCAGCGGCACGCCGGCGAGGACAATCGAGATGGCGGCGCCGCGACGCTCGAACGGCACGACACTGGCCGCGGCAATGGTGGCGTTGCCGAAGAACAGGCCGTGGGTCACCGCGGCGAGAACGCGCGCGGCCATGAGGATTTCGTAGTTCGGCGCCAGCGCGCAGCCCGCTTGCCCGAGGGCGTACAGCGCGACCGTGATGAGGATCATCGGGCGGCGAGGGAAATGCGCGGTCAGCAAAGCGAGGATCGGGCCGCCGATTGCGACCGACAGCGCGTAGCCGGTCACCAGGAGGCCGGCCGTGGGGATGCTGACGCTGAGGTCCGCGGCCAGCGTCGGCAGCAGCCCGGCGATGATGAACTCGGCGGTTCCGACAGCGAAGGCGGCGAGGGCCATGGCGTAGAGGGCGATGGGCATAGTGGTTCCTGTTCGTCCTCACCTTCGCCCACAAGCGGGGCGGTCTGAAGCCGGGAGTCCGATTGTTCACAGCAGCATCGTGCAAGCCGGCGGGTGCAAATCCCGAAAAGCTGAGTCATAGTCCTCGAAGCAACCGATGGAGGTGAAGATGGCGGCGTCCGATCTGCAGAAGCGTTGGGGTTTGCTGATGGGCTTGCGCGGGCTGGTCATGCTGCTCGCCGGGCTCTACGCGGTGATCTGGCCGGGAACGGCGATCTTCGTCCTGGTGATGGTGGGCGCCGCGGTGCTCACCGTCGACGGCGTGCTCGGGGTCTGGGCGCTGACCTTCGGTGGCGCCAAGACCGGCAATTTCTGGTTCGACGTGGTGCGCAATATCCTTGCCATCGTCGTCGGCGTGCTGATCCTGCTCTCGCCGATCCTCTCGACGCTGCTGACCGTCTGGTTCTTTGTCTATCTGGTGGCGCTGCAGGCGATCATTGTCGGCGTCATGGAGATCGTTATCGCGGTGCGGGCGCGCGCGCTGATGACCCACATCTGGCCGGTGATCCTCTCCGGCGTGCTTTACGTCCTGTTCGGCATCTCGCTGCTGTTCGCGCCGCTGATGAGCGCGATTTTCCTCGTGATCTTCGCCGGCGTGATGATGATCCTGTTCTCGTTCGGGCTCTTTGCGCTCGCCTGGCGGCTCTACAGCGGGAAGTCGGCCGCGGCCTGAATTTGGGGACAAGTCCTGTATAAGTTGGCGCCGCCTTAACAGCGGGGCGGCGGCGACTTACCTAAGGGCATGCGCTTTTCCGACGGCTTCCTCGACGAGATTCGGCAGCGCCTGCGCATTTCGCAGGTGGTGGGCGAGCACGTCATCTGGGACAAGCGGAAGAGCCAGCCGGGGCGCGGCGATTTCTGGGCTTGCTGCCCCTTCCACGGCGAGAAGTCGCCGAGTTTCCATGCCGACGATCGCAAGGGCATCTACCACTGCTTCGGCTGCGGAGTGACCGGCGACCATTTCCGCTTTCTCACCGAAAAAGCCGGGATGAGCTTTCCCGAAGCGGTGGAAAAGCTGGCGGGCATGGCGGGTGTGCCGATGCCGGCGCGCGACGAGCGGCAGGAAGCGCGCGAGGAAGTCCGGCGCTCGCTCTACGACGTGATGGAGACGGCGGCGGCCTATTTCGAGGCCGCGCTGGTCCACAATATCGGGGCGCGGGCGCGCGGCTATCTGTTCGAGCGCGGCGTCAGCGCGCCAGCCCAGACCCGCTTCCGTATCGGCTTTGCGCCGGACAGCCGCAACGGGCTCAAGGAGCACCTCGCGGCGAACGGCGTGTCGGCGCAGGAGATGATCGACACCGGACTAGTGGTGCATGGCGACGACATCGCGGTGCCCTATGACCGCTTCCGCAACCGCGTGATGTTCCCCATCGCTGATTTCCGCGGCCGGATCATTGCCTTTGGCGGCCGGGCGCTGAGCGCCGACGTGCCCGCGAAGTATCTCAACTCGCCTGAGACCGACCTCTTCAAGAAGCGGCTGACGCTCTACAACGGCCAGGACGCCCGCAACGCCGCACGCGACGGCAAGCCGGTGATCGTCGTCGAGGGCTATCTCGACGTCGTGGCGGCGGTGATGGCGGGGTTCGAGGGCACCGTCGCGCCGCTCGGCACGGCGCTGACCGAAGATCATGTGCAATTGTTGTGGCGCATGAACGACGCGCCGATCCTCTGCTTTGACGGCGACAGTGCCGGCCAGCGCGCCGCGGAGCGGGCCGCTGGGATCGTGCTGCCGTTGCTGCAGCCGGGCAAAACGGTGAAGATTGCGACGCTGCCGGAGGGGCTCGATCCGGACGACCTCATCAAGCAGCAGGGGCGCAACGCCTTTGCCGACGTGATCGACCGGGCGCGCTCGCTGAGCGACGTGGTGTGGAGCCTCGAGACTGGAGGCATCGTGCCAGAGACGCCAGAAGCGCGGGCGGCGCTCGAGGCGCGGCTGCGCGAGCGGGCCGGTGGTATCGCCGACCAGTCGGTACGGCGTCACTACATGCAGGCCTTCGACGAGAAGCTGCAGGCCTTCTTCCAGCCAGTGCGCACCAGCCGCTATGACGGCCAACGGCGCTTCGACAACAAGGGCCGCGCTGGCAACCGGCCGCCCTATGGCCAGCAAAACCGCGGGACGCCGCGGCTGGTGGTGTCCGACACGCTGCGCAATTCGCGGCTGATGAAGCCGGGGCGTGGCGGAGATGCCAGCCCGCGCGAGGCGGTGATCCTGATGAGCCTCATCAATCATCCGGCGTTGGCCGAAAGCCGTCTCGAGGCGCTCGCCGAGCTCGAATTCGGCTCACCGGCCGGGCGAAAGCTGTTTGCGGCGCTGCTCGACCTGATCATGGCCGACCACGATATTTCGGGCGCCGATCTCAAGGCGGCGCTCGGGGCCAGGGGCTTTGGGCCCGAAATCGAGCGGATGGAGCTTTTGCTGCGCGGGCAGGGGGTCTGGCAGGTGCTGGCGGAAGCGGCGGATTTGGACGCCGAAACCGGCCTGCGGCATGCTCTCGCCTTGCATTACAAGTCTGTTGAGCTAAATAGAGCCCTGAAGGCAGCCGAAAACGCCCTCGACGTCGATTGGACCGAGGACTCCTTTAGAGCGCTGCAAGACATCAAGAACCAGATCACCACGGTCGACGGCACCGAGGCGTTGATCGAAGGGTTTGGTTCGTTATCTGGACGTGCGGCACGCGGCTTCTAGCAGGTTCGCGGACGCGCGATTTTGCTTATGGGCGAATCAGTTGCATAAGCCTCTTCCGGAAACGAATCAGGACCGCGATGGTGGTTCGGCCCTTGCCGCACGTTTGATTGCCACCACTTGAACCGAGCGGGCCCGCCAGCGGGCCACGGAGCAAAGAGCCAGATGGCCACCAAGGCAGCACCGAAAGCGAGCGCCAAAGCCGCGACGAAGCCAGCCGC
>CAZNAE010000128.1:7789-9674 GCA_964570695.1 uncultured Devosia sp.
CAGCCGCAAAGGTTGCACCAAAGGCCACCGCAAAGACGGCGGCAAAGCCAGCCACCAAGGCGGTGCCCAAGCCGGTCCCCAAGGCCGCAGCCAAACCAGCAGCAAAGTCTGCACCGAAGCCGGTCAAGAAGCCGGCGCCAAAAGTTGCCGCCAAGGCAGCCCCGAAAGCCGCCGTGAAGGCCGAACCGAAAAAGCCGGTGAAGCCGGAAGCCAAGACTGCCAAGCCAGAGCCGAAGAAGCCCGTCAAGGCAGCACCCAAGACGCAAACCAAGCCCGAGCCGAAGAGCGCGCCCAAGCCAGAAGCCAAAGCCGCACCCAAGACCGTCCCCAAAGCAGCAGCGAAGACAGAATCCAAGACAGTGAAGACAGATACCCATATCGAGCCGAAACCGGCTCCCAAGGCTCAGCTCAAAGCCGCGTCCAAGGCTCCCTCGAAATCCGCCAAGGACGAAAAGACCGCCGCGGCCGACAAGGCGGAAGGCGCGCCCGAGACGCCCGACAGCCCACTGCTCGATCTCAGCGATGCCGCCGTCAAGAAGCTGATCAAGACGGCCAAGAAGCGCGGCTATGTCACCTATGAAGAGGTGAACGCGGTGCTGCCGTCCGATCAGGTCTCGCCCGACCAGATCGAAGACATCATGTCGATGTTCTCGGAGATGGGCATCAACGTCGTCGACGAGGACGAGGTCGAGGAGCCCGAGCCGGAGACGGCCGAGGAGGAGTCGACCGAGCTTGCCGAACGCACCGGCACGGCGGTCGCGTCGAAGTCGAACGCCCGCGAGGGCTCGGATCGCACCGACGACCCCGTCCGCATGTATCTACGCGAGATGGGCTCGGTGGAACTCCTCAGCCGCGAGGGCGAAATCGCCATCGCCAAGCGCATCGAGGCCGGCCGCGAAACGATGATCGAGGGCCTCTGCGAGAGCCCGCTGACCTTCCAGGCGATCATCATTTGGCGCGACCAGTTGGCCGCCGCCGAAATCCTGCTGCGCGACATCATCGATCTCGAGGCGACCTATGCGGGTCCCGACGCCAAGCAGGCAATGCCCGCGGCGCCGGTCGAGGAAATGAAACCTGCGGCGGCGACGCCGGAGCCGTCGCGGACCGAGCGGCCAAAGGCGCCGCCCGTTCGCCGCGCCGGTGGCAACGAGGAAGACGATTACGTTCCCGAGGAGCCGCAAGCCCCACAGGATCCGGTCGAAGACGACGACGACGATTTCGAGAATTCGCTGTCGCTTTCTGCAATGGAAGCCGAGCTCAAGCCGCAGGTGGTCGAGACCTTCGACCGCATCGCGGAAGCCTATGGCAAGATGCGGAAGCTGCAGGACAAGCACGCCGTTGACCGCAGCAAGCTGGTGACGCCGGCCGAGACCAAGAAGCTCGACAGCTTCCGCTCGTCGGTCATCACCGACGTCAAGTCGCTGTCGCTCAACGCCTCGCGCATCGAGAGCCTCGTCGAACAGCTCTATGACATCAACAAGCGTCTGGTCCGGCTCGAAGGCCGGCTGCTGCGCCTCGCCGAGAGCTATGGCGTCAAGCGCGAGGATTTCCTCGAGGCCTATTACGGCACCGAGCTCGATGAGGGCTGGATCGAGGGCGTCGCCAAACGCAGCAAAGGCTGGGGCGAGTTCGCCAAGCGCGAAGGCGACACGGTTGTCGAAATCCGCGGCGAGATTCACACCCTCGCGACGGAAGCCGGCCTCGACGTCACGGAATATCGCCGCATCGTCCACAAGGTGCAGAAGGGTGAGCGCGAAGCCGCCATCGCCAAGAAGGAAATGGTCGAAGCGAATCTTCGCCTGGTCATTTCCATCGCCAAGAAGTACACGAACCGCGGCCTGCAATTCCTTGATCTTATTCAGGAAGGCAACATCGGCCTGATGAA
>CAZNAE010000129.1:0-9658 GCA_964570695.1 uncultured Devosia sp.
GCGACAGCGTCTCTTCCGGCGACGTGATCGCCGAGATCGAGACCGACAAGGCGACAATGGAAGTCGAGGCGGTCGATGAGGGCAAGATCGGCAAGATCGTCGTTCCAGAGGGAACGGACAATGTGAAGGTCAATGCGGTGATCGCCGTGCTGCTGACCGAGGGGGAGAGTGTCGGCGATGTGAAGGCGCCGGCTGCGGCCGTTGCCGCGCCGCCGCCGCCGAAGGCTCCAGCGAACGACGCCAGCGCAAGCGCGCGTGAGCATATCGAAAAAAATGCAAACCGGCCGCCGGTCGATGTTGCTGCAGTCGTACAAGTTGCAGTTGATGCCTTACGCGGCAACGTTGCAAACGCGAATGCACCGAAGGCGAACGGCGCGGCCCGTGTCTTCGCTTCGCCGCTGGCCCGCCGCCTGGCGAAAGACGCCAATATCGACGTCGCTTCGATCAATGGCTCAGGGCCGCATGGGCGCGTGGTGAAATCGGACGTCGAGGCAGCAAAATCCGGCAAGACGCCGCTTAAGGCCGCGCCCGCCGCGGCAACTGCTCCGCCCGGCGGTCTAGCGCTCGGTATGACAAAGGCTCAGGTCTTGGCGCTCTACGAGGCCGGCACCTACGACATCGTTCCAAACGACGGCATGCGCAAGACCGTCGCGGCACGGCTCACCGAGTCCAAGCAGACCGTGCCGCATTTCTATCTGACGCTCGACTGCAAGATCGATGCGATGCTGGAGGCGCGCGAGAAGATCAACGCCGCGGCGCCGCTGAAAGACGGCAAACCGGCCTACAAGCTCTCGGTCAACGACTTCGTCATGAAGGCCTGGGCGCTGGCGCTGCAGCGAGTGCCGGCGGCGAACGCCACCTGGGCGGTGGATTCGATCCTCTACCACAAGCGCTCCGACGTGGCGGTCGCAGTGGCAGTACCGGGAGGGCTGTTCACGCCGGTGGTCAAGTCGGCGGACACCAAGACGCTGCGGCAGATCTCGGAAGAGGTCAAAGACCTCGCGGGCCGCGCCCGCAGCAAGAAACTCGCGCCGCATGAGTACCAGGGCGGCTCCACCTCGGTGAGCAATCTCGGCATGTACGGCATCAAGGAGTTCGGCGCCGTCATCAATCCGCCGCACGGCACGATTCTGGCGGTCGGCGTTGGCGAAGAACGAGTCTATGTAGAAAAGGGCCAGGTCAAGGTCGGCCAGTTCATGACCGTCACCTGCGCCTGCGACCACCGAGCCGTCGACGGCGCGCTCGGCGCCGAGCTGCTCGCAGCCTTCAAGATCCTGATCGAAACCCCAGTGATGATGCTCGCATGAAAACCATCCTTTGCTACGGCGACAGCCTGACCTATGGCGCCAATCCCGTGCCGGGTGGTGCGCGTCATGCCTATGAGGACCGCTGGCCGGGGTCGCTCGAAGCGACGCTGGGCGCAGGGGTCAAAGTGATCGCCGAGGGCCTCGGCGGCCGCACCACCGTGTTCGACGACTGGTACGCCGACGCCGACCGCAACGGCTCGCGCGTGCTGCCGACGCTGCTCTCGTCGCATTCGCCGCTCGACATGGTCGTCATCATGCTCGGCACCAACGATCTGAAGCCGTTCCTTGGAGCGAGCGCGCTCGAAGCCTCGAACGGCATGAAGCGGCTGGTGCATATCGTGCGCGGCCACTACGCGCAACAGAACGAAGCGCAGCCCAAGATCGTCATCATGTCGCCGCCGCCGCTCTGCGACACCCAGCATCCTGAAATGCTGCTCCACTTCGGCGGGCGGCGAGCGATCGATGAGTCCAAGCAGTTCGCCAAATGGTACGGCATCCGCGCCAAAGAGCTTGGCGTCGGCTTCTTCGACGCCGGCACTGTGGCGGTCGCCGATCCGAATGACGGTGTCCATCTCGACGCGAAGAACACACGCGCAATCGGCGTCGGTGTAGCGCCGCTGGTGAAAGGACTGCTCGGACTTTGAGCGGCAAAATTTCCACGCGGCCGGCGAAGAAATCCGACGCGAGCGAGATCGCGCTTTTGGTGAACATTGCCGTGCATGGCGGGATCGCCCGCGGCTGGGCCAGCGACAAGCGCGCCAAGGGCACCTACGAGCCGCTCGAAGTCGGCCGGCTCGACATGATGCGCGACGATACCGAGTTCGGCTGGACGAGCGCGACGATCGCAGAAGTCGAGGGCGAAGTGGTGGGCATGATCCTCGGCTATCGCAAGGCCGACAAGTTCAAGGCGGTGCCGGCGAAGGTCACCGGCTTCATGCGGCCGATCGAAGAACTCGAGGCGGAGGCCAACGGCCTGTGGTTCATCAGCATGCTCGGCGTGCATCTCGGCTGGCGCAGCAAGGGCGTCGGCTCGGCGCTGCTCGAGGTCGCGGTGATCAAGGCAAAGGAGACCGCGGCGCATGGCCTCGGGCTGATCGTCGAAGACGGCAACGACGGCGCGCGGAGGCTTTACGAGCGGCGCGGCTACGCCGTGCGCAGCAGCCGACCGATGATTGGTTTTCAAGGCGGACCAGCGGGTGGGGACTGGCTGCTGATGGTGAAGGACTGAACCATGGCCGATTCCTACGATCTCATCATCATCGGCGCCGGGCCGGGCGGCTATGTCGCCGCCATCCGCGCGGCGCAGTTGGGCTTGAAGACTGCGATCGTCGAGCGCGAGCACATGGCCGGCATCTGCTCCAACTGGGGCTGCATTCCGACCAAGGCGCTGCTGCGCACCGCCGAAATCTACGGCCATATGACGCACGCCAAGGACTACGGGCTGACGGCCGAGAAATTCGGCTTCGATCTCGACGGGGTGGTGAAGCGTTCGCGCGGCATCGCGGCGCAGATGAACAACGGCGTCCAGTTCCTGATGAAGAAAAACAAGGTCGACACCATCTGGGGTGAGGCGGTGCTGACCGGGCCAGGCGAGATTTCCGTCGCGCCGACCAAGAAGAAGATTATGCAGCCGCAGGTACCGCCGCCCAAGAACGCGCTTGGCTCGGGCACCTACAAGGCCAAGAACATCATCGTTGCGACCGGCGCGCGGCCGCGCGTGCTGCCGGGCATCGAGCCGGACGGCGACAGGATCTGGACCTATTTCGAGGCGATGGTGCCCGCCGCGATGCCGAAATCGCTGGTGGTGATGGGCTCGGGCGCCATCGGCATGGAATTCGCCTCGTTCTACCGCTCGCTCGGCAGCGAGGTGACGATCATCGAGCTGTTGCCGCAGATCCTGCCGGTCGAGGACGCCGAGATCGCCGCGCATGTGAAGAAGCGGTTCGAAAAGCGCGGCATCAAGTTCATGACCGAGGCCAAGGTCGCCAAGGTCGACAAGACCGCGACCGGTATCGTCGCCCATGTCGAGCTCAAGGGCGGCAGCAAGGTCGATGTCGCCGGCGACCGGCTGATCTCGGCGGTGGGCGTCCAGTGCAACACCGAAAATCTCGGGCTCGAGAAGATCGGCGTGAAGATCGATCGCGGCGCTATCGTCGTCGACGATCATGGGCGCACCAATGTGCCGGGCGTCTGGGCCATCGGCGACGTCGCCGGCCCGCCGATGCTGGCGCACAAGGCCGAGCACGAGGCGGTGATCGTCGTCGAGACCATCGCGGGCATGAAGGTGCACGGCCTCGACAAGCGCCGCATTCCGGGCTGCACCTATTGCGAGCCGCAGGTAGCGAGCGTTGGGCTGACCGAGGCCAGGGCGAAGGAACTCGGCCGCGAGCTGAAGATCGGGCACTTCCCGTTCATCGGCAACGGCAAGGCGATCGCGCTGGGCGAGCCCGACGGCATGGTCAAGACCATCTTCGACGCCAAGACCGGCGAATTGCTGGGTGCGCATATGGTGGGTGCCGAAGTCACCGAGCTGATCGAAGGCTTCGTCGTCGCCATGAACCTCGAAACGACCGAGGAAGAACTCATTCACACCATCTTCCCGCACCCCACGCTCAGTGAGATGATGAAGGAGAGCGTGCTCGATGCCTATGGACGTGCGCTGAACATCTAATCCGGGCATCGGCCCGGCTGGCTCAGGAGGCCGTGATGGACGGATTTGGCTGGATCGGAACGATCGTCATCGGCGGACTTGCCGGCTGGATCGCCTCGATCATCCTCAAGGTGCGCAACAACATCTTCATGAACATCATCCTGGGGATCGTCGGGGCAGTCGTCCTCAACTTCGTGCTGGTGAACCTGCTCCACGTTCCCGACTACGGCGGGTTCTGGGGGCAACTGGTCACCGCCATCATCGGCGCTGCCATCGTCATGCTGATCTACCGGGCGATCACCGGCAGGAACATCTAAGCACGGCCCGCGGGCCGACGGAGGACATCTCGCTATGTCGCCAGAACTGCAGTCGCTGCTGATTTTCCTCTTGACCGGCCTCGTCGCCGGCTGGATCGCCAGCCTAGTCCTCGGCGGCAGAGGCCTGATCCGGCACTTGATCACCGGCGTGATCGGCGCCCTGGTCGGCGGCTATGTGCTGAAGCTGGCGCATGTCACCCTGCCGCTCCAGGGCTGGGTGAACGATCTTGTGACCGCGGTGATCGGCGCGGTGATCGTAATCATCATCGCCCGGATCATAGCGCGATGACACCCGCCCGCTGGACGTTTCTTGTCATCTTCGGGCTCGGCGTGCTGCTCGGGCTCGTGATCGGCGTCACAAATCTGGTGTCGCCGGATGCGGCCAACGTCACGCTCAACGGCGCCAAGGTGACCGGCATGACCGGCTTCTGGACGGCGCTGATCTCGGGCACCATTCCATCGGCGATTTTCGGGCTGATCATCGCCGGCATCGTGGCGCTGTTCACGCGTAAGAAATCGAAGGCTTGATCCCATGGCGCGGCGTTTCGATATGACATTCGCTAAGGCGAGAGGCTGAGATGGCAATTCCCGAACGGCAGCCCCGGAGCAACGGAGGCGATGTGATGCGCGACGATACGATCCGCCACGTGGTGGTGTTTTTGGTCATCGGCGCCATTGCCGGCTGGCTCGCGAGCTGGATCGTCGGCGGCAGCGGGCTGCTGACCTATCTGCTGAGCGGGGTGATCGGCGCCTTCGTCGGCGGCTACCTGCTGACCGCGCTGAAAATCCGCCTGCCGATCAACAATGGCTGGCTGAGCCAGATCGTCACCGCCACGATCGGTGCCATCATCGTGGTGATCGTCGCCCGGCTGATCGCCGGCTAGGAGTTCTTTTGGTCACTCTTCTCGAAGCGCGTCCGCGGCACCCGGAAAAGGCCCATCGGCCGGATACCGAAGTGCTGCGCAAGCCGGACTGGATCCGCGTTCGTGCGCCGGGTTCGCCGGTCTATCGCGAAACGCAGCAGATCGTGCGCGAGAACAATCTCGTCACGGTCTGCGAGGAAGCCGGCTGCCCCAACATCGGCGAGTGCTGGAGCAAGAAGCACGCGACCATGATGATCATGGGCGAAATCTGCACGCGCGCCTGCGCCTTTTGCAATGTGCGCACCGGCCTGCCGACGGCACTCGATCCGCTCGAGCCGGAGCACGTCGCCAACGCCGTTGAAAAGCTCGGCCTCAACCACGTCGTCATCACCTCGGTCGATCGCGACGATCTGCCGGACGGCGGTGCGGAGCATTTCGCCAAGGTGATCCGCGCCATCCGCGCCCGCACCCCGTCGACCACCATCGAGGTGCTGACGCCCGATTTCCTCCGCAAGGAGGGCGCGCTCGAAATCGTCGTCGCGGCCAAGCCCGACGTGTTCAACCACAACCTCGAAACCGTACCGTCCAAGTATCTCAAGGTGCGGCCGGGCGCCCGCTACTTCCACTCGATCCGCCTGCTGCAGCGGGTGAAGGAACTCGACCCGACGATGTTCACCAAATCGGGCATCATGGTCGGGCTCGGCGAGGAGCGGAACGAAGTCGTGCAGTTGATGGACGACCTCCGCTCGGCAGATGTCGATTTCCTCACCATCGGGCAGTATCTGCAGCCGACCAAGAAGCACCACTCGGTGCTGCGTTTCGTGCCGCCGGATGAATTCGCCTCCTATGCGACGGTCGCCAAAACCAAGGGGTTCCTCTTGGTCTCCGCGAGCCCGCTGACCCGCTCGTCGCACCATGCCGGCGAGGATTTTGCGGCCCTCAAAGCAGCGCGGTTGGCCAAGCATGCCTGATCTGTTTTTCGAGCGGCATGTGCCGCATCTCGCCGGCCCGATGTTCGATCTGGTCAACGATCTCGAGGATTATCCGCGGTTCCTCCGCAACGTGAAGGACATGCAGGTCAAGCGCGACGAGACCGCCGAAGGCGACGTGCGCTTCGCCAGAATGACGATCCAGTTCGGACCGGTAACGCAGTCCTACACCAGCCGCGTCGTGGCCGACCACACGGCGAGGACCATCACCGCCAAGGCGACGGACGGTCCGTTCACCTATCTCGACAGCAAATGGACCTTCGAGCCGGAAGGTTCGGGCACCCGCATCCGCTTCGACATCGACTTCCAGATTGCCAACCCGTTGATCGCGACGGTCGCCGAACAGGCCTTCGCGACCAAGCAGGAAGAGATCATGGACGCCTTCGTCGACGAGGCCGATCGCCGCTACGGCGACTGAGCCCACCTAGCCGGCAAGCTAGGCGTCAGATGTAGCCGGTCAGGGTTAGGATTGCGACAGCCTGGACCCGCGAGCGGACGCCGAGTTTCTTCTTCGCCTGCTCGATGTGGAAGTGCGCCGTCGCGCCGGTGACACCGAGCAACGCGCCGATCTGCCAGTCGCTCTTTCCGGCAGCAGCCCATTTCATGCATTCGATCTCGCGTGCCGTCAGCGGCGGATCGGCGGGCGGCGCGGCGCCAAGGCCGACGGCGAGACGACATCGCTCGTGCAGCGCCCGCGACATCACCTCGAGCCCGCTGCGGTCGGCGGGCGAGAGGTCGACCCGCTGTGTCGCGGCGAGGCTGACGATGCCCTCGAAGCCGCCCGGGCCGCGGATCGGAATCACCATTCCGTCGATCCAGCCGTGCAGCTTCCGTGCCGCCTCGACGAACTCGACGGCGCCGGGGCTTTGGAAAATCGCCGGGTCCATCTCGTTCCAGAGGAACGGCCGGATGGCATGGCGCGACGCCTCGACGATGAAGTCGCGCTCGAAGAAATTGTGCTCGGCGTAGTAGCGCTGCCAGTCGGCCGGCCAGTTGTTGAAGAAGAAGCGGTAGCGGCGATCCTTGCCGACGCCGGTCCAGCAGCCGCCCGCCGTCACGTCGAAGCCGAAGCGGCGGATCAGGGATTCGAACTCGGCGATCAGGGTTGAGGCGTCCGCCTCCCGCTCGCAACGCCCGACGAAATCCATCGCGGCCTCGAAAGGCGATGGCAGGGCGGCGGCGGTCCGTAGTGAAGCCATTGCGCCGAGCTTAGCCGAATAGAGCGGCGTCGCAAGGAGATAGGCGCATCAGTTGTGAATGGCCTTGAGGATGAGCTTCAGCGCCTCGACCACCGACGCATGGCGGATCTGGTCGCGTGACCAGTCCGGATCGAAGGTCTTCTTGAGTTGGCGGGTCTCCTCGCCGGTGGCGACGGCGAAGTGAACGAGGCCGACCGGCTTGTCCTTGCTGCCGCCGAGCGGGCCGGCGATGCCGGTGACCGCGACGCCGATATGCGTGCCGGCAGCATTCATGGCGCCTTCCGCCATCGCCACCGCGACCTCCTTGGATACCGCGCCGAACTCATGCAGCAGCGCGAAGGGCACGCCGACCATCGCGATCTTCGCCTCGTTGGCATAGGTGACGAAGCCGCCATAGACGGCGTCGGACGAGCCGGAAATCGAGGTGAGGGCGCCGGCGATGAGGCCACCGGTGCAGCTTTCGGCCGTGGCGATGGTCAGGCGGTTTGCCTTTAGGGTGGCAATGATTTCCGCCGCGAGCTTGGCAATGTCGTCGGGCATCTGCATGTCAGTCCTCCCGCGGCAGTTCGATCGAGGCTGTCGCCATCGCCATCAGGCCCTCGCGCCGGCCGGTGAAGCCGAGCTGTTCGCTGGTTGTCGCCTTGACCGCGACGCGCGAGGGCGCGATGCCGCAGGCGGCAGCGATAGCGGCTTTCATCGCCGCCACATGCGGCGAAATCCGCGGGGCCTCGCAGACGATGGTCAAATCGAGATTGACGATCCGGCCGCCACGCTCGGCGACGAGGCCGGCGGCGTGCTTGAGGAACGTCGAAGACGCGGCGCCGCGCCATTGCTGGTCGGACGGCGGGAAGAACGTGCCGATGTCGCCTTCGCCGAGCGCGCCATAGATAGCGTCGGTCAATGCGTGCAGCGGCGCGTCGGCATCGGAGTGGCCCTGCAGCTTGTGATTGTGCGGGATGCGGACGCCGCCGAGCCACACGCCGTCGCCGGGCTCGAACGGATGCACGTCAAAGCCGGTGCCGATGCGGGTTTCCATGGTCTTTGCTCCCAGCAGACGCTCCGCCCGCTCGAAATCTTCCGGCAGCGTCAGCTTGATGTTGCGCGGCGAGCCTTTGGTGAGGGCGACGCTGAGGCCGGCCCATTCGGCGATCGCCGCGTCGTCGGTGAATTCCGCCGGCTCTTTCGCGGCGCGGCGGTGGGCGGCGAGGATGGGTGCGAAGGCAAAACCCTGCGGGGTCTGCGCGGCGTAAAGCTTGCGGCGGTCTTCGGTAGCGGAGACGGTCGTACCGTCGGCCGAGCGCTTGATCGTGTCGGTGACCGGGATGACCGGCAGGGCGGCGTCGCCCAGCGCCGCGACGACGGCGTCGATGGTCGCATCGTCGACCAGCGGGCGAGCTGCATCCTGAATGAGGACGAGGTCCGGCGCGAAGTCCGCCAGCGCCTCGAGACCAACGAGGACGGAGCCCTGACGAGTCGGCGCGCCGATCGCCGGCGGCAGCAACTTGGCATCATGGAGGCCCAGCACCGCGAACAACTCGCCATGCTCACGGTGGATGACCGGGAGCACCCAGGTGACGTCGGGGCGGCGCAAAAAGGACCCGATGGTGCGGCTCAGCACCGGTTTGCCGCCAAGCAGCCGATATTGCTTCGGGCCGCCGCCGGCGCGTTCGCCGATCCCCGCTGCGACGACGATGACAGCGATGGATTTTTGAGCAGCCACAGGTTACGTCCAGCCCCCGAGGCTCGTGGTCTAGCGGTGCAAATTCGCGGCGGCAAGCCGCACGGCGCGGCGCATTGCGCAGTTGCGCCGGGACCATTTTTGACTATTGTTCGGGCAATTCTCGCAATTGCGTAAATCTGGGGCATTTCGTGCGTGATCCTGCCTGTCTGTTGAGCATCGGTGGCCAGGCGATCCGCAACCGGGCCTTCCTCGCCCCAATGGCGGGGATCACCGACCGGCCGATGCGGATGCTCGCGGCGCGCTATGGCGCCGGCCTCGTGGTGTCCGAAATGATCGCCAGTGCGGCGCTGACCACCGGGCATCACGAAATGGTCCGCAAACTGGGGCGTTCGCCCGGCCTGCCGCACATGATCCAACTCGCCGGCTGCGAGGCCGAGTGGATGGCGCGGGCGGCGAAGATCGCCGAGGATGCGGGCGCCGACATCATCGACATCAATTTCGGCTGCCCGGCAAAGCGCGTGACCAATGGCTACGCGGGCTCCGCGCTGATGCGGGTGCCCGATCTGGCGCAATCGCTGGTGGAGGCGGTCGTTGGGGCGACGTCGCTGCCGGTGACCGTCAAGATGCGGCTCGGCTGGGACGACGACAACCT
>CAZNAE010000130.1:0-9620 GCA_964570695.1 uncultured Devosia sp.
GGATCGGCGACGCCGACGGCGTGACGTACCAGACCGATCTCATCGCCCAGTGGACCGGCCGGCTGCATGACGCCGAGAAGGCGTGCAACAAGGTCTGGTACTGACCAACCAAGCTCGCTTTCACGCAGAACAGTGGCCGGGGCCAGTTCCCGGCCTCTCTCATTTGAAGGCGCCCCTTCGCGAACCGCTGTCCCGATTGGAAGGCGATATGTATCATCGGGCCGGCGGCATCGGGGGCAATCATGCGGGCAGCAATTCTGCGCGAGTACGGCGACGCGGCAAGCTCACTCGTTTGTGCCGACATGGCTGTCCCCGATCTCAAACCCGGCCAGGTGCTGGTCCGGATCGACGCGGCGCCGATCAATCCATCCGACCTTGCCTTCATCCACGGCGACTATGGCTTTCGCAAAAAGCTGCCGACCGTGCCGGGCTTCGAGGGCGCCGGCGTCGTCGTCAAATCTAATGCCGGCCTCTATGGCAAATGGCTCGTCGGCAAACGGGTCGCCTGCAGCGCGCCCGAGGACGGTCCGGGCACCTGGGCCGAGTACGCCGCCTGCCACGTCAGCGCCTGCGTGCCGCTGAGCAAGGCGACCTCCCTCGAGTTCGGCGCATCGCTCATCGTCAATCCGCTCACCGCCATCGTCCTCGTCGACAAGGCGCGCCGGGCCGGTGCCAAAGCCCTGATCCAGACCGCGGCCGGCAGCGCTCTCGGCCGGATGATCCATCGGACCGCGGCCGCCAAGGGTATCGTCGTCATCGACATTGTGCGCCATCCGGAAGCGGCGGCCAAATTGCGAACCGAAGGCCGTACCGATGTTGTCGCCTCGGAAAGCCCGGATTTCGCCGATCGCCTGCGCGCGGCCTGCGACCGCCTCAAGCCGACGATCGCGCTCGACGCCGTCGCGGGTGCCCAGACCGCGATGCTTGCGCACGCCATGCCGCGCGGCTCGAAGATCATCGTCTTCGGCGGCCTGTCGGGCCTCGATCCCGGCCTCTCGCTCCGCAACCTGATCTTTGAGGGCAAGACGCTCGAAGGCTTCTGGCTACCGGTGCACCTGCGCACCACCGGCCTGCTCAAGACCCTCCAGATGTTCCGCACCATCCAGCGCGCCGGCGCCGCAATGTTTGGCACGCCAGTCCAGGCCCGGCTCCCCCTGGCCCAGGTCCACGACGCCATTGCTCTGCAGGAACACCACGCCACCGCCGGCAAAGTCCTGCTGCTTCCGCCCATGGCCGACCCGGGATCGCCCGTTTAGGCCCAGCGCGGCCCTCCGGCGCGAAAATGTGCTGACGCGTCGCCGTCGGCTGGAAGTCTGTCAGTTCTGGCAACACCTCTGGCAGCGAAGGCGCCACGTGGGCGGCCCCGGCGCAATGAGGCGGAAGCTACAAAAGACTTTCCCACGGATTGACGATAGATTCGCCACCAAGTCCGGATACGCTCAGGAAATATCGTCTCAGCCACTTACTGCCGGCGCAGCAGGATATCCGCCAGCCGCTTGGGTTCGGCCGGCCGCTCCGACAGATCGAGGCCGGAGAGCAGATCGACCAGATGGCTGGTCATCAACTCGGTCGCGTCCTTCGGGCTGTTCTTGGCAATCGAGTCGACCAGAGCGTGGTGAGCGTGGCTCTCGCAGATCGTGTCGCGCCGCCGCCAGTAGAGCGCGATGATCAGCGACGAGCGCGAGCAGAGGCCGCGCACGAAATCGGTGAGGATCGACTGGTCGGCGATTTCGGCGATGGCGACGTGGAAGCGGCCCGACAGCACGACGGCCTCGCCGTCGCGGCCCGCATGCATCGCCTGGTGCTCTTCATCGAGATGCCGTTTCAGCAACGCCACGTCCGACGAACGCGCCCGTTCGGCGGCAAGGCCCGCGACCTTCGGCTCGATCAGCGCCCGCGCTTCGAACACTTCGCGCGCTTCGGTCTTGGTTGGCTTGGCGACGAAGGCGCCGCGATTGGGCTCGAGCGTCACCAGCCGGTCATGGGCCAGCGCCTGAAGCGCCGAGCGAACAATGGTGCGGCTGACCGAATACACATCGCCAAGTTCGTCTTCGGGGAGCTTGGTGCCCGGCTGCAAAGCGTGGGTCAGAATGGCATCGCGCAGCCCGACATAGACCGCCGACCAGCGCACCGTGGGTTTGGCAGCGTCGTCGACTTCAGGCAGGCCAAGGCCAAGGGGGAGAGGGCGGGCGATCAAGGTCATCGAGGTGGCAGGATAGCGGAGCCTTCCGACATAATCCAAGTAGAATTTGTATACATAACAGAATCGTGGCCAGCGATCCTCGCTCCAGCGAAGCGACGTTCTAGCTCCACTGCCGGTAAATACCCCACAAAAATAGGCACCTGCCTCACCTTTGTGCACTCTTTGCGAATTCTTTGTGCACAAAGATCGTATACAATCGTTGACTCCGCGTCAGCGTCGCGCTTAGCTTTGCTGGCGAGTTACGGAAGCCCGGGTCAATCGTTCCTGGGAGACGACAAATGGCTACCCGACGTTCAACACTGACTTTTCTCGGCGCGGCATCGGCGATCGCCATCACTGCTGCGCTGACGCTGCCTGCCTTTGCCAACGACACGCTGAAGATCGGCTTCGTCGGCGTCACCAGCGGCCCCGATGCTGCCTGGGGCACGTCCAACGTGCGCTCGATGGAGACCCTTGCCGACATGCTGAACGCCGCCGGTGGCGTCAAGATCGGCGATAAGACCTATGACATCGACATCGTCACTTTCGACGACCAGGCGGATCCGAAGGTCGCGATCCAGGGTATGGAGAAAATGGCGTCCGAAGGCATCCACTATGTGGTCGGCCCGAACGTCGACGACACTGCCGCTGCGGTCCGCCCACCGGCCGAGAAGAACAACATTATGTACTTCCCGTACTCGTTCCCGAAGACGCTCTATACCAAGCCGGCCGGCAATGCCGTTCTGGGCATGATCGCCAACTACCAG
Source organism: uncultured Devosia sp. (assembly GCA_964570695.1). Lineage (GTDB taxonomy): Bacteria > Pseudomonadota > Alphaproteobacteria > Rhizobiales > Devosiaceae > Devosia_A. Next base: position 2,950 of record CAZNAE010000130.1, read on the forward strand.
TCAGGTCCGGCGATCTACAAATATCTGATGACCAACAAGGGGGTTAAGTCGGTAGCCTTCCTCGCCGCCAACGAATCCGACGCGCTCAGCCAGCGCGACAGCGGTTCGGCTGCCGCCAAGGCACTTGGCCTCAGCGTCGTCGCCGACACCGATACGTATCCGAGCGATACCACCGACTTCGCGCCAGTGGTTGCTCCGATCGTCGGCCTCAAGCCCGACCTGCTGGTGCTGTCGGGCGTTGCTCCGGCGACCGCCCCGCTGGTCATCCGCGCCGCTCGCGAGGCCGGCTACACGGGGCTGATTTCGACCGAGACCGCGCAAGATGCCAATGTCCTCAAGGAGGGCGCCGGCGATCTTGCCGACGGCTTCATCTCGGTGGGCGGTGCCTCGACGCCGGAAATCGCCTCGGATCAGATGAAGGCCTTCGTCGCGGCCTACACCAAGAAGTTCGGCGAATACAACGACGAGTCCAACACCAAGGTTTATGCGCTCGAATACATCGTCGATACGCTCAAGGCCGACCCGAAGGCCATCGATGATATCAGCGAATTCCAGAAGACCATGGATACCTTCTCGGCACCCAATCCGTACCTCAAGGGTGACGCCAAGCTGACCTACGTGGGCGACACGTCCTTCGGCCAGAAGCGACAGCTCGCCGTGCCGATGGTGGTCAATGAGTATCAGGGCGGCGAATTCAAGACGCTGTTTGTCGGCACGGTTGACTAGACCACTGTTCTTCGTCTGCAATCGCCGGAGCCGGATTTGTCCGGCTCCGGACCGCGCGGATGCCGTCGCCGCTCCGGCGACATTGGGGGCAGCATGGAACAGGTCATCGTCAACGGCCTCTATCTGGGCGCGCAATACGCCCTCATCGCATTGGGCCTGACGCTCATCTTCGCCTTGATGAACGTGCTCAATTTCGCGCACGGCCAGATGTATGTGCTGGGCGGCTTCGTCACCTACACGGTGTACGGCCAGTGGCATCTGCCGTTCGTGGTGGCGCTGATCGCCTCGTCGGTGACGCTGGCGATGCTCGGCGCGCTGATCGAGAAATTCCTGTTTCGGCCGGTGATCCGCCGATCGAAGCGCGACGAAAGCACCATGCTGCTTGCTGCCGCCATCGCCTTCTTCCTTGATGCGGTGATCCTTCTCGTCTTCGGCGAAAAAGGCCACGGCGTCCCAAAAATCCTCGACGGCCTGCTCAATACCGGAGCAATCATTATCCCCTATGACCGCGTCCTGGTGTTCGCGCTGGCGGTGGTCTTCATCGCCCTCTTCATGGCCTTCATGCAGCTCTCCAAGACCGGCCGCGCCATGCGGGCGCTGGCGCAGGACCGCGTCGCCGCGCAGTTGATGGGCGTCAACGTCGATCGCTACTCGATGATCGGCTTCGCGCTCGGCGCACTGCTGGCGGGCCTGGTGGGCGGACTGCTGGTCGCGATCACCGGGGTCAGCTCCGGCATCGGCGGCGCCATCTCCACCAAGGCGTTCCTGATGGTGATGATCGGCGGCGCCGGCGTGGTCGGCGGCGCCATTGCCGGCGGCTTCATCCTCGGCATGCTCGAGGCAGTCGGTCTCACCGTGCTCCATTCGTATGGCGACATCACCTACCTGGTGATCTTTGCCGGCCTCATGGTCTTCCTTGCCATCCGCCCGAACGGGCTGATGGGTAAGCCGTGGGGTTGAAGCGATGCGCGTGAACGTTCAACTCGCCGGCTTCGTGCTTTTCGGTATCGCCATGATCGTGGTCGTGCCGATCGTCATCAACGCCTCGGGGCAGAGCGACCTCTATTACACCTTGACGCTGATCTCATTGCTGGCGGTTGCCAGCGCCGGCGTATGGATCACCTTTTCGATCGGCCGAATCAATATCGGCCAGGCGGCCTACGCGCTCATCGGCGGCTACGTGTCGGCGATCCTCGTGGTCGACTACGCGGTGCCGTTCTGGTGGACGATCCCGGCCGCCGGGATCGTCGCGGCCTTCATAAGCGTCCTTATCGGCCTGCCGATTCTCCGGCTGCGTGGCGTCTATTTCGCCATGGTGACACTGGTCTCGACGGAGGTTGCACGTCTCGCCGCGCTGGCACTGCCGATCACTCACGGCGCCAAAGGCATGAGCAATCTGCCGCTGCCCGGCCCTATTGCCATCGGGCCGCTGGTCCTGGTGCCGGACTTTGCGACACTCGGCAATTCGAGTCCGGCCTTTTATGAGATGGCCGTCATCATCATGCTGCTCGTCTTTGCCGGGGTCTGGCGGTTGGTCAATTCCCGCATCGGCCGGTTGTTCGTGGCCTTGCAGCAAAATGAGGAGCTCGCTTCGTCCACCGGGCTCAACATCGCCGGGCTTCGCGTGCTCGCCTACGCCACCTCCTCGTTCCTCGGTGGCGTCGCCGGCGCGGCGTTCTCGGCAGTGAGCCAATCGGTCTATCCGAACAGCTTCACCACGCAGGATTCGATCAATTTCATGCTCAACTGCTTCCTTGGCGGGTTGGGCTATGTGTTCGGCCCCATCGTCGGCACCTTCGTGCTGCGCTTCGGTTGGGACCTGCTGTTTCGCGCTGCCGAGTGGCAATTGCTGATCTATTCCAGCGTGCTGATCCTGCTGATGCTGGTGCTGCCCAACGGCATCCTCAGTCTGCTGGCGATGCGGCAGCCCAAGGCGGGGACACGCTGATGGCCGAGGGCATTCTGCAGGTCCAGAATCTCACCAAACGTTATGGTGGGCTGGTCGCGGTCAACGATGTGTCGTTCAACCTGATGGAGCAGGAGATCCTGAGTGTCATCGGGCCGAACGGCGCCGGTAAATCGACGCTGTTCAAACTCATCGCCTCCTTCGTCAAGCCGAGTTCCGGGGCGGTGAAGTTCGAGGGCGAGGTGATCTCCGGCCGCGCCCCGCACATCGTGGCGCGCCGCGGTATCGTCCGCACCTTCCAGGAGGCGACGATCTTCAAGGGCCTCAGCGTGCGCGACAACGTCATCGTCGCGCATCATTTGCGCTCGCATGCCAACCTCCTCGGCTTCTACCTGGGCTCGGCGCGGGCCCGCAACGACGAGAGCGAATTTGCCCGGTCGGCCGACGAGATCCTGGGATTCCTCGGTCTCACCAGCCTTCGCGACGAGCAGGCAGCGAGCCTGCCGCAGGGGCATCTGCGCGCGCTCGGCATCGCCATCGGCCTCGCGACTAATCCGAAGGTCCTTCTGCTCGACGAGCCGTTCGCCGGCATGAACCACGACGAGACCATGCACGCCGTCGATCTCGTGCGCGGCGTGCGCGACCGCGGCGTCACCGTGATGCTGGTCGAGCACGACATGCCCGCGGTGATGAAGATCTCCGACCGCATCGTCGTGCTCAATTTCGGCCAGAAGATCGCCGAGGGCACGCCTGCCGAAATCCAGAAAGACGAGAAGGTGATCGAAGCCTATCTCGGCGTCGAAGACGAAACGATCGGGATGTAGCCATGGTCCTCCTTTCGGTTTCGAACGCCGAACTCTACTACGACCACGTCTATGCCCTCAAAGGCGTGTCGATCGACGTCAACGAGGGTGAGACGGTGGCGCTGATCGGTGCCAATGGCGCCGGCAAGAGCTCGATCCTCCGCGCCATCACCGGACTGCGTAAGCTCCGCTCCGGCGAGGTGCTGTTCGACGGCAGGCGCATCGACGGCACGGCGCCCGACGCCATCGTCAGGCTCGGTATCGCCATGGTGCCTGAGGGCCGCCGCGTCTTCCCGCTGATGAGCGTGCGCGACAACCTCCTGATGGGCGCCTTCACCCGCAGCGACAAGGCCGGCATCGCGCAGACGCTTGAAAGCGTGCTGGCCCGCTTTCCGCGCCTCAAGGAGCGCTACAACCAGCAGGCCTCGACGCTGAGTGGCGGCGAGCAGCAGATGATGGTGATCGGCCGCGCTCTGATGGCCAAGCCTCGCCTGCTGCTGCTCGACGAGCCATCGCTCGGCGTTGCGCCCAAGCTGGTGCAGGACATCGCTCGCTCGATCGTTGCCATCAACAAGGAAGAGAAGGTGAGCGTGCTCCTGGTCGAGCAGAATTCCCGGATGGCGCTGCGCATCAGCCAGCGCGCTTATGCGCTCACGACCGGCTCGATCGCCCTCAGTGGTAATTCGGCCGAGATGCTCAATGACGATCGCATCAAGGCGCTCTATCTGGGTGGCGAAGTCTGATGCGTCTCCTCGTCGTCAATCCAAACACCACCCGGTCGATGACCGACAAGATCGGCACTGCGGCGCGCGCCGCCGCGGCGCCCGGCACCGACATCATTGCCGTCAATCCAGAGGCCGGCCCGCCCAGCATCGAGGGGTATTTCGACGAGGTATTCGCCGTGCCTGGTCTCATCGCGGAGATGAAGCGAGCCGGCGAGGTCGACGGCACGATCATCGCCTGTTTCGACGACACCGGCCTCGATGCGGCACGCAGTTTCTCGGCCTTACCGGTCATAGGTATCGGTGAAGCGGCGTTCCATCTTGCCAGTCTCGTCGCCGGCAAGTTCTCCGCGGTCACCACCCTGTCGCGCTCGGTGCCGGCGATCGAGCACAATCTCGTTCGCTATGGTCTCGCCAGCCGCTGCGTCCGCGTACGAGCCGCCGACGTTGCGGTGCTCGAGCTCGAAATCCCGGGCTCACCCGCGCGGGGCCGCATCTCGCGCGAGATCGATCTGGCCATCCATGAGGACCACGCGGAAGCCATCGTGCTCGGTTGCGCCGGCATGGCCGATCTTGCGGCCGAACTGACGCGCGAGCATGGCCTGCCGGTGATCGACGGCGTCGCGGCGGCAGTGAAGCTCGCCGAGTCCCTGTTCGCGCTGGGCCTCAAGACGTCCAAGCGGGGGGCCTACGCCTCGCCGCTCGCCAAGCGCTATATCGGCACGTGGCAGTGGGCATCCCCGCCGGCATAGAGGGTCGCATCTACTATTCCGCAGCCCAGTGGGTCCGTCATCTGCTCCCCCAGAGGCAGCCTCGCGTCAGAAGCGGACATTCAATACACATCGGCCTGGTAGCGGCCGTCAGACTTTAGCTTGACGACGAAGGCGGTCGCGGCCTCCGGGGCCATCTTGCCATGGGTCATTGCGACGTCGCGCACGGCCGCCTCCACATCCTTGGCCATCCTCTTGGCGTCGCCGCAGACGTAGAAGTGGGCGCCTTGCTCAAGCCAGTTCCAGAGTTCGGCGCCGGCTTCGCGGATGCGGTGCTGGACATAGGTCTTGCTCGCGCCATCGCGAGACCAGGCGAGCGCGAGGTTGGTCAGCGCGCCTTTGGCGCGCAGCATCTCCCATTCGTCGCGGTAGAAGAAATCGTCAGCCTCGCGTTGATGCCCGAAGAACAGCCAGGCCGGGCCGACAGCGCCGGTGGCCATGCGCTCATGAACGAAGGCGCGAAACGGCGCGACGCCGGTGCCGGGCCCCACCATGATGATCGGCGTGTCGCCGTCGGCTGGCAACGCGAAATTGTGGGCCTTCTGGACATAGACCAGCAGCTCGCCGTGAGCTTCGACGCGATCGTTAAGGAAGGTCGAGGCGACGCCAAGCCGCTCACGACCGAGCCCATTGTAGCGCACCGTGTCGACGGTAAGGCTGACTCGCCCGGGATTGGTTTTGGGCGAGGACGAGATCGAGTAGAGCCGCGGCTGCAGCGGCTCGAGCACTTCGATCAGGGCTTCGGGGTCGGGCCGGATACCGGAGAACTTCTCGAGCGCTGCGAGCACGTCGAGATGGGCCGCATCGCCGTCGGGGTCCTCGCCCCTGGCGAGGGCTTGCGCCTTGCGCCGCCGCTCACCGCCGGTGAGGTAGGAGATGAACTGGAACAATGCGTCGGGCGCTGCGCCGAGCGACGTTCGTTCGATCAGCACGTCGCGGAGCGACTCGCCGGCGATCGGGAAATCCGGCGGGACATCGATCGCCGCCATGACGGCATCGGCGAGCGCAGGGTCGTTCCGCGGAAAGACGCCGAGGCTGTCGCCGACTTCATAGTCGAGACCGGTGTCCTCGAGATCGATCTCGATGTGGCAGGTGTGTTTCTCCGAGCCCTCACCGTTGAGCCGCGTGCGGCTGACGAAGCACGCCGCGACAGGATGGGCGCGCGAATAGCCGACACGCGCGTCGCGCGGCTCCTTCGGCGCAGCAGCAGCCTTGGCGGCGACGTCCTCGGGATCGATGACGCCGCCGCCCATCTCCTCGACCAGCGACTTCAGCATGCGCGCGGTGGCCTTGCCGCCTGGGGCACAGAGATTGAGCCGGGGTTCCGCCTGCTCAAAGATAGCGCGTGAGTAGTCGGCGCAATTGTAGCCACACTGGCCGCAATCCTGCTGCGCCATGGCAGCCATCAGCTTGAAACGCACTGGCCGGGCCTGGGCCAGCGCCATGCGCTCCTCGATGGCCAGCGCCGGGTCCTTCCATGGCGTCGAGTCGTCCTCGCGCGGCGCGCTGGGACCCGCTGGGGCGACAGGCGGTGGCAGATCTCGGAGCAGCGCCTCGGCAAACAGCCGATTGAGCCAGGCTCGCTGCGCATCGTTGAACGGCGCATCGGCGGCGATGATCTGCGGGGCGAAATTGAGACTCACGGGGCAGTGTCCCCGACGAGCAGCTTCAGCGCCTCGGTCTGGTGGCGCGACGTGAACTCGAGGAAGGTCTCTTCCGGCCTGGTACGATACTCGAGATAGGT
>CAZNAE010000131.1:0-9616 GCA_964570695.1 uncultured Devosia sp.
ACAAGACCGCCGACACGCTCGACTGGGCGCAGGAGCAGGAGAATCTCGGCGTCACTTATGACGATCTCGCCGGGGCCGAGGCGGCGACCGAGACCAAGTACGCCGCGGCCGCGGTCGAGGCCTACCGCGACGCGCTGCAGGTCTACAACAGAGCGGACAACCCAGGCGACTGGGCGGACACGGAATACAATCTTGGTTTGGCGCTCGAGACGCTCGGCTCGAAGCTCAAGGACACCAGTCTTTTCCAGCGGTCCGTCGATGCGCTCGACCTTTCGCTGCAGGTCTACGACAAGACCAAAAATCCAACCGACTGGGCAGAAGCGGTCTACAACCGGGCGGATGCCTACACCGACCTGGCGGGGACGGAGACCGGCAGCGACAGCATCAGCCACGCGGTCGACGACTATCGGGCGACGCTCGACGTCTACACGAAGGCCAGCGATCCCAGCGACTGGGCGGATGCGCAATTCGAACTCGGAAACGCGCTTGAAACGCTGGCCGAGCGCACCGAGGATTCCACCGCCTACCAGGCGTCGATCGATGCCTACACATCAGCGCTCGAGGTCTACGACAAGAGTGACGATCCGGACGATTGGTCGCTCACCGAGTACGACCTCGCGATCTCGTCTTATCGTTTCGGCCGGGCGACCGATTCCCTCGCGCTGCTGAAGGCCGGGCGCGCCGCGTACACGGCGACGCTCGATGTCTACACGAAAGCCGACCAGCCGAAGGCCTGGGGCGATGCCATGTTCAATCGCGGTGTCGTGGAGCGCTTCATGGGCAATTTCGACCCGCAATATTTTGCCGTAGCCGAAGCCGATCTGCAGGCCGCGTTGAGCGTCCATAGCAAGGACGCCGATGCGGCCTACTGGGGACGGGAGCACAGCGAACTCGGCCGGACACTCACTGCGCAAGGCCCGAGCGACCCCAAGCTGTTGAAGCAGGCGATCGGCGAGTTCCAGACGGCACTGACGGTCCTCGACCAGAGCAAGAACGGTGGCGACTGGGCCAACGCGCATGAGGGGTTGGGAGAAGCCTGGCGGCGGTTGGGCGACCAGATGCACGACACGGCGATGATGCAGACCTCGATCGACGAGTTCCATCTGGCCCAACAGGTCTGGTCCGAGGACAAGGATTTGCGGGACTGGCTGGAAGAGGAGGACGGCATAAACCGCTCGATGCTGGTGCTCGCAAGGCTCACACATCAACCGGCGGTGGTCGCGACGGTCGCTGCCTCGAGCGACGGCATCATTGCGCGGGCGAAGGCCGGGTCGTACCGGCACGATACCGCCGACGCGGAGCTGACCGCCTGCGAGGCGCGCGTCGACATCGCGGCGGGGAGCAAGGCCAAGGTCGATCGGCAGACCGCCGCCGCTGCGTGCGCGGCTGCGGTGGGCGATTCAGGGAGTCTGCAGAATCCGGTGCTCGCCAAGCAGGCGGCGAGCCTGTTGAGCAAGGCCAAGGGGATGTGACCGCACGGCCGTGCTAAGCCCTATCGGCCTCGGCGGCCCCATGTTAAGGCGTCGGTGACCCGCTCATTTGGACTCAACTGGAACATTCGGCATGGCGCGCGGCACCACCAAGGATTTTCTCCTCGAAATCTTCGCCTGGTGGCGAGGCAACACCTGGGGGACGCGGCTGTGGACGGCGCTGCACGGCATCTATGTCGGCACCGACGAGGCGGGCAACCGCTACTACCGCAGCAAGAAGCCGACCGGGCCGAACGGCGGAGAGCGCCGGATGGTGATCTATGCCGGCGGTTACGCCGAAGCGACCACGATTCCGCCCGGCTGGTATGGCTGGATGCACTACCGGACCAACACGCCGCCCAAGGATGGCGACTACACGCCGCACGAATGGGAAAAGCCGCACCTGCAGAACTACACCGGCTCGGCGCTTGCCTATCGTCCGGAGGGCAGCCTGCTCAACAAGGGCGAGCGGCCGCGGGTGACCGGCGACTACGACGCCTGGTCGCCGGACTGAGCCGCTTGCACCTGACGCTGCGCCTCGCCGCGCTGCTGCTGGCGTTCGCCGGGCTGGCGACGCCGGCGGTGGCGACGACGATCTCCAATCCCATCGCGTCGTTCTCCGGTCTCGACAAGATCACCGGCCGGATCACCAATTTCGACGTCTATATCGACGAGACGGTGCAGTTCGGCGCACTGCAGATCACGCCGCGTGTCTGCTACACGCGGCCGCCGACCGAGACGCAGCGCACCAGCGTCTTTCTCGAGGTCGACCAGGTGTCACTGAAGGGCGGCAGCGAGCGCATCTTCACCGGCTGGATGTTCGCCGACAGTCCGGCGCTCAATGCCATCGACCATCCGGTCTACGACATCTGGCTGGTTGACTGTAAGCAGACCTCGGACACGCCGCCGCCGGAAAAGACCAATCCGGAGCCGAGCAGCAGCGACGAACCGGCGGCGCCCGCGGCCGACGCGAGCAGCAGCGCGGCATCGCAGGGACAGTAAAGTCGGCGGATTGACAGGATGTCATGGCTCGTATTTAACACTTGTGTTATTTAACGAGTACGCGAAATGCAGACGGACCCGCTGACAGGCACCTTTGCCGCGCTTGCCGATCCGACGCGGCGGGCGATTCTGGCGCGGCTAGCGAATGGCGAGGCGACGGTGACGGAGCTGGCCGAGCCGTTCGCCATCAGCCTGCCGGCTATCTCGCGGCACCTCAAAGTGCTGGAGCAGGCCGGGCTGATTTCGCGCGGCCGCGACGCGCAATGGCGGCCGTGCCGGATCGAGACGGCGGCGCTCGAACAGATGGACGGCTGGGTCGGGCGCTACCGAAAGCTCTGGCAGAAGAGCTTTGACCGGATGGACGCGTTCCTCGCCGAGATTCAGAAGGGAGACCCGAATGGCCCGAAGCAGTGAGGCGGTGGCGGTACAGCCGGAGCAGGTGCTGGAGATCAAGCGCGTCTTTGAGGGGCCGCGCGAGCTGGTGTTCAAGCTGTGGTCGCGGCCAGAGTTCATCGTCCGCTGGTGGGGACCGGAGGGGCTCTATCTGTCGGAATGCGCGATGGATTTTCGCGTCGGCGGCGCCTGGCGCTATACGATGCATTCGGTGGGCGGCGCGGACTATCCGATCAGCGGCGTCTATCGGCTGATCGAGGCGCCGTCACGGCTGACGTTCACCTACGGCAATGACGACGGCGATGAGCGGATCGAGACGCTGGTCGAGATCGAGTTCATCGATCTTGGGCCGCGCACCGAGATGCGGTTCCGGCAGGCGCCGTTCCCGACGGTGCCGCTGCGCGACGGGCACAATTGGGGCTGGAACAGCACGCTCGGCCTGCTGGCCGTTTATCTCGCGGCGTTGCGGCCGACAGGCGATCCGCTGGTGCCGCGGCCGCGCCGCGACGGCGTCGCCGAGGACATCGCGGCAGCCCGGAAACGGCTCGCGGCGGGTGGTGACATCCCGGAGCGACCGGGGATCAAGGATCTCTGAACAAAACCAACACCGAGGGGGAGGGCAACATGCTGCTCAAAGACAAGACGGCGATCATCTATGGCGCCAGCGGCGCAGTGGGCAGCACGGTGGCCAAGGCGTATGCGCGCGAGGGTGCGAGGGTGTTCCTGGCGGCCCGCACGGCCGAAGGGCTCGAGCCTGTCGCAACGGCGATCCGCGCCGCCGGCGGCAAGGCCGAGATCGCGCCGGTCGACGCGACCGACAAGGACGCGGTCGACGCGCACCTGACGCGCATCGTCGGGGCGGCGGGGCCGGTCAAGCTGATGTTCAACGCCATCAGCTGGGGCACTACCCAGGGCACGGTGCTGACCGAGATGGACATCGAGGATTTTCTGCGCCCTGGGCGGACCGCGCTCACGACGTGGTTCTACACCGGCGCGGCGCTGGCGCGGCACATGCGGGACAATGGCGGCGGCGCCATCGTCGGCCTCACGGCGAACGCCGGGCGCGAACCCTTCAGCCATGTCGGCGGTTTCGGTGTCGCGTGCGCGGCGGTCGAGCATTATCTGCGCCAGCTCGCCACCGAGAACGGACAGTATGGCGTGCGCGTCACGTGGGTGCGCTCGCCGGGATCGCCCGACTCGCCGGGCGTGCGCTGGTCGTGGCAGCTCCGCGCCGACGAACGCGGCGTGAGCTACGAGACGATCGCCAATGAATTCGCGGGGAGAGCGGCGCTGCGCAAGGTCACGGCGCTGGCGCAGGTCGCCGATGCGGCGGTGCTGCTGGCCTCGGACCTGGCCGCGGGCATGACCGCGACGGCGGCAAATGCGACGGGCGGAGCGCAGGTCGATTGACCGCAACGGCGATCAAACGGCAGAATTCCCGGGTGCTAGGTTTGCGCCGGGAGGGCGCGATGGTGGAAAAGCCGGTGATCGAACCGCGGCGCAAGGGCCGTAGCGGCACGCAGACCATGCTGATCCCCAGCGAGCGCATGGTTGCCGACAAGCTCGCGGCTGCGCCGGCAGGCCAGGTGTCCGACCTCGGTGGCTTGCGCAAGGCGCTGGCGGCGGAGTTTGGGGCGGACGCGTGCTGCCCGGTGACGGTGCAGCGCCACGTCGTTGCCATCGCGGAAAAGGGCAATGCGCCGTTCTGGCGGATGGTCGACCCCGACCGGGCGTTTGCCCGGCGGCTTGCCGGCGGGCCGGAGCGGGTGCGCGAGCGGCTCGCCGCGGAGCGCCGATAGCTCTAGGGCTTGTCGATGGCGTGCCAGTCGGCGTTATGGGCCAGCGCGTCGGCAAGGCGCAATTCGTAGTCCTCGCGCGGGATTTCGATACCACCGAAGGTCTTGAGGTGATCGGTGACGAACTGCGTGTCGAGCAGGCGGTAGCCGCCGGCGCGGAGGCGCTCGCCGAGATGCGCCATGGCGATTTTCGAGCAATCGGTCTTGCGGTGGAACATCGATTCTCCGAAGAACGCCGCGCCGATCGAGACGCCATAGAGGCCGCCGACGATCAGCGGGCCGTCCCAGACCTCGACGGTGTGGACAAAGCCGCGGTCGAACAGCGCACCATAGAGTTTTCGGATCGCAGGGTTGATCCAGGTGGTGTCGCGCTCGGTGCCGGCGGTGGCGCAGCCCTCGATGGTCGCGGCGAAATCGGTGTCGACACGGACGGAATAAGGATGCGTTTTCAGCGTCTTGCGCAGCGAGTGCGAGATGTGGAAGGCGTCGAGCGGGATGATGCCGCGCAGTTGCGGCGAGACCCAGAACAAATCGTCCGAGCTGGCGTCCTCGGCCATCGGAAAGATTCCCGCCTGATAAGCGCGAAGAATGAGCTCGGGGGTCAGATCGACCGCAAATGGGTCGGTTTTGCGCGTCATCAGGGTTCCCTTAGGCGATCCACGTTTTCATATCGGCGCGACAAATTGTATTGCCTCCGTTCACAAATTATCGCCTAAGAAGCCCCGTTTCCTTTCGCCGCGAACCGCGAGTCAGCCTGAATGTCAGTTGCCGTCATCGAGACCGACAAGACCAACCTTGAGCTCATGTCCGGCAAGACGATGCTCCACATTCTCAAAGACGTGACGTTCAAGGTGAACAGCGGCGAAGTCACGGCAGTGGTCGGGCCCTCGGGCAGCGGCAAGACCTCGCTGCTGATGGTGCTGGGCGGGCTCGAGCGGGCAACCAGCGGCAAGGTCGTCGTCGGCGGGCAGGACATTTCCACCGCCAACGAAGACCAATTGGCGATCTTCCGCCGCAAGAATCTGGGCATCCTGTTCCAGAACTTCCACCTCATTCCCTCGATGACGGCGCTTGAGAATGTCGCGCTGGCCCTCGAGATCGCCGAAACCGGGCTGAGCGTCCGCGAAATCCGCGAGCAGGCGACGGCGGCCCTCGAGGAAGTCGGGCTGGGCGATCGCCTGACGCATCTGCCGAGCGCGCTTTCGGGCGGCGAGCAGCAGCGCGTCGGTCTTGCCCGCGCCATGGTCGCCAATCCGCGGCTGCTGCTTGCGGACGAGCCGACCGGCAACCTCGACCAGGATACCGGCGCCCGCGTCATCGAGCTGATGTTCAACCTCGCCCGCAAGAAGGGCGCAGCGGTGCTGCTGATCACCCACGACCGCTCGCTGGCGGCCAAGGCCGACCGCATGCTGACGATGAACCACGGGCAGCTGACGGAAGCGGCCAAGCAGGCCGTGCCGGCATGAACAAACTCGGCAACTGGATGCGGGTCGCGGTCGTCGACCTGCGCGGCGACCTGCGCCGTTTCGGCATTCTGCTCGCCTGCCTGGCGCTGGGCACCGGCACCATTGCGGGTGTCAGCTCGGTCGGCGCGGCACTGCAGGGCGCTATCCTTCGCGATGCCAATACGCTCCTCGGCGGCGATCTCGAGATCAGCCGGCCCGACCGGCGGGCCAACCCGGACGAGCTGGCCTACATGCAGACGCTCGGCCAGGTGTCGGAGACCATCACCTCGAACTCGCGCGGCGATGCCGTCGACGACAGCGGCAACACCGCCTTCCTCGACATCTATGCGGTCGACGACAATTATCCGCTGCTCGGCAAAGTCATCAGCCCGCAACTGCCGCCGGGCGACAAGCCGAGCGAGCTGCTGGCGGAAAAAGACGGCGTCTACGGCGCCATCATCGATCCGGTGCTGCAGGACCGCCTCGGCATCGGCCTCGGCGGTCATTTCAAGGTCAACGGCACGGAGTTCGAGGCGCGCGGCCTTTTGACCTCGCTGCCCGACGGGGCGCTGCGCGGTTTCCATCTTGGCCTCACGACAGTGATGTCGATCGCCGCCGAAGAGGCCAACCCCAACACGCGACCGCCGCTGCCGGGGTTGCTCACCCAGCACAATTACAAGATCAAGCTGGCCGAAGGGCAGGGCGACTACAAGATCGTGCAACCCAAGGTCGTCGACCATTTTGCCAGCGATCCGCTCTGGAAGGTGCAGTCGCCTTATGACGCAGCCGGCTCGCTGTCGCGGTTCTACGATCTCTTCATTCGCTTCCTGCTGATCGTTGGCTTGAGTTCGCTGCTGGTCGGCGGCGTCGGCATTTCGAACGCCGTATCCGCCTATATCAGCGAGCGGCAGCGTTCGATCGCGACCCTCAGAAGCCTCGGCGCTACAGGTCCGCGCATCTTCGTCCACTTCCTGACCCAAATCGGCATCATGTCGCTGATCGGCATCGCCATCGGACTGGTAATCGGCGCCGCATTGACGGCTGCGGCGCTGCCGATCCTCGGCCAGATCCTCGCGGTCGATTTGCCGCCGGCGGTCTACTTCGGGCCGCTGGCGACGGCGTTCGCGTTCGGCGTGCTGGCGGCGTTCGCGTTCTCGTATTTGCCGCTGGTGCGGGCGCAGAAGCTGAAGCCGGCGATGCTGTTCCGCACTGTCGGCACCAGCGTCCAGAACCTCAAGACGCGCGAATATCTCGACCCGCTGGTGATCGTGCCGCTGCTCGCCGCCGGGCTCGGCATTTTCGGGCTGGCGTGGTGGACGACGCATGATTTCAACCTGGTGTTCTACTACGCCCTCGGCGTCATCGGCGCGTTCGTGCTGCTGAGCCTTGCCGGACGGCTGCTGCAACTGGTGCTACGCGTTTTGCCGCCGATGCCGAATGTCACAGCGCGCAACGCCTTCCGCGGCATCTACCGGCCCGGCTCGCCGGCACCGGTAGTCATCATGTCGCTGGGGCTCGGCCTTGCGATGCTGCTGGTGATCGTCATCCTCAGCGCCAACCTTCGCAACCAGTTGCTCGGCCAGGTGACCAAGGACGCGCCGACGTTCGTCGCGACCGACATGTTCGACGACGAGATCACCGATCTCGGCAAGTTCCTCGACGCCTCCGGCATGGTCACCAACTTCCAGCATTCGCCGATGATCCGCGCCGCGGTCAGCAAGGTGAACGGCGTCGACAGCAAGGAAATTCGCGACAAGAAGGGCATCTCGGAAGAAGCCCAGTACCTGCTCACCGGCGAGATCCTGATGACGTGGCGGCCGGATCTGCCAAAGGATTCGACCATCACCACCGGCGCCTGGTGGCCGGCAGACTACAGCGGCGACCCCGAAGTCTCGCTGCGCGACAAGGACGCCGAAAGCCTCGGGCTCAAGGTCGGCGATCCGATCGAGCTGACGCTGTTCGGCGAGACGGTCACCGCCAAGGTCGCCAATACGCGTGACTTTCAGTTCCAGACCGGGCTCAACTTCCTGGTCACGGCCTCGCCGGGCACCTTCGATGCCTTCCCGGGCACCAACCTTGCGACGATCAAGGCCAAGGTCGGCTCCGAGAAGGATCTCGAGCGGGCATTGGCCCGGCAATATCCGGACATCACCTTCATTCCGGTCGGCGACGCTCTGAACCAGGCAGCCGGCATCCTGACGCAGCTGTCGACGGCGGTAAACATCGTCGGCGCGCTGGCGGTGATCAACGGGCTGCTGGTGCTGGCCGGCACGATGGCTGCCGGGCGCAAGCAGCGCGAGGCGGACGCCGTGGTCAACAAGGTGCTCGGCTCGACCCGCTCGGACGTGGTGCGCGTTTTCGCGCTCGAATACACGCTGCTCGGCGCGTTCTCGGCGCTGCTGGCGACGGGGGTCGGTGTCCTCGGCGCCTATGCGATCATCAACAAGGCACAGATGGACGTCGGCTTCGGCGTCGATCCGGTGCTGATCCTCGAGGTGCTGGTCGGCTCGATCGCGCTGACCATCATCACGGGTGCTGCGACGACCTGGAGCGCGCTCAGCACCAAGCCGGCGCAGTATCTGCGCTCGTTGGGGTAGCGGTCAGGCGGCTTCCACGGCCAGCACGAAGCGCTGCCCAAGGGCGTGTAGCGCTTCGTCGAGCGCCGGCAGCTTGGTCGCATGGTAGGGATCGAGCATGCGCCGGATTTCGGCCTCGTCCTTGCCGATCCTTCTGGCTAGCGCCGACTGCGACAGCCCTGACCGGCGGAAAGCATTGTAGAAGGCAAGCTTGGCCGACGACTGGGCCGGTACGTGAACGGCGACGCCACCCCGCGGACGGGCCTTCGTCACCGGGATGTCGGTGCCGTCCTTCATATATCCGAGCAGCGCCACTTCGAGCGCATCGGCAGCATTGGCCAACGCCTCGTCACGGGTTGCGCCTTCGGTCAGTGCGTCGGGAACATCCGGAAACTGGGCGATGAAGCCGCCCTCTCCATTGGGTTCAAGACGATATTTGAAGTCCACTGAAATCCCCAGTTCCGATCGCTCAAAATATCTGAAAAGCGGCCGTTTGCTTCCTATCTACTGTTAACCGCATTAGGCGGTCAAAGGAGATGCTGTGTCGTTGAAGTAGGTGACTTGGCTCAGCTGAGGTCCGGTGGTCCAAGAATGACGTTTGATTTGGTTGAGGATAATCAAATCATTTGCGTGTGGTTTGACGGGCGATCCAAAGAAGCAGGAGATCAAGCGTTATAGTTTCATCGCTGCAACACTGAAGAAGCCGAAGCAGTTGAATGTAGCCGAGATATTCGCGGACTAAAAGAATTGGGGTGGAAGCGGCCTAATTCTCGGGCCGCAATTCGTCCCTAGGCCTTGTTCGCCGCCAGGAACTTTTCCAGCCAGTGGATGTCGTAGTTCCCGGCCAAAATGTCGGGTTCCTTGATCAGGCGCTGGAACAGCGGCAGCGTGGTCTTGATGCCATCGATGACGAACTCGTCGACCGCGCGGCGGAG
>CAZNAE010000132.1:0-9489 GCA_964570695.1 uncultured Devosia sp.
GCGTCAACTCCATCAACTGGGGCCGCATCGTCGCGCAGATCGTCTATTACTTCACCGCCGCGGTTTCGCTCGGCTCGCCGCATCGCCCAGTGAACTTCGTCGTCCCCACCGGCAATTTCGGCGACATCTTCGCCGGCTATGCCGCCAAGCGCATGGGCTTGCCCATCGCCAATCTGGCAATCGCCACCAATTCCAACGACATCCTCGCCCGCACCCTTGCGACCGGCGCCTACGAGACCGGCGCAGTGACCCCGACGATCAGCCCCTCGATGGACATCCAGGTCTCCTCGAACTTCGAGCGGCTGCTGTTCGAGGCGTTGGATCGCGACGCCCTTGGCCTCAAGCGCCTGATGAACGGCCTCCAGCAATCGGGCAGCTTCACAGTGCCCCCGAACGCGCTTGCCGCCATCCGTGAAAGCTTCGCCGCCGGACGCGCCAGCGAATCGCAGACGTCGTCGACCATCGCTGATGTCTGGCGGCAATCGGGATATCTGCTCGATCCACACACCGCTGTGGGCATCGCCGTCGGTCGCGAGCTCGATCTCGGCGCCGCTCCGGTCGTGACGCTAGCCACCGCGCACCCCGCAAAATTTCCGGCCGCCGTCAAGGCGGCTTCCGGTGTTGAACCGCCCCTTCCGGCGTGGTTGTCTGATCTTTACGAACGGCCCGAGCGCGTCGATGTGCTGGCCAACGACCAGGGCGCCGTCGAAGCCTTCATGCGCGCGCGATCCCGGGCCGGGAGGAGTTGAGGTGAGCGTGCGTACGACGACCCTGCAGAACGGCATGACCGTCATCACCGATGACATGCCGCACCTCGAAAGCGCTTCGCTCGGCATCTGGGTCAAGGCCGGCTCCCGCAGCGAGACTGTGGCCGAGCACGGTATTTCGCATGTGCTCGAGCATATGGCCTTCAAGGGCACCAAATCGCGCAACGCGCTGCAGATTGCCGAGGCCATCGAGAATGTCGGTGGCGACCTGAATGCCGCGACCTCGGTCGAGCACACCGGCTATTTTGCCCGCGTGCTGAAGGAAGACGTGCCGCTCGCCGGCGACATCCTCTCCGACATCCTCCAGAATTCGCTGTTCGACCAGTCCGAGCTCGACCGCGAGCAACAGGTCATCGTCCAGGAGATCGGCGCCGCGCGCGACAATCCCGACGACCACGTCTTCGACCTCTTCCAAGAGGCCGCCTATCCCGACCAGCCGATCGGTCGCACCATCCTCGGCACGGTCGAGTCGGTGAAGAGCTTCTCGCCCGACACGATCCGCGACTACATGGAACGCAATTATGTTGGCGACCAGATGGTCGTCTGCGCCGCCGGCAATGTCGATCACGACAGTCTCGTCGAGACCGCCGACAGGCATTTTGCCGGCCTCAAGCGGGACGGCGCGCCGATCCCGCAAAAGGCAAAATATGTCGGCGGCGAACAGCGCCTCCTTTCCGACCACGAGCAGGCCCATATCGTCATCGGCTTCGAAGGGCGTGCGTATAACTCTGACGGCTTCTACGCCGCCCAGATCCTCGCATCGATCCTCGGCGGCGGCATGTCTTCGCGGCTGTTCCAGGAAGTGCGCGAGAAACGCGGCCTCTGCTATTCTGTCTACGCGTTCCATTGGGCCTTCGCCGACAGCGGCATTTTCGGCGTGGCCGCTTCGACCGGCGAACAGGAGGTTACTGACCTCGTGCCGGTGGTCCTCGATGAATTGCTCAAGGCCACCGAAACCATCACCGACGAAGAGGTTATCCGCGTTCGCAACCAGATCCGCGCCGGCCTCCTGATGTCGCTCGAAAGCCCGTCGTCCCGCGCCGGCCAACTCGCCCGCCAGCAGATTCTCTGGGGCCGGCCGATCCCTCTGCAGGAGACCGTCGATCGCATTAATCGCATCACCGCCGATCGCGTGAAGCAGATTGCCCGGCAGATGCTCGAGAAGGGAAAGATGTCGCTTGCTGGTATCGGGCCCGTCGCCAATCTTCCCGACTACGACGTGATCGCCACCCGGCTGAAGAACTAGCCGCCAATGGTGATGCTGAATTGGTTCGCTCGCGATCCGACGCCAGTCCTCACCGGGCCGCGCGTCACTCTCCGCGCGCCGCGCGCCCACGACTATGAGGCGTGGCGCGCCCTGCGCCGGGACAGTCGCGATTTCCTCCGTCCGTTTGAGCCGCGCTGGACGGAAGCTGACCTCAATCGCCAGGCTTTTGGCGTGCGCCTCTGGCGCGGCCGCAACGAGGCACGCCACGGCAGTGATTTCTCGTTCCTGATCTTCGAACGGAGCGGCAGCACCGAGACCTTGGTTGGGGGACTCACCCTGTCCAACGTCCGTCGCCGTGCCGCCCAACATGCCAATCTCGGCTACTGGATGGGTCAGTCATTCGCCGGTCGTGGTTTGATGACCGAAGCCGTTGGCGTTCTACTGCCGTTCTTCTTCGACACCCTCGGTCTCCATCGCCTGCACGCCGCCTTCCTGCCGCACAATGTCGCCAGCCGCCGCGTCCTTGAAAAAAACGGATTCCGCGAAGAAGGCTACGCGGAAAACTACCTGCAGATTGACGGGAAATGGGCGGATCACGTGCTCTTTGCCCTGACCCGCGAGCGTTGGGACGCCCGCATCCGAATAGCCGGGCGCTGAATGCTTGTCGCAGGGGGGAAACCCCGATACCTAGTGAGCCGGCTTAACGTCCGGGTCAGGACCACAATCACTGAGATGCGGCAGTTTTTTGCGCTAGCGCTGCTGGTTTTGGTCGCGCTGGCCGGAATTGCTCCCGCCTCGGCTTTTGACATTGTCACCGCCCCCGAAGACGTCAACGCCGTCAACCTGACCTCGGCCGTCGAGATCGCGCCGGGCACCAACGGCAAGATCCAGCTTTCCACGGCCCCGGGCGAAGATGGCATCATTCGCCGCATCGAAGTGCTGGCGAGCCAGGGTGGGACCAACCCGACCTGGGCGCTGTTTGCGCTGAAGAACGATTCCGACGCGCAGATCGATCGCCTGCTGGTCGCGCCGTTCTTCCGCCTGCCTGGCTCCGGCGTGTTTCGTCCCGACCTCGGTTCCGAGCGCATCGCGGCGCTGACCCCGAGCGCCGGCATCCGCCCCGTCCGCCTCACCGACCGCGAAGCCGACGTCTTCGAGATCACCGTCGACCCCGGCGCGACGGTGACGTTCGTCGCCGAACTCAGCGGCTCATCGCTGCCCGAACTCTACCTCTGGAAGCCCGACGCCTATCGCGACTACGTCAACTCGTTCACACTGTTCCGCGGCGTGGTGCTCGGCGTCGCGGCGCTCGCGGCGGTGTTCCTCACCATCATGTTCGTGGTGCGCGGCCGCGGCATCTTCCCGGCGACTGCGGCCTTCTCATGGGCGGTGCTGGTGTATCTGCTCGTCGATTTCGGCGTCTTCGGTCCCTTGATCGGCATCTCGAACGGCGGAACGGCTCCGTTCCGCGCAGCGTCGGAGGCAGGCATATCCACCACGCTCTTTGCCTTCCTCTTCGTCTATCTCAACCTCCACCGATGGCACTTCCGGTTCATCACGCTCGCTTTGGCGCTAACGGTCGTGTTCCTCGCCCTCTTCGGCTTCGCGTTCCTCCAGCCCTCGGTCGCCGCGACCATCGCCCGGCTGGTGCTGGCGCTGCTCGCACTTACCGGCTTCTTCCTCATCCTGCTCTTGGCCTTGCGCGGCTATGACCGCGCCGTGCTGCTGGTGCCCACCTGGATCATCTACATCGCCTGGATCTTCTATGGCTGGCTGGTGATCACCGGTCAGGTCTCCAACGACGTCGCCCAGTCGGCCGTCGCCGGCGGCCTCGTGCTCATCGTCATGCTGTTGGGCTTCACCTCGGTGCAACATGCCTTTTCCGAAGGCCAGGTCTCGATCGGCACCCTCAGCGAGGTCGAGCGCCGGGCGCTGGCCCTGACCGGCTCCGGCGACTTCGTCTTCGACTGGAACATCGAGCGCGACCGCGTCAGCGTCTCCGACGAACTCTCGGTGCGCCTTGGCGAGCGGCGAGGGGCGCTGCGCGGCGCCATCAAGCGCTGGCTCGACCGCATCCACGTCGACGACCGCGACCGCTTCAGAACCGCGTTCGACACCCTGGTGGAGTTGCGCCGCGGCAAAGTCTCGACTGATATTCGCCTCGCGACCCACGACGGCAACCACCGCACGTTCCGCATGCGGGTGAAACCGGTGCTCGGCGGCGATGGTCAGGTCAATCGCATCGTCGGCACGCTGCAGGACGTCAACGACGACCGCGCCAGCCGCGACCGGCTGCTGCACGACGCGGTGCATGACAGCCTCACGGGCCTGCCCAACAAGCAGCTCTTCCTTGATCGGCTGGAGCGCTCGCTGACCCGCGCCAAACTGCCCAACGGCATCAAGCCGGCGGTGTTTCTCATCGACATCGATCGCTTCATGGAGCTCGAGGAGCGCGTCGGCCACTCCGCCGCCGACTCCGTGCTGCTCGCCATCTCGCGCCGCGTCGCCCGCGTGATGCGGCCGCTCGACACCGTCGCCCGACTTGGCGGCGACCAGTTCGCCGTGATCCTCGCCTCCGAAGCTGCCGCCGGCAAGATCGCCGAGACCGCCGAACAGATCCGCAAGGCGCTGAAGTCGCCGTTCAACTTCGGCGAGCGCGACCTGTCGCTGACAGCCTCGATCGGCGTCACCATCTATGACGGCAATCCGGCGACCGCCGACGACGTGCTGCGCGACGCGGAGCTGGCGATGTACTACGCCAAGCGGCTCGGCGGCGACCGCATCGAGGCCTACCGCGCCTCAGCCCGTTCGATCGCCGCCTACACCCGCGCCAGCGAGGAGGATCTCGACCGGGGCCTGCGCCACGGCGAACTCGAGGTGCAGTTCCAACCGATCATGGACATCCATTCGGGCGAGATCGCCGGCTGCGAAGCCTTGATGCGATGGAACCACCCGCAACGTGGTTTCGTCGCACCCGAAGAATTCGTGCCACTCGCCGAGCGCACCGGCATGATCGAGCGCCTCGGTCGCCTCGCCTTCGAACAGGCCGCCGGGCAGACCAAGGAGTGGCTGCGCACGCTCCCGGTGCCCGACGATTTCTTCGTCTCCGTCAACCTCTCTCCGAGCCAGCTGCAGACCGAAACCCTGCTCGCCGACATGCGTGCGCTGGTCAATGAGAACCGCGAGGTCGCCTCGCATTTGAAGCTCGAGATCACCGAGGGTCAGGTGATGAGCAACCCCGAGCACTCGGCCTACATGCTCTCCGCCCTCAAGGCGCTTGGGCTGAAGCTCGCCTTGGACGATTTCGGTACCGGCCACTCGTCGCTGAGCTACCTTCATCGCTTTCCGGTCGACACCATCAAGATCCCGGCGCCATTCGTGCAGATGGCCGATGACAGCGGCCTATCGCACACCCAGGTGCCGATCATTCGCTCCATCATCGCGCTCGCCACCGAACTCGATCTGACAGTGATCGCCGAAGGTGTCGAGACACTCGAGGAGATCGAGCGCCTGCAACAGCTCAATTGCCAGTTCGCTCAAGGCTTTGCCTTTGGCGCAGCGATGAGTGGCGCCGATTTTGGCAAGAAACTCGCGGCGCAATACGCGCGCTAGAACGGCGTCCTAAATAGCGCTGACGATATCCGTCTTGCTGAAATCGCCGCCCTTGTAGAGCAGCGGAGCATCGAGTGACTTCGCCAGGGCGTAGGAAAAGCAGTCCCCGAAGTTCAACCGTGCGGGATGGCCGGTGCCCTTGCCATACTTCGCATGGGCAATTCTCGCTCTGTTAGCGAGTTCGACGGTTACGGGAACAACATCGATCTTCAGTGTCGAAATAAAATCGTCCAGCGTCGAATCGGCGGTCGCGGCAGTTTTCCTGTCAATCGTGCGCAGAACAATGGACGCCGCAAGCAGAGTCCCGGCGGACATACACGGTCGATCATCAGCACTAAGGCGGCGGGCCAGAGCATGTGCGTCCGGCTCTGCCCGGAGAATGGCGACGATCGCTGAGGTGTCGACAACAATCAACTCGGCAAGCCGTTCTCGTCGTAGCCGATTGCCTCGTCATCGGTCATTGTACGAGGGCCGGAGCGGCTGGAAAACTCTCGGCTTAGCGCCATTAAGCGCCCGAAGCGCTCTTCCTTGGTCAGCTCATGCTTGTCCCGCGCCAGTTTCTCGCGCAACGCAGTTTTCACCGCGCCATTGAGACTGTCGCCATGCAATTTCGCCAATTCCGACGCCAGCTCGTAGGTCTCGGCGTCCTTGAGATTGAGTTGCTTTGGCTGTTCTACCATGCTTCAAGCTCAGGCGTGTCCGGCGGCCCCGCTGAGGCTGGCGCGGGTGATTCCAAGCTGGCTCAACGCAATATCGTAGCGCTCGTTCAACGGGCTACCGAACAGCAGGTCGCGGGAAAACGGCACGGTCAGCCAGCCATTGAGCGCGATCTCGTTTTCGAGCTGTCCCGCCGCCCAGCCGCAATAGCCGAGCGCGAACACCGCGTTGGCGGGGCTGTTCTTGAATGCCATTGCCTTGAGGATGTCGAGTGTCGCGGTCAGGCAGATCTCGTCGTTGACGACGTAGGAATTGCCTTCGCGGAAATAGTCCGGCGAATGCAACACGAAGCCGCGCCCGCGCTGTACCGGCCCGCCGCGCAGCACCTCGCGGTCGCGAACCGTCGAGGGGAGGCGGATAATCTCGTTCTTCTCGCCGAGACCGAGCTCTTCGAGGATGTCGACGAAGCGCATATCCTCGACCGGTTGGTTCACCACCAGTCCCATCGCGCCCTCGTCGCCATGCCCGACGACATAGATCACCGTCTCGTGGAACCGCTCGTCGCCCATGCCGGGCATCGCCACCAGAAATTGCCCCCTGAGGGAAATCATCGCCCGTCTCCGTCGCGCTCCAATCTACTCCACATCAGGATGGCGGCAATATGCCGGTCACGCAGCGCTGATCGGTTGTGCCTTCTTTGTTGACCACTTCTCATGTATCCGGGCGCGATGCTGAAGCCCCTACCGTTCCTGCTTGTGACGCTCGCCGCTACGCCCGCCTTGGCCGGCGCGACGCCTTGGCAGGACATCGCGCCCGGCGTGCGGGCCAGGCTGATTTCGTCTGACACGGTGAGTGCCGGCACCACTCTCGCCGGCCTCGAACTCGATATGCCGCGGGACACCAAGACCTATTGGCGCATCCCCGGCGAAACCGGCATTCCGACGGAGTTCGATTTCTCGGGTTCGACCGGTGTCAATGCGCCGTCTGTCATCTGGCCCTATCCCGAGATCGACCATACGGGCGGCTATCTCGACTACGTCTTTCACGGCCCGACTGTCCTGCCGATCAGCCTCACCGCGGCCGAGGGCGCGACGCTTAACGCCGCCGTCACCCTCGGCGTTTGCTCCGATGTATGCGTGCCGGCACAGGTCAAGTTTGCGCTGCCGCTGAGCTACGCCAAGCCCGACGCAGCGCAATCGATCCGCCTGAATCAGGCCGTTTCCGTTGCCCCGATCCCCTGGGATCAGCCCGCCGCGCCGCTCGGTGCGGTCAGCGTGACCAGCGACGGAATCGCAATCCGCGATCTCGATCCAAGCATCGATCCCGCCTCGCTGATCGCCGATGTCGGCGACCCGGCCATCCTCTTCGACACGCCGCAAAAAAGCCCGGATGGAACCCTATGGACGCTGAAACTGCTTGGGCAAGCAGGAGCCAAAGGGCTGGAGGGCCGCCCGGTTCAATTCACATTCATGACGGCGCGGGGCCCGTACTCAGTGACCAGCCGGATCGCCGCCGCGCCCTGAGCCGGCCGCTGTCGCTTCACAACAATCGGAAAACTTGATGATCAAAACCGGCGACAAACTGCCGTCCGTTTCCGCTAAACTCGTCGATGCCAACGGCGTGAGCGACGCCACCACGCTCGACATCCTCGGCACCGGCCGCGTCGTGCTCTTCGGCGTTCCGGGCGCCTTCACGCCCACCTGCGACACCAGCCATTTGCCGGGGTTCGTTTCCGCTGCAAGTCGCATCAAGGCCAGCGGTGTCAGCCGGATCGTCTGCGCGACCATCAACGACCATCATGTCGTGCGTGCCTGGGCCGAGCGGAGCGATGCCCTCGGTAAAGTGGATTTTATCGCCGATGCGCATGGCAAATTTGCCGAAGCCATTGGCCTGACTAAGGATTCCGCTGATCTCGGCCGCCGCTTCGCGCGGTTTGCGATGATCTCCAACAACGGCGTGGTTGAGAAGCTTTTTGTTCAAGATGTATCGGGCGTGACAGTCAGCGGCGCGCCTGCCATTCTGCTCGCTCTGCAGGGGGAAGCTGCGAAGTGATGTTGCGCGTGGGGAGTGCGGAGTTGAAGTCAGGGGCAATTGTGAAGGGCGCAGCGTTTCTGGCGCTGGGCGTGATGCTGTCTGCCTGTTCGATGGGCGGCCTGTTCGGCGGTTCTGCGCCGTCACCAGCCACCCAGCAACTGGCGAATGCCGCAGCAACGCCGGCCGAGATCGCGGCCGAAAGCCCCGCGCTGCCGGCCATCGCCACCGAATGCCCGCCGATCAAGGTCCGGCCTGGCGCCGAGGCGATCTACTATTACGGCAACGGCAAGGTCGGAAATCCCAACGACCTCCAGTACCAGGCGGTCATCGACAAGCAGTCGCGCAATTGCGTCGTCTCGAATGGCCTGATCACCGTCAAGATGGGCGTCGTCGGTCGCCTGATGCTCGGCCCCGCCGGCAACCAGACCAATGTGGATCTGCCGCTGCGCTTCGCTGTCGAGCGCGACGAGACGCCGCTGTTCTCGGAAAAATACAGCATCCCGACGACCATCACACCGCCGGCGCAGGCGGGCGATTTCGTCAAGGTCGTCGACAATGTCCAGATCCCCTATGTGGCGGGTGACAACATCACCATCTGGGTCGGCTTCGACTCCGGCAAAAGCTCATAACCTGCCCCGCGCGGTTGACTCGCGCCCGGCATATTCGGCATGCTGACTCGACTGCGGGAGACATCCCACATTTCGCGATGTGGGAGGCCGAAGGAGCAACCGCCCCGGAAACTCTCAGGCACAAGGGACCGCAGTCGACCAAGATAGCCCCGAAAGCCGGTACCCGCTTTTCGGATCAGGCTATCGAAATAAGTTGAGCCTCTTGGGGCTCACTCTGGAAAGCGAGTGGCAACACTCCACCGAAGGAGCAACCGGAGCATAGGCTCTCCGGGAAATCTCTCAGGTTAGCGGACAGAGGGGGCACGGCGCGTCGCGTGAAGCGGCGGGCAATCGTGCAACCGACCCCAGGGTGTCCCGTGTCAGAGGCTTCCAACGAATCGCTCAAAGCCGTCGTCCTCAACGACGAGCACATCAAGCTTGGCGGCCGCATGGTGCCGTTCTCGGGCTATTCGCTGCCCGTCCAATATCCGACTGGCATCATCGCCGAGCACAAATGGACGCGCGAGCACGCCGGCCTGTTCGACGTCTCGCATATGGGCCCGAGCCTGTTGATGCTCAAGGACAAGTCCGGCGACCCGCAGAA
>CAZNAE010000133.1:0-9475 GCA_964570695.1 uncultured Devosia sp.
GTGCCGGCGATGGTGAAGGTCTGGCCGCCGGCGAAGGACAGATCGGCGGTGGTCGCCGTCGCTCCGAAGCGGTGCTGCCACGCGGCCATGGCGGTAACCGTCGCGGTCATCTCTCCTACCGGAAGCGTTGCCAAGGTGCGGAGGCCGAGCGCGGTCGTGCCGAGGCTCGCGCTCGCTCCAGTGCCCGACACGCCGCCGCTGCCGGCTTCGCTGAAGGGTGCGGTCAGCACATTGGCAAGCGTCAAGTCGGCGAAGGGCTCGATCTCGGCCGGTCCGGCATCGATGGCGTAGCCGGCCTCGCCGAAAATCTCGCTGGTGAGCGCCCCGTAACTGGCGGTCATCGCGCCCGCCCCCGGCAGGCTGGTCTCGCGGCTGGTCGAAATCCCATGTGCGGAGGCGGTGCCGCCGAGCCGTAGGCGAAGATCGCCCGCGTCCATGCCGGCGTAGATGCCGAGCGTCGCGTCGCTGCTCGATGCCATGCCATGGTCCGAGTTCAGCATCATGCCGCCGGTGCCGCCGTAAATACCAAAGCGGGCGTTGCGCGACACTGGCAGGTCGGCGCCGAACAGGAAGCCGGCCGCACGGTTGTCGATCGCCGCCGCGTTGCCGTCGCTCTCGGTGTGACGCGTCGCGCCGGTCCCGGTGCTCCAGAACACCGGCCCATCGTTCTGGCACATTGTGTCCGGCCGTGGGGCGGTCTGGCGATCGCAAAGAGCGGCGCGCAGGCGATCGAGCGCGGCATTCCGGGCGGTGTCGTCCGTCAGCAGAGCGCCCCGCAGCGATGCGTGGATCTCGCCAGACAGCTGATCGAGCGCGGCGCGCGCTGTCGGATCGTTTGGCGCATTCAGTGCGGCAGTAAGAGCGGGATTGGTGTCGGGCGCGGACTGCAGGCCGGCCGCGGTCGCGATCTGGTTGGGCGTTGCCGCGGCGTCGGTCAGCGACCGGGTCTGCACCACGCTCAGATAGGCGTTGTCGGCGTCATAGCTATCGGTCAGCGCCAGGAAGCCGGACGGATTGAGGTCGCCGGTGAGCGTGAAGGTCCCGGTGCGTCCGTCGCTGGTCGACAGGACGGTATAGCGCGTGCCCAGAACGAAGGGGTGGTCGCTGGTGCGCGACACGTCGAGGATGGCGCCGCCCGCCAGGATCGCTACACCGTCATGCGCGCCGGGCGACGAGCTCTGCACGTCGATGCGGTCGGAGACGATGTTGTCGGGATCGATCTGCGCCTCATAAACCGAGCCCGAGCCCTGCAGATAGCCGCCGACGACCGTCAGCGTGCCCGGGCTGTTGCCGGGTGCGACGGTGGCGTGATCGAGGATGACGTTGCCGAACACTTTGCCGGACCCGCTCAGCGTCGTGCCGGCATTGATGTAGAGTTCGCCCACCACCTGGCCGTCGCCGTGATAGCCGACCACTAGTGTCCCCTCATCGACATTGATCACCTGTGCGTCGACCTCCTTGTCGATGGTCCAGGTGCCGGTGCCCTTCTTGATCAGCGTCGAGGTGAAGATCGTGTCGTCCGTCACGGCGTCCGAGTAAAGCTGCGTGCCGCTGCCGTCGAGGGTCAGGGTCGAAGCGGAGTTGCTGCCGATGTAGAGGCCGCCGGTGATGGTGCTGCCGGTATAGAGCGTCACATGGTTCTCGGCGCTGTCGAGTAGCCAGACATTGCCGTCGATCGTACCGGCATTGCTGACCGTCGTGTCGATCAGCGAATGGATGCCGGTGGTGCCCGAGATCGTCGAGCCGACGCCGTTGGTCACCGAGCCGCTGGTGTGATGGCCGTCGTCGTAGAAATAGATGCCGATCTCGCCGCCCGAGATCGTCGCGCCACCGGTGTTGGTGACGCTGCCGCCCTTGTCGAGGAAGATCGTATAGCCGCTGCCGGTGATCGCGGTGCCGGCGCCCGTGTTGGTGATCGTCGAGCGGTCGCCGGCGCTGACGCCGCCATTGATCGTCGACCCCTCTTTGTTGGTCAACGTCAGCTTGCCGTCGTCCGAAATGCCCCCGGAGATGCTTGCGGCGGCCTCATTGGTGACGGTGCCCTTGCCGCCGATGTAGACGCCGGTGCTGGTGCCGGCAATCGTGCCGCCGTCATTGATGACGGTACCGTCGCCGCCAATGGAGATCGCGGCGTAGCTCGAGATGCTTGCGCCATCTTCATTGGTCACTGTTCCGGCGCTGTTGATGTGGATGCCGTCGGCGCGGTCGCCGGTGATCGCACTGCCCGTGCCGCTATTGGTGACGCTGCCCTTTCCAGCGATCCAAACGGCGATGCCGCCATCGGTGTCGCCACCGCCGCTGATCGTCGCGCCATCCTCGTTGGTGACGCTGTTGGTGGCGCCGGCGCCGTCGATATAGATGCCCTGTGCTTGGCCGCGGATCGAACTGCCCGCGCCGGTGTTGATGACGGATGTGTCGCCACCGAGAGAGTAGAGGCCGACGACCCTCGCGTCGACCGTCGCGCCGCCTTGGTTGATGAAGGTGCCGCCGTCGTAGAACACCACGCCGCTGCCGAGCGTGCTGCTGATCGAAGCCTGGTCGGAGTTGGTAAAGTCGCCGACGACACCGGTGTCGAAGAACACGGCATAGGACTCGCCGGTGATCGTGCTGCCGGCGCCGGTGTTGGTTCCCGAGCCGCTGCCGAAGAAGCGGACGCCGGCAAAACCACCGACGATGTCGGCACCGGCCTCGTTGGTAAGCAGGAACGGACCATCGGTGTCGAAAGGCGCGAAGTCGATGCCGATTCCGCCACCGGAGATCAGGCTGCCCTCGCCGGAGTTGATGACACTGCCCTGGTCCCAGAGCACAACACCGTAGTTGTCGGAGGTGATGCTGGAGCCCCCGCTATTGGTGATATCGCCGCCGTAGTAGAGCTCGATGGTGTCGCCGCCCCCGTGGATACTGGCGCCGCCCTCGTTGGTAATGCTGCCGACGTCGCTGTCCATGAAGATGCCGTGATCGCTACCGCTGATGCTGGCCGCGCTGCCGGAGTTGGTGACCGAGCCGCTTGCGATGTAGACCGCGTCCCTGTTTGTCCCCGCGATGGTGCCGGAATTTGTGACAGTGGTTGCGTCGGTCGCATGGATGCCGTCGATGCCGCCATCGATGCTGCCGGTGGCCTCGTTGGTGAACGTGCCACCGGAGGCTTCGACGCCGTAGCTGCCGGTGCCGGTGATGCTGCCGGAATTGTTCAGGGTCAGCGTATCGTCGGATTTGATGCCGTCGGCGGTACCGATGATGCTGGCGCCGGCACCGTTGGTGACGGTGCCGCCATTCTCGAGATAGACGGCAGAGCCGCCCTTGATCATGCTACCGGTGCCGGTATTGGTCACCGTGGCGCTGCCTTTGAGGTGCACACCGCCATCGATCTCGGCGCTGGCCTCATTGCTCACCGAGCCGCCGGTCCCTAGCACCGACACGCCGTTCTGGATGTAGCTGCCGGCGCCGGTGTTGGTGACGTCGCCGCCGGCGAACAGGATGACGCTGACGCTGCCGCTCTTGACCTGCGCGCCACCGGCGTTGGTGACGGTTCCGGTGGTGCCCTGGATGTCGATGCCGTAGACGGCGCCGTCGATCTCGCTGCCGGCTCCCGTGTTGGCGGCGGTGCCGCCGTTGAAGAAGACGACGCCGACATAGTTGGCGGATTTGATCTGGCCGCCGTTCTCGTTGATGAGCTTGCCGCCGCTGGCCGACGACACGCCGTTGATGTGGTCGCCGCTGCGGCTGATCGTGCCGGAATTGTCGAGGGTGCCGCCGTTGCGGAAGTCGATCAGATTGCTGAGCGACAGGCCGCCGCTGTTGATCTTGAGCACCGCCGTGGCGCCGTCGATGATGATGTCGTCGCTGCCGTAGGTGGCCGAATCGTAGACCACCGTACCGGCGGATATGGTGTGGCTGGCCGCCTCCGCCGGGGAGGCCGCCAAAATGACCAGCAAAGCTCTGCCAATCGGCGACAGCACATCACGCCGCCGCGAGGGGTCATTCCCGCAACCCATAAAATCCGCCAGAGACAAATCTGCCAAAATCGATAGCTTGCGCGCCATGGCGAAGCGCGGTCAGAAACGCACCTGAATTGGAACCGACCCGAGATATCCACATCGCTGCGGTCCAGCCGGCCGAGGGCGATCCGCTGCTCGTCGAAGCGGCGGCGCTGCGGGCGTCGCCGCGTTACGGCGACGCGGTGCAGGCTTATGCGGCGGGCCTGGTGCGATTTCGCGAGAGTTCGCGGCTGATCAACAAACTCAGCGCCCACGAGACGCGGACGCGCACGGTCGGCTACCTGCTGCATTTAAGCGCCCTCAGCCGGACGCAAGGCGGCGATGGCGGGGTGGGCTATAGCGAGTTGCATGATCTTTGCGTGGCACGCCGCGGCGAGGTCAGCCCACGCGTCCTCAAGACCATGCTGTCGCTGCTGAGCTTCATGGGTTTTGTCGAGGCCAGCCGCAACCCCGCCGACCGCCGCATCAAGATCTACCGGCCAACGCCGCGCATGCTGGATTTCGCCAAACAATGGTTCCTCCACGCAGCCGAAGCGCTGGACGCGCTGGACCCGGAACTGGAGCGTGTACGACGGCTGGCCAACGATCCGGCGTTCCTCAGCCGGCTGCTCGTTGACGCCGGGCGCGACCATGCCGAGGGGCCGCCGGCCGAGCGGATGCCGGAATTCGTCGATTTCTTCGGCCGGCGCGAAGGCGCGGCGGCAATCTTTGCGCGGCTGCTGATCGGCGAGTTCGGGCACCGGCCGGTCGAGAGCCGCGCCGCGCTGGCGCGCCAGTTCGGACTCTCCAAGACCCAGGTGTCGGACGTCATCGCCGACGGCGTCGCGCTGGGCTATCTCGATCTCGGGGATGGCACCATGCCGGCCTTGACCGAGACGATCCGGGATATCTGGTGGCGCTGGATTTCGATTGAGCTGGCCTTCTATGCGCGCCATATGCGGGTCGAGTGAACAGGAGACGACGGATTTGAACACGCGCACGCTCGGCAAGACCGGTTACACCGTCAGCGAGATCGGGCTGGGCTGTTGGCAGCTCGGTGGCGATTTCGGGCCGGTCGGTGACGAGACCGCCCGCGACATCCTCAAGACGGCTCGCTCGCTCGACGTCAATTTCTGGGACACTGCCGACGTCTATGGCGGCGGCCAGTCGGAAGAGCGGATCGGCGCTTTCAGGGACAAGAAGGACGTTCTCGTCGCGACTAAGCTCGGCCGCGGTGGCCAGTTCGACGGCATGAAGCGGTACACCCGCGAGCGGGTGAAGGAGAGCCTTGCCGGCTCGCTCAAGCGGCTCGGCGTCGACGTGCTCGATCTCGCCCAGCTCCACTGCATCCCGATCGATGTCTTGCGCGATGGCGAGGTCTTCACCTGGCTCGACGACATGCGCGACGCCGGCATGATCCGCCATTGGGGCGCCAGCGTGCAGACGGTGGAGGAGGGCCTGCTGGCGCTGCGCTCGGCAAGCTGCGCGTCGCTGCAGACGATCTTCAACCTGTTTCGCCAGGATGCCGTCGATACGCTGCTGCCGGCCGCGGAGAAGGCCAATGTCGGCATCATCGTCCGCCTGCCGCTCGCCTCGGGTCTGCTCTCGGGCAAGTTCACCAAGGACACGAAATTCACTGACGGCGATCACCGCACCTACAACCGCGACGGCGACGCGTTCTATGTCGGCGAGACGTTCTCCGGCCTGCCGTTCGAAAAGGGCGTCGCCTTCGCCGACCAGCTCAAGCAGATGACCCCCAAGGGCATGACGCTGGCGCATCTGGCGCTGCGCTGGATTCTCGATCAGCCCGCGGTCTCGACCATCATCGCCGGCGTCACTCGCCCGGCCCAGCTCAAGGACAATGTCGAGGCGTCGCGGATGGACCCGTTGCCCGCCGGCTTGGTCGAAAAGCTCAAGGGCTTTTACCTCGACAAGGTGCGGCCGGAGGTGCGTGGCGGGATTTAGGCCGAAACGCCGCCCCTCACGCCCGCTCGACCGCCCTTCCAAACGCCGTTCCGGCCCCCTACATTCGCTTCACCCTCCTTCCGAGTGAACCAGATGTCCGTGCATGCCGCCTTCGACCTCGTCCGCGACGAGACGATCCCCGAAATCGCTTCAAATGTGAAACTTTACCGGCACAAGAAGACCGGGGCCGAGGTGCTGAGCTTCGTCAACGACGACGAGAACAAGGTGTTCGGCGTCACCTTCAAGACGCCGCCCGAGGATTCGACCGGCGTGGCGCACATCCTCGAGCACTCGGTGCTCTGCGGCAGCCGCAAATATCCGGTCAAGAAGCCGTTCGTGGAGCTGCTCAAGAGCTCGATGAATACCTTCCTCAACGCCATGACCTTTCCGGACAAGACCGCCTATCCGGTCGCCAGCCAGAACCTCCAGGACTTCTACAATCTCGTCGATGTTTATCTCGATGCAGTGTTCTTCCCGCTGATCTCCGAGGACACCTTCCGCCAGGAGGGCTGGCACTACGAGGCCGACGGCACGCAGATGCCGCTGAGCTTCAAGGGCGTCGTCTTCAACGAGATGAAGGGCGTCTATTCCTCGCCTGCCGCAGTGCTCGGCAAGCTCAGCCAACAATCGCTCTACCCCGACAACGCCTATGGGGTGAATTCGGGCGGCGACCCCAAGGCGATCCCCGATCTCACCTATCACTATTTCAAGAGCTTCCATCAGCGCTTCTATCATCCGTCGAATGCCAGAATCGTGTTCTACGGAGACGATCCGGCCGATCACCGCTTCGAGCTGCTCGACGGCGTGCTGAGCCAGTTCGACGCTGCGCCGATCGATGCGACGGTCAAGCTGCAGCCGCGCTGGAGCGCGCCGCGCCACATCGAATCCACTTACGCCGCCACTGAGGCCGAGCCCGGCAAGAAGACCGGCATGGTTACCGTCAACTGGATGCTCGACGAGCTCGCCGATCCGGAAACGCTGATGGCGCTGAGTGTGCTCGAGCATGTTCTGGTCGGCAATCCGGCCGCGCCGTTGCGCAAGGCGCTCACTGAATCTGGCCTCGGCGAGGGACTCACCGGCTCGGGCCTTGCCGACGATTTCCGCCAGCCGATGTTCACCGTCGGCATGAAGGGGATCGAGGAGGCCGACGGCGGCAAGGTCGAGGCGCTGATCCTCGAGACGCTGCAAAAGCTCGTCGATACTGGCATCGATCCGCTAACAGTCGAAGCCTCGATGAACGGCTTCGAGTTCGCGCTGCGAGAAAACAACACCGGCTCGTTCCCGCGCGGCATGGCGCTGATGTTCCGCACCATGCGCGGCTGGCTGCACGGCGGCGATCCGTTCGAGGCGCTGACCTACGAGAAGCCGCTTTCCTCGCTGAAAGCCCGCATTGCCGCGGGTGATCGGGTGTTCGAGAAACTGATCGCCAGCAATCTCGTCGGCAATACCCACCGCACCACCGTGCTGCTAAAGGCCGACACCAACCTCGCGGCCGAGGAAGTGGCCGAGGAGCGCTCGCGCCTCGATACCGTCGCCGCCGGCATGGACGAGGATGAGCGCGAGGACGTGGTCGAGGTGACCGCCAAGCTCAAGGCGCTGCAGGAGGCGGTCGATCCGCCGGCGGCGCTGGCAAAGATTCCGACGCTTGGCCTCAAGGATCTCGACCGCACCAACAAACCGATCCCGATCGAGCGCGAGACGCTTTTGGGCGCGCGGCTCTTTACCCACGCGCTGCCGACCAATGGTGTGATCTATCTCGATCTCGCCTTCGACCTCCGCCGGGTCCCGGCCGATCTTGTGCCCTATCTCTCGATCTTCTCCCGCGCGCTGTTCCAGACCGGCACGGCCAAGGAAGATTTCGTCTCGTTGACGCAGCGCATCGGCCGTTCGACCGGCGGCGTCGGCGCCAGCCGGATGATCGGTACCATGCGCGACACCAAGACCACCGCCGCCTGGTTCTTCATCCGCGGCAAGGTCGTGCCCGGCAAGGCCACCGAACTGCTCGACATCATCACGGATGTGCTGACCAGCGCGCGTCTCGACAATCGCGAGCGCATCAAACAGATGCTGCTCGAGGAAAAGGCGGGCTTTGAATCCTCGCTCTCCGGCCGCGGCAACGGCATCGTCGCGTCGCGCCTGTCGTCCTCGCTCAATCCCGCGTCATGGGCCAACGAAGCGTCGGGTGGCGTCACCTATCTGTTCTTCCTGCGCGACCTGCTCAAGCGGCTCGACACCGACTGGGCCGACATTGAAGCGACGCTCTATCGGCTGCGCGACATCCTCGTCGACCGCAATGCGATGATCGTCAATGTCACCACCGACGCGCAGATCTGGGCCGGCTTCCGGCCGCAGCTCGAGGCGTTCCTGTCAAAGCTCCCCTCGGTCGGCGGTACCATCGTCGACTGGCCAACGGGTGTCGCGCGCTCCGAGGGCCTCACCTTCCCGGGCGCCGTGAACTATGTCGCCAAAGGCGCCAATCTCTACGATCTCGGCTATGTCCACACCGGCGCCAGCGCCGTGGCGCTCAGGCACCTCAACACCACTTATCTCTGGGACAAGGTGCGCGTGCAGGGCGGCGCCTATGGCGGCTCGGCCGGCTTCGATCCGTTCTCGGGCGGCTTCGTCTTCAGCTCCTACCGCGACCCCAATCTGCTGCAGACGCTCGATGCCTATGACGCGGCGGCGGCCTATCTCAAGGAAGGCGTTGGCGAGCAGGACCTCGTGCGGTCGATCATCGGCGCCATCGGCTCGATCGACACCTACCGGTTGCCCGACGCCAAGGGCTTCATGTCGCTGATGTGGGAGCTGACCGGCAACACCGACGAGAACCGCCAGCAGCGCCGCGACGAAGTCCTCGGCGCCTGTGCTGCCGACTTCAAGCGCTTCGGCGACATCCTGGCCGGCGTCGCCGCCGCCGGCAAGGTCGCCGTCCTCGGCTCCGAAGCCGCCATCAAGGCCGCCAACGACGAACGCGGCGGGTTCTTGAACGTGATGAAGGTCCTGTAGGGCGCGCGAAGCCGTCAGTCGGTCTCCCTCCCCCTAGCGGGGAGGGTAGCGCCGCTCGGAGCGAAGCGACGTAGCAGAGCTAGGGTGGGGGGATGCCAGCGGACGAGTGATGGGGGCCAAGCTCGCGACCCCGCACCCTCTATCCGTCCGCGCAAGGGGAGTGGTCACCAGAACCGCCAAATTCTCCAGCCTCCTCAGTCCCCTAACAAAATCTACTGCCGCTCCTTCCGCATCCCTCATACTCCCGCTCAGCTGACCGCACGGGCGGAGTCGACGACGAACGACGCGGGCAGCCGGGCAGGCGGGTTGGGATCGTCCCCGGCCTGGGCCAACGGCGGGGCGCACGGTGGATTCCATGCCGAACGTCGTCGTTCCGAAATCCTGCCGTCCGGGGGCGCCTGCGCCTCACCTAATAAACCATCGGGACGTATGCGCCCCGGGACTCGCCCACCAAATCCTCCGAGGCGTGCGCGCCGTCGGACGCGTCCGCTCGCCTGCAAAGCTGTTGAACCCGAGGCCCGTGGAGG
>CAZNAE010000134.1:0-9454 GCA_964570695.1 uncultured Devosia sp.
AACTGCGCTGCGGGCCGGTGCGTCTCGATCCGGGCGGCGGCGGCGTCAACGTATCCCGCGCAATCAAGGAACTCGGCGGCGAGAGCTATGCCTTCGTAGCCATCGGCGGACATACCGGCGAACAGCTTCGCTCGATCCTTGATCGAACTGGCATCGAGCTCGACTACTGGCCCCTGATTGAAGAAACACGCACATCGTTCACCGTCATGGAGAACGCCACCCGCCGCCCGTATAGATTCGTCTTGCCAGGTCCGCGAGTCTCGCCTGCGGAGGCAGATGCAATCCTCGATCGGCTCGCGCAGAGGATCGACAAGTATACGGGCTTCGTCGTGGCGAGCGGCAGCTTGCCGCCGGGCGTTCCCGATGACTTCTACGGCCGGCTTGCCCGACGCTGTCGCGAACTGGGAGCGCGAATGATTGTGGACAGCCACGGGGCGGCGCTGCGGGCAGCAGCAGCGGAGCGGCCTTATCTAATCCGGCTCAACCACCTCGAGGCCCAGGAACTGCTGGGCGGCGACAGCGACGTCGCCGCTCACACCTTGGCACGCCAGCTGGTCGATGGTGGCCTAGCGGAAGCCGCCATCGTCACGGTCGGCGAGCGTGGCGCGATCGTTGCGACGCAGGGTCGGCAGGTCGAGATCCTGCCCCCACGAGTCGAGGTCGTGAGCGGCGTCGGCGCCGGCGACAGCTTTGTCGCTGCGCTGACGTTCGGCCTGGCCAGCGGCTGGGCCGTCGAGGAGGCGGCCCGCTACGGCGTCGCCGCCGCGGCGGCGGCGGTGACCACCGAAGCCACACAACTGTGTGAGCGGGCCACCGTCAACGCGTTCTTCGAAATGATCGGCGGTGCCCTACGACCCGCAGCTTGAGCGGGATCAAGGCCCACAGCCGGCCCGTTGGGCATCCTCGTCGGCACCAAATGGGATTTGATGGAGATTGGAATGCAGGTTGCAGATGTTATGTCGAAGGCCGTTGTGACGGTGATGCCCGGGCACAGCGTGAAACACGCGGCACAGATCATGCTCGATCATCAGGTCAGTGGCCTGCCGGTGGTCGATGGCGACGGAAAGCTAGTCGGTATTCTCACTGAGGGTGACCTGCTACGCCGCGTTGAATTCGGACTTCCCAGCACACAGTCAAAATGGGCCATCGTGACGTCGTCGGGCGGATCCGCGCGGGATTATGTTAAGAGCCACAGCTGGCGCGTCGGCGACGTGATGACCAAGCCGGTCGCAACGATCGGCGAAACCGCGTCACTGGCGGACGTGGCGACGCTCTTCAGCTCGAAGGGCATCAAGCGTCTGCCGGTGCTGCGCAATGGCGAGATCGTTGGGATCGTCAGCCGCGCGGACCTTCTCCGCGTCGTCGCGGCAGCGACGCCCGATATGGTCATGGGTGGCGACGAATCCATCAAGATCAGCGCCGACGCCTATCTGCGCGATGCAGACTCGCTGCTCTCGGCGCGCCCGCAGGTCACTGTCGAGCATGGGGTGATCCATCTGTGGGGCCAGGTTGGTTCCGAAGCCGAGCGCGATGCGGCGCGGGTCGCAGTCGAGAGCGTTCATGGTACCAATGGCGTTGAAGATCACCTTACGATCGCAGCGCCGGTTGGCGCATAGCACAGGCGCGAAACCGATGACCATCCGCAATCTCGACGCGACGCTGGCGCCGCAGTCCATCGCCATAGTCGGTGCGTCGCCGCGGGATGGCTCTGTTGGCCGGGTGGTGCTTGAAAACATCGTCGCCGGCGGCTTCTCCGGCCGCGTCTACGCGGTCAACCCGAAATATGACGAGGTGCTGGGCACCCGCTGCTACCGCACCATCGCGCAACTACCTGAGCCGCCAGACCTGGCCATTGTGGTGACGCCTGCGCCGACCGTGCCGGGCATCATCAGCGAACTCGGCATCGTCGGCACCAAGGTTGCAGTCGTCGTTTCGGCCGGCGTCGGGACTGCAGACGGCCTACGCCAGAAAATGCTCGATGCCGCGCGACCGCATCTGCTGCGGGTGATCGGTCCAAATACCATCGGCCTGCTATCGCCACGAGCCAAGCTCAATGCCAGCTTCGTCCACGTCGCGCCGCAGCTCGGCCACCTCGGTTTGATCTCCCAGTCGGGCGCGATGGTTTCCTCGATCGTCGACTGGGCCGCCGCGGAAGGAATCGGTTTCTCGCAGATCTATTCGTTGGGCGACATGGCCGATGTCGATGTCGGTGATTGTCTCAACATGCTGGCCGCCGACGACCACACCAGCGCGATCATCATGTATCTGGAATCCATCCCCGATGCCCGCAAGTTCATGTCGGCGGCGCGGGCCGCGGCACGGATCAAGCCGGTGATCGCCGTCAAGCCCGGGCGTCACGCCGAGGCGGCGAAGGCTGCAGCAACCCACACGGGAGCTCTCGCGGGGGCGGATCGCGTCGTCGATGCTGCGTTGCGACGTGCCGGCATCATCCGGGTCAACGATCTCGACGATCTGTTCAACGCCGCCCAAGTGACGGCACGCTTCCAGCCGCTTGCACGGGCGCGCGTCGCGATCGTCACCAACGGCGGCGGCGCGGGCGTCTTGGCGGTCGATGAACTGCTCGACGACGACGCCTCGGTGGCGACGCTGACGGCGGCGACGCTTGCGGCGCTTGACGCCGTCCTGCCCGCCACCTGGTCGCACGCCAATCCTGTCGACATCATCGGAGACGCACCGCCGGAGCGCTATAGCGCTGCGCTCCACGCGGTCGCGGCGGACCCGGGCGTCGACGTTGTGCTCGTCATGAATTGTCCGACCGCGATGGCCGATCCCGTGGCCGCAGCGATGGCGGTTGCAGGGGAGACCGAGGACGGCAGCATCGGCGGCAAGCCCGTTCTGGCGTGTTGGCTGGGGAAACTCGCGGCCGAACCAGCGCGCGACGTCCTGCAGCGCTCAGGCATTCCCAATTTCGACACGCCGGCGCAGGCTGCCGAAGCCGTAGGCTTTCTGACGCGATGGTCGAAGGTTCGCGCGCAACTTGAACGCGTACCGCAGAGCCCCGCCGAGACCAATGCCGATCGCGATGCCGCCCGCGCCGTCCTCATGAAGGCGGCGGCAGAGGGCAGGACGCTGCTGACCGAATGGGAGGCAAAGCGCGTCCTCGCCTACTACCGCGTGCCGGTTCCAGAGACCATTTTTTCGGCGACGGAGGCGGGGGTCGAAGTGGCGGCCGGCAAGCTGCTGGGAGAGGCGTCGGCGGTCGTCGTTAAGATGGCATCCAAGGTCGTCTCGCACAAGTCGGACGTTGGCGGCGTCGTGCTCAACGTTACAACCGCCTTGGCCGCGCGTGAGGCGGCAAGCCATATCAGGCGGCGCTTCGGTACAGCCTTCCAGGGCATCGAACTCGACGGCTTCACCGTGCAGCCTATGGTGGTTCGGTCCGGCGCACGCGAGCTCATCGCGGGCGTCTCGACCGACCCGGGCTTTGGCCCGGTTGTGGTGTTCGGCGCCGGCGGGACATCCGTCGAGGTCGTCGATGATACCGCCACCGGGCTTGTGCCGCTCGACGACGTGCTGGCGGGTGACCTCATCGACCGCACCCGCGTTGGCAGGCTCCTTGCGGGTTATCGTGACGTGCCGCCGGCCGCCCGATACGCCATCGTCGGGGCCTTGGTTGCGCTGTCACAGCTGGCGACCGACTTGCCAATGATCACCTCGATCGACATCAACCCGCTACTGGCGGATGCGACCGGCGTGATGGCCCTCGACGCCCGTATCGAGATCGACCCGGCGCGTGCGAGTGTCGCGGCGCCAAATCCGGCACTCGCCGTCCGCCCGTATCCCGCGGGTCAGCAATCGGAGGTGAGTATTGGCGACCATGCCTTGGTGCTGCGGCCGATCCGACCGGCTGATGCGGCGCTTTACCCGCGCTTCCTCGACCGTATGGACCCCGAGGACATGCGACTGCGCTTTCTCGTGCCGACCCGCACATTGAGCCCGCAGATGCTGGTTCGGCTGACACAGCTCGACTATGACCGCGACATCGCCTTCGTCGCGCTGGAACGCCCGAGCGGCGATCTGGCTGGCATCGTGCGCTATTCGTCCGATCCGGATCGCGTACGCGCCGAGTTCGGCGTCCTGGTTCGCAGCGACCTCAAGCATCGGGGTCTCGGCCGCCTGCTGATGCTCCGGCTCATCGCCTACGCCCGCGCGGAGGGCATCGGCGAACTCTGCGGCTTCGTGCTGCGCGAGAACACCCAGATGCTGGCGCTCTGCCGCGAACTCGGCTTTGAGATCGATCAGCTCAGTGGGGAGCCAACAGAGGTCTGCGTGGCACTGTCGCTCCGGGCGTCGTAGCCGAGCCCATGAAGTTGAGTCGTCCTTTGAGCAACTCCGTCGCTGCGACGTAGACAACAACGGTGCCGATGATGCTGATGGCCAGCCGCCAGGGGAGGGGCACAATGCCCACGAGGGCGGCCAGCGGCAGGTAGGGCAGGACAAGCGCCAGCGCGGCCACCGTCACGGACGTCGCTAACAGTAGCGGACTGGGCAGGCTGCGGAACACCGACTTGCGCGTCCGCATGACCGCGATGACCGCGAGTTGTGTCAGCAGCGACTCGGTGAACCAGCCGCTCTGGAACGTCGGAACACTTGCGTGGAACAGGCCCAGCAGAACCCAGAACGTGACGAAGTCGAAGACGGAGCTGAGTACGCCGAATCCGACCATCGTCCGGATCAAGGCGCGAAAATCCCACTGGCGTGGCGTACTGAGGACTTCTTCGTCGACACGGTCGGTCGAGATCGCCAGCATCGGCAGGTCCGCGAGCAGATTGTTGAGCAGAATCTGCGTCGCGAGCATCGGCAGAAATGGAAGCAGCAACGACGCGGCCGCCATCGAGATCATGTTGCCGAAGTTTGCGCTGACCGTAATCGCAATGTACTTGATGGTATTGCCGAAGGCCGTGCGGCCGGCGACAACGCCATCAAGCAAGACCTTGAGGTCCTGCCGCAGCAGAATCACATCCGCCGAGGCCTTCGCGGCATCGACGGCATTCTCGACTGAAATGCCGACGTCCGCGGCGCGCAGCGCCGGCGCGTCGTTGATCCCGTCGCCCATATAGCCCACGGTGTGGCCGGTCTTGCGGAGTGTCGCGATCACTCGCTCCTTCTGGTCGGGGGTGATCTCCGCGTACACGTTGGCAGTCGCGATCTGGCGCGAGAACGCGACGTCGTTGAGCCCCTCAAGATCAGGTCCGGTGACGACAATCGGGCGAAGGCCGACGGCATCGGCGACGTGTGCGGCAACGTAGCGGTTGTCGCCGGTGACAATTCGCAGGGCGATGCCATTGGACTTGAGCGCTGCAACCGTCTCGGCGATGCCCGGCTTCAGGGGGTCGGAGAAGAGCAGATATCCGACCAGAGTCAGGCCGGCCTCATCCACGAGGGCGCACTGGTGAGCTGCATCCAGAGAACGGGTGGCGATGGCGATCACGCGGAGGCCTTGCCCGCTCCATTCCGCCAGGCGCTGCTCTTCGGTCGTGCGCCGCTCCGGCACAAGCGCCTGCGCCGTGCCGTCGATCGCGATCCGCGTACAAACCGCCAGCACCGAGGCGACCGCACCCTTGCAGGCGAGGGTGGTGATGCCGGCGTCGGTTACCGCTACCGACAGGCGCTTGCGCTCGAAATCGTATGGGACCTCGCCCCGCTTCGAATAAGCGCTGATGTCGACATCGCCCTTGCGCGTCAGCACCGCTGAGTCCAGCGGGTTCGGCATCGCCGTCTGCAGGGCAGCGTTGAGCACGGCCCAGCGGAGCACGTCGGCCGATTCCTTGCCACTGGCGTCGACAGCGCTCGTCAGATGCACCTCGCCGACGGTTAGCGTGCCGGTCTTGTCGGTGCACAGCACGTCCATCGAGCCCAGGTTTTCGATGGCCACAAGCCGACGCACGAGGACGCCCTGCTCGGTCAACCGCTTGGCGCCTTGCGAAAGGGTCACCGTTACGATCGCCGGCAGCAATTCGGGCGTGATGCCGACGGCGAGGGCGGCCGCGAACAAGAGCGAATCGATCACCGGGCGTCCGAGCATCACGTTAGCGGCCAGCACCACCGTCACCAGGACAAACATGACCTGTGTCATCAACAAGCCGAAGCGGCGTGTGCCCCTGGCGAAGCTCGTTTCCGGCTCGATCCTCCCGACGGAGGTCGCAATGCTGCCGAACTCGGTAGTCGCACCCGTAGCCACGACCACAGCGCGGCCCTCGCCGCTGCGCACCGATGTGCCCATATGGACGAGGTTCACAGGTGCCAGCTTGTCGCTCGGCAACGCCACGCTCTTGACGACAGGGAAGGACTCGCCCGTGAGCGCGGCCTCGTCGACATGGAGGGCGCTGGCATTGAGCAACACCGCATCAGCGGAGATCAGGCTCCCGGCGCGCAGCTGCAGAACGTCCCCCGGAACGATGTCGGCAGCCGGCCGGTCCACCCACGCGCCGCCGCGCAGGATAGTGCTGGTCACGGCGATGCGCTTCCGTAGTTCGGCAACGGCATTGCCCGCGCGGAACTCCTGGTAGAAGCCGAGGCCGGTGCTGGCGAGAACGATTACAGCGACGATGACCGCCTCGTCGGTCTCGCCGAGAAAGAATGAGAGCGCAGCCGCCACCAGTAGGATCAGTACCATTGGCGATCGGAACTGCCGGAACAGCACCGCCAGCGGATGCGTACCGTCATCCTCCCGCAGGCGATTCGGCCCGAAATGCTCGAGCCGTTGCGCAGCGTCCGCGACACTCAATCCTTCCTGTGAAGTCCCCAGACTGCCGAGGGTCGCGGTGAGCGTGCTGCCAAGCGCGGCGACGTCGAGTGCCGGGGAACTCTTTGCCTTGACCGCCGGAAGACGACGACGCAGCGCGGGGAACAACATCAGTTCGAAAAGAAGCGATTGAGCGAGTTGGCCTCGAGAAGGCGCCGCGTCATGCCACCGAACAGCCACTCCCGAAACCGGCTGTGGCCATAGCCGCCGGTCACGACAAGGTCGGCGTGCCGGGCCAGCGCCGTGCTCTCGAGTACGTCGACGAAGCCTTCGGGGTTGCTGATCACCTCGGATTTCGCCTTGATGCCGTGGCGAGCAAGCCATGCAACGAGATCGTTGAGACTGGTGCGCTCTTCGGCCAAATCACCCTCACTGACCGTCACCGCTGCGACCTCGCCGGCGCGCTGCAGGATCGGCAATGCGTCGACGACTGCGCGCCGCGCCTCGCGGGTATCTTTCCAGCCGATGAGCACAGTGTCGAACTTCGCCGCTGTCGCAAAGCTGCCAACGTCGATCACGGGTCGGCCACTGGCCAACACGATGTGGCCGAGGTTGACCTTCTGCGGCACCTTGAAGGCCGCAGCCGCCGTCGAGTTGGTGATGATCAGATCGGCGAGTCGCGCCGTCTCGACGATCGTCTCGACGGGCTCGGCGACGTAGGCGCGCCATTCCGACTTGATCGTCGCGGGCACGAGGTCTTTGAAGGCAGCTCCTGCTCGTTGCAATTGAGCCTCGATC
This sequence comes from uncultured Devosia sp., assembly GCA_964570695.1. GTDB lineage: Bacteria > Pseudomonadota > Alphaproteobacteria > Rhizobiales > Devosiaceae > Devosia_A. The sequence continues at coordinate 7,505 of CAZNAE010000134.1, forward strand.
TCGCCGCGCTCAAGGGCATAAAAGTCTGCCGCGACGGCGCCGCTGTCCATCCCCGCAAGCGCAAGGTTGGGCTGGTCGGCGGCAACGCCAATCAGTTCGGCGTCGAAGCTCTTGGCAAGATCGATGGCATAGCGAAGCGCTGTCGACTTGGCGGGATCCATGTCGACATGCACCAAAATAGAACGAATTTCCATAACGGCCTCCTGTGTTGGCTGGGGAAACGATAGGGGCACGCTCAGGACAAGTCTTGACTCAGGTCAAACAGGACCATCGTCTCTAGCAGCAGCAGCCTTCGCCGCCCGGGATCGCTGAAGAAGCGACGTCGAAAAGGTCAACCGTCAGCGCGAAGGGCGATCGCGACCATGACAGCCACGGTTTGACCAATATCAAGAACGGTCCTCGCCCGATGCATCACAGTTAGGTGACAGGGAGGCGGTCATGGATCGAGATCGTATTCAAATTACCCAGCACACCTCGCTCGGCGCGGTATGGCTTGCCGGCTGGCTCTTCGCGATCGGCTATCTGCACCTCGATTTCTGGGTGGGGGTCCTGGGGCTGTTCATCTGGCCGTATTTCCTTGGCGGTCATTTTGCGACCGTCGCCTGAGGCAAGGAAGGATAAGGATCATGGCCGAGCCTGACGGATTTCAGTCGCTGGTGGATTTGGTCGCGGCACTGGGGCGCGACCTTCCCGACCTGTTCCAGAAAGAGATCCGCCTGGCAAAGGCGGAAGCGGGTGAGGCCATCGATCTGCTCCTGGCCGCGCTCGGGCGAGTTGCTGCTGGTTCGGCTGTCGCGGTCGGGGCCGTCGGCGTCCTGCTGGCAGCGGCTGTCAGCTGGACCACGACATTGCTGATAGCCGGCGGATTCGACCCATCCTTGGCGGGGAGTGTTGCGGCAACATTGGTCGCCGTAATCGCCGCCCTCGCAGCCTGGCTCCTTTTTGCCAGCGCAGCCAAAAGCCTGCGCCAGGCGCGCGCTACGCTCGACGGTGGCGTCAGTGCGCTGGCGGCGAGCGCGGCGACGATGACGGGAGGCCAGGATGGCAGACCCTGAGGGAAAATCGGCACGGGACCTCGAGCGCGAAGTCATTGAGGAGCGTGAGCGCATCGACACCACGCTTCGCGAGATCCAGAACCGCCTGACGCCGGGTCAACTGGTGGATGAGGTTCTGCGGCACGGTCGCGGCGCTGGGACGGACTTCGTCGCCAATCTGAGCCGCACGCTCTCAACCAATCCCATGCCGACGGCACTGGTTGGGGTAGGCCTGCTTTGGCTTCTGCTGGCGCCAAAGCCCGCAGCTCCTGCGCGCGCGGCAGGCCGCGCCGAGCCAGGGGCGGCGAGTGAGTCAACGGGGACGGCCCCGTCGTGATCGGACGCGATCTTCGTATCCTCGCTTGGTGTGGTGTTGCTGCGCCGCTCATCTACGCCGTGGCGGTCGTCGCCGGTGGCGCGTCGATCCCAGGCTACGACCACATCCGCGATCCGATCAGCAGCCTCACCGAGGCTGGGCGGAGCGGGGTCGCTTGGATCCAGTTTCTCTTCGGGATCTACAACCTGCTGGTCGCCATTTTCGCCATGTGGGCGCTGGCAACGTTTCGGCACGCTGTACGGTGGCGCATTGCGTTCGGGTTGCTGGTCCTGACAGCAGTGTGCGGCGTCCTCATGTGGCCCTTTGCGCAGGACCCGATCGGAACGCCGGCGACCGTTCCAGGTGTCGTTCACATCGTTCTTGCCGCGATCGAATCGCTTGCCACGATCGCTATCGTGGGACTTTCGCTGGCTGCGTTTCGGGCGGGAGGCCAGCGGAGACTGAGCTGGTTTTCGGCTACCTGCCTCGCGGTCATCGTGTTCAGCGGCGTGGTCACGGCGGCGGCAACCGCTGGCCAATGGCCGATGATGGGGTTATTCGAACGCCTGACGATTGGTGCTTTCGAGGTCTGGTTGGCCG
>CAZNAE010000135.1:0-9442 GCA_964570695.1 uncultured Devosia sp.
CGATGATCTTCCAGGAGCCGGTGGCCTCCCTGAACCCGTGCTTCACCGCCGGTTTTCAGATCGAGGAGGTGCTGCGCTTCCACCTCGGCATGGACAAGCGCACGCGCCACTCCCGCGCCATCGAGCTGCTCGAGCAAGTCGGCATCTCCGATCCCGAGCGGCATCTCCGCTCGTTTCCGCACCAGATGTCCGGCGGCCAGTGCCAGCGCATCATGATCGCCATGGCGATCGCCTGTAACCCGAAGCTGCTGATCGCCGACGAGCCGACCACCGCGCTCGACGTCACCATCCAGAAGCAGATCCTCGATCTGCTCGTCGGCCTTCAGGCGTCGACCGGCATGGCGCTGATCATGATCACCCACAACATTGGAGTCGTCGCTGAGACCGCCGATCGCGTCATCGTCCAGTACCGCGGCCACAAGATGGAAGAGTCCGACGTACTGACGCTGTTCGAGGCGCCGAAGTCCGCCTACACCCGCGCGCTGTTGTCCGCGCTGCCCGAGAACGCCACCGGCGACCGCCTGCCGACCATCGGCGACTACACCGAGCCCGCCCAATGACCCCCGTTCTCGAAACCCGCCATATCGTCCGCGACTACCACGTCGGCTCGGTCTTCGGCACGGCTCGCGTCGTCCACGCCGTCAAGGACGCGACCCTCAAGGTCGAAAAGGGCAAGACCCTCGCCATCGTCGGCGAGTCCGGCTCCGGCAAGTCGACACTCGCCCGCATCCTGACGCTGATCGATGCGCCCACCTCCGGCGAGCTGCTGATCGAAGGCGAAACCATCGACATCCGCAAGACCGGCGTCGGCAAGGATCTCCGCCGCAAGGTGCAGATGGTGTTCCAGAACCCCTATGGCTCACTCAACCCGCGTCAGAAGATCGGCGACGTGCTCGGCGAGCCGCTCGTCATCAACACCAGCATGCCGGCATCCGAGCGCGAGGATCGCGCCCGCCAGATGCTGAAGAAGGTCGGGCTCGGCCCCGAGCACTATAACCGTTATCCGCATATGTTCTCAGGCGGCCAGCGCCAGCGCATTGCCATCGCGCGCGCCCTGATGCTCAATCCGTCGCTGCTCGTCCTCGACGAGCCGGTTTCGGCCCTTGATCTCTCGGTCCAGGCGCAGATCCTCAATCTGCTCGCCGACCTGCAGGACGAGTTCCAACTGACCTACGTGTTCATCAGCCACGACCTTTCGGTGGTGCGCTACATCGCCGACGACGTCATGGTGATGTACCTGGGCGATGTGGTGGAGCAGGGGACCCGCGAGACGATCTTCGCCAATCCGCAGCACGCCTACACCAAGGCGCTGTTCGCGGCGACGCCGCGCGCCGATGTCGAGCACATCAAGGCCCGGCTCGCCCGCCGCTCCATCGCCGTCGCCTGAACTCTCAACTCGATCAAGTGGTTAGGAGCGGCGACAAGCCGCGCCCTATGGTTAGCCGGAAATTAAGCCCGACTCGCTAGGCTCTCTTCTTCGTATGAGGAGACCCGAGCACCTTGGCCAAGGGCCCGGAAAAGACCAAAGCTGCGCTGCCCGACGAGGCCCCCTTGCCGGCCGGTGCGGTGCTGCCGTTCGGCAGCAAGCCGCTGCGGACGTTTGTGCTCGCCCTCGGTATGCCGGCCTTCCTGTTCTATGTGCTGAGCGCCTGCCTCGTCATCGCTGCCCTGCAACTGATGAGCAGCGATATCAACCGGCTCGAGGACAATCGCGGCATCACCGCCATCCATGCCGCGCTCGATTCTTTCCTCAATGATCTCAGCAACTCGGTTTCCGACGAGGGCACCTGGAACGAGGCCTACCTCAATGTCGTGGTCAATTCAGATCCGGCCTGGATGGATACCACCTGGGGCGCCACCGCCCGGATTGGCCTCAACTACGACAACGTTCTGGTGACCGATCAGACCGGCACGATCATCTTCGGTGAAAACAATCTGGGCGCCATCAAGGGCAATATCGCCACCCGCTTCCCATCGACGCGCACCATGCTGCACGAACTCGACGCCGGCATTCTCGCCACCGGCGACGCCACCACCATCAGCCGGTTCGGCGCCGATACCGACGGCACCGCCGGCATTGCCGCGATCAGTATCCACCAGACCACGCCCGGCCTGATGTCGGTGCCGCGTGACACTCGCCGTGTACTCTGGCTGATCAAGCACCTTTCCCCGACGCTGCTGCAGGACATCTCTGTCCGCTACCAGACCCCGCTGGCCCAGATGACGAAGTCGGTCGAGCCCGACGATTCCTCGATCGATCTCGCCGATGCCGACGGCAAGCCGGCCGGCACGCTCGCCTGGACTCCGGATCGGCCCGGCGATATCGCCTTTAATCACGCCATTCTGATCGCGAGTTTCATCTTCTTCGGCATCGGCCTCGTGCTGGTCCTTGGTCTCGGCCTGCTGCGCCGCCGCATGCTGAAGCGCAGCGCCGCCATCATCGCCGCCTATCACGCCGTGGCTCAGTCGGTGGCGCCGGCCGAGCCCGCCAAGGCCGGCAAGAAGAAGGCGCCTGCGGCCGAAGTCGACGATGACGACGACAACCTTGATCTTTCCAACCCGATCGAAGGCGTCAGCGCTGGCGACTTCGACATCGAGTACCAGCCCATCTTCGATCTGCGGGCAGAGAGCCTCATCGGCGTCGATGCCGTGCTGCGCTGGCGCCGCCCCGACAAGACCATTCTCGCTCAGGAGGAGCTGGCGCCGGCCCAGCACGCCGCGCTGCTGCAGCGTGTCGGCATCTTGGCCATCCGCCGCGCCACCGACGAGATCGCGCCGCTGATCGGCCTCATGCTGACCATCGCGATCAGCCCGGTACAGCTGCAAAACCCCGTCTTTGCCGAGAAGATCGCCGGCACCCTCGGCGCCACCAATTTCCCGGCTCGCCGCCTGCAGCTGGCCGTCAACGCCGCCCTGCTGCCGAACGCTGACGCGCTCCGCACCGGCATCGCGCCGCTCCGGCACTCGGGCGTGTTGATCGCGGTCAATGACTTCACGATCGGCGCCGCAACCTTCGACTATGTCGACAATACCCTGATCGATCGCGTCCGGCTGGCGCCTGCTTCGGTCGCCGGCATTGACCGCAGCCCGGCCCGCCATGCCTTTGTCGCCGCCTCGATCGAAGCCGCGCGCGCCGCGAACCTCGCGGTCACCGCCCCGGGCTCGACCCGCAAGGAAGAGGTCAGCAAGCTCCTCCGCCTCGGTTGCCGCGAGTTCCAGGGCGATATTTTCGCTAAGCCCATGCCGGTCGCTGCGCTGACGCAGCTGATCCTCGCGCCCGCCGTCAGGAAGGCGAGCTAGCGCAGCCCTTGCAGAGGCCGCGGAGTTCGATCGTCATCCGTGATGGCACGAAGCCGGCGGCCTTGCTCCAGCTCTTGAGCTTCCCCTCGATCGCTGCCTCGGCGAACTCCTCCACCTTGCCGCAGCGCTCGCAGATCGCGAACGCGATGCTGCCGCTCTCGTGGCAACGCGCATCGGCGCAGCAGACGAAGGCGTTGAGCGATTCGAGCCGATGCGCCAGCCCGCGTTCGGTGAGCTTATCGAGCGCCCGATAGACCTGCAGCGGCGCCCGCAAGCCATCGTCGCGGAGCTTGTCGAGGATGTCGTAGGCCGAAAGCGGCGCCTCGGCATGCGCAAGAGTACCCAGCACCAGTTCCTGGTTGCGGGTCAAATCATCGGCCCAGACGTGGTCGTGGCCTTCATGCGAATGTGCCATCGCCAAATCGTATTTGCCTTCCATGTCCGGCGCCAGTCCTGTCTCGATCGCGACGGGGTTGACAGCCGCATCACCGCTTCGATACGTAATGTTATAACGTCTTGATCGACGTTTGACCAGATGCAATCCTCGGGAGTGAAAGCGATGCGTCGAGCCTTGGTAATTGCTGCGCTGGCAGGTTTCCTGCTCGCCGGAGTAGCCCCGGCGTGGGCGGCCGGCCCCATCCAGATCCTCGCGGCGGAGAATTTTTATGGCGACCTCGCCCAGCAGATTGGCGGCACCCACGTGGCAGTGACCAGCATCCTCTCCAACCCCGACGACGACCCGCATTTGTTCGAGTCGAGCGCCTCGACGGCCCGCACGATCGCAACCGCCGATATCGTCATTTACAACGGCGTCGACTACGACCCCTGGATGGACAAGCTGCTGTCCGCCTCGTCGGCGCCGTCGCGCACCGCCATCGTCGCCGCCGTCCTCACCGGCAAGAAGAGCGGCGACAATCCGCACCTCTGGTACGACCCTCAGACGCTGCCCGACGTAGCCGCTGCGCTCGCCATGGAACTTGAAAAGCGCGATCCGGCCAATGCCATGGCCTACAGCGCGAACCTCCAAAAATTCATTGCCGCCTTCGCCGAAGCACTGAAGGGCATCGCCGCGATCAAGACGACCTATCAGGGCACGCCCGTGACCGCCACCGAGCCGGTGTTCGGCTACATGGCCGAGGCGATGGGTCTCAAGATGCTCAACGAGAGCTTCCAGATCGCCACCATGAACGACACCGAGCCGAGCCCCAGCGACGTGGCAGGCTTCGAGGATTCGCTCAGGAACGGCGGCGTCAAAATCCTGTTCTACAACAGCCAGGTCACCGACGACACCACCACGCGGCTGCTCGATCTCGCCAAAGCCAACAAGGTGCCGGTGATCGGCGTCACCGAGACCGAGCCGGCCGGCAAGACCATCGAGACCTGGTTCAGCGGCCAGATCGCCGACGTTGCAAGCGCATTGGCGGGGCATTCTTGAGCGCACTCGCCTTCGACGATGTCAGCATCACCCTCGGGCGACGCCGGATCCTGTCCGGCGTCTCCCTTGCCATCGAGCCCGGCGAATTCGTCGGCATCATGGGCCCTAACGGCGCCGGCAAGACCACCATGCTGCGCGCCGCGCTCGGCCTCATTCCAGTTTCCGGCGGCCGCATCTCCGTGCTCGGCGCCGCGCCCCGTCGCGGCAACGCCGCGATCGGCTACGTCCCGCAATCGCGCCGCGTCGCCGCGCAGATCGGCATCACCGGCACGGAGCTGCTGCTGAGCGCCCATGGCGGCGAGCGCTGGGGCCTGCCGCTGCCGTCGTCCGACGATCGCGCCGCCGTCGCTGCGGCGCTGGCCCGCGTCGGTGCAACCGATCTCGCCCGCCGCCCGGTCGCCGAGCTCTCGGGCGGCGAGAGGCAGCGCCTGTTCGTCGCCCAGGCGCTGGTTGGCGCGCCAAAGCTGCTGTTGCTCGATGAGCCGCTGATCAGTCTCGATCCGGCGCATCAGCGCGCCATCGTCGAGCTGGTCCGGGCCGTGTCGCGCGAGCTCAATGCGGCCGTGCTGTTCTCGGCGCACGAGATCAATCCGCTGCTGCGCGCCGTCGACAAGGTGCTCTATCTTGGCGGCGGCCAGGCCGCGATCGGCACCGTCGACGAGGTCATCAACGAGGCCGTGCTCTCCGACCTCTATCGCACCGAGGTGCGGGTCATCCGGGCCGAAGGCCGCATCTTCGTCATCGCCGAAGACGGCAGCCTCGACGGCCACGAGCACGACCATGACCACGATTATGATCACCACGAACCCGAACACGCCGGATCATAGCCGATGGGCCTTTTCGACTATGAGTTCATGCGCAACGCCTTCGCGGCGGCGACCATCGTCGCAATCGTCGCCGGCGCCATCGGCTATTTCCTCGTGCTGCGCGGCGAGACCTTCGCCGGCCACGCGCTCTCACATGTCGGCTTTTCCGGCGCCACCGGGGCGGTGCTTCTCGGCATCTCGCCGCTTGTCGGCCTCGTGGCCTTCACCATCGCCGCCGCTCTCGGCATCAGCCTCGTCGGCGAAAAGGCCCACCGCGACGTCGCCATCGGCCTTGTGCTGACAGTATCGCTCGGCCTTGGCCTGCTGTTCCTGCATTTTTACACCGCCTACGCCGGCATGGCGACGAACCTGCTCTTCGGCAATGTGCTCGGCATCAGCCAGCAGACGGTCTGGGTGCTGCTCGGCATGGCGGTGGTGACGCTCGCGGGCCTCGCCTTCATCAGCCGGCCGCTGCTCTTCGCCAGCCTGCAGCCGGAGCTGGCCGAGGCCCGCGGTATCGCCACCGGCCGGCTCTCGGCGCTGTTCATGGTGATCGTCGCGCTCGCCACCGCGCAGGCCATTCAGATCGTTGGCGTCCTCCTCGTCTTCGCCCTGATGGTCGCCCCCGCCGCCACCGCCCTGCGTCTCACCCACCGCGTCGCGACCGGCGTCGCTCTCGCCATCGGCTTTGCCGTCGGCATCGCTTGGATCAGCCTGCTGCTGGCCTATTTCACCGACTGGCCGACGAGCTTCTGGATCACCGCCTTGGGCGGCCTTGCCTACGCGCTGAGCCGCCTGCCCGCATGGCTGTCGTCTCGTCGCACCACCGCCTAGAACTCGATCCCTGGCTGCGCCTTCACGCCGCTGCGGAACGGATGCTTGATTTCGGTCATCTCCGTCACGAGGTCGGCGATCTCGATCAGCTCGTCTTTGGCGTTGCGCCCGGTAACGATCACGTGCTGGTCGCGCGGCTTGTTGCGGAGCACCTCCAGCACCTCCTCGAGCGGCAGATAATCGTAGCGCAGCACGATGTTGAGCTCGTCGAGCAGCACCATCTTGTAGCTCGGATCGGCGATCATCGCCTTCGCCATCTCCCACGCGCCACGCGCCGCAGCGAGGTCGCGCTGCCGATCCTGCGTATCCCAGGTAAAGCCTTCGCCCATCGCCTTGATCGTCACCAGCTCCGAGTAGTTCTCCAGCACGTCGCGCTCGCCGGTGCCCCACGCGCCCTTAACGAACTGCACGATGCCGATCTTGTAGCCGTGCCCGATCGCTCGGAACACCATTCCAAACGCCGCAGTCGATTTGCCCTTACCCTTGCCGGTATGGACGATCAGCAGCCCGCGCTCCTCCGTCTTGGTTGCCAGCATCCGCGTCCGCGCGTCCTTCTTCTTCTTCATCTTTTCCGCATGATACGCGTCGCGTTCGGCTTCGCTCATCAGGTCGGTCTTCTTGGGCTGCTTGTCGGTCATTTTGTTTCGATCTTTCAGTCGTCATCCCCTCTCCCCATGGGGGAGAGGGTGGCCGAAGGCCGGGTGAGGGGAAGGGCAACCCTATGGGCTTCAGTCGGGACCCTCTCCCTTTGGGGGAGAGGGGTGGGTGAGGGGGCCTTCTCCAGATATTCGAACGCCGAATTTGACCGCGGCGTCCAATACCCCCGCTCGCGCGCCTCGTTGAATTTTGCGATCAGCTCGTCATACCCGAACCGATTGTTGGCCCGGATGAACTCCCGCGTCGCCGCATCCTCGACAAATGCCTCGAACGCCAGGTCGAAATGATGCGTCTTCACCGCCCCGGTCGTCGCCGCAAAGGCGAACATGTAGTCGACCGTGGCGATGATCTCGAACGCCCCTTTATAGCCATGCCGCTTGACCCCATCGATCCATTTCGGGTTCACCACGCGGCTCCGCATCACCTTCGAAATCTCTTCCTCGAGCGTGCGCGCCACCGGCCGCTCCGGCCGCGAATGGTCAGTGTGATACGCCACCGGCGCGCGTCCCGTCAGGCTTTCCGCCGTCGCCACCAGCCCGCCTTCGAACTGATAGTAGTCGTCGGAATCCAGCAGATCGTGCTCGCGATTGTCCTGGTTGTGCACCACCGCCTCGATGTCGCTGAGCCGCGCCGCAAACCGCGCCAGCTCGGGCGTCCCCGCCGCACGCGCCCCATAGGCATACTGCCCCCAGTTGAGGAACGCCCGGCCAAGGTCTGCCTTGGTCGACCAGGTGCCGCTGTCGATCAGCGCCTGCAGACCGGCCCCGTAGGCGCCGGGCTTCGATCCGAAAATCCGGTGCCCGGCGCCCATCGCCGCCTCGGCCTCGGACTTGCCCTCCTTCATCAATCCCAGCGCATCGCTCCGCATCCGGGCTGCAACTGGATTCTGGTCCTCCGGCTCGTCTAGCGCCCCGATCGCCCGCACCGCCTTGTCGAACAGCCCGATCTGCTGCGGAAACGCATCGCGAAACAGCCCGGAAATCCTCAGCGTCACATCCACCCGCGGCCGCCCGAGTTTGGCCAGCGGCATGATCTCGTAACCGCTGAGCCGCAGCGACGCCGGATCCCACACCGGCCGCGCCCCGATGAACGCCAGCGCCTGCGCAATGTCGTCGCCGCCCGTCCGCATGTTCGAGGTGCCCCAGACGCTGAGCGCCAGCGAGCGGAGATGCGCGCCATGGTCCTGGAAATGCCGTACCAGCAGCGTCTCCGCCGATTTCCGTCCGAGCTCCCACGCGGATGGTGTCGGGATCGCGCGATTATCCACCGAATAGAAATTCCGCCCCGTCGGCAGCACGTCGAGCCGCCCCCGCGACGGCGCCCCGCTCGGCCCCGGCGCGATGAACTTCCCGTCCAGCCCATCGAGCAATGCCTTGACCTCGTTCGGTCCAGACGCGCGCAGCCGCGGCCGCATCACCCCCTCAACCTGCCCCATCACCGCCGCTGACGCCGGACCTGGGGCAGGGGACGCGCCCTCGATCATTTCGGCAGCAAGCTCCTCCAGATACTCCACGACATCACCCACGGAGCGAACTGCTCCCCTCCCCCATGCGGGGAGGGGTCGGGGGTGGGGGGCGGGAAGCCCGGTCGTGTCGCGTTCGAGGTTCGGTCCCCGCCACTCCTCCCCCAAATCCGCCGTCAACGGATCCACCCCCAACCGCAAATCGTCCGCGATCGCCCGCACGAGCGACGCATCTTCGGCCCGCTCGCCGCGCGGCACCCGCGCCAGCGCCGCCAGCAGATCGCGCTCCAGCCGCCCGGTCGGCGACACGCCGAATACATGCAGTCCGTCGCGGATCTGTGCTTCCTTCAGATCGCAGAGGAACGTGTCGATCTTTCTCAGCGCCGCCGTCTCGTCCTCCGGCAGCCCGATATCGCGATCGAGCCGCGCGTCCTTGGTGAAATCCAAAATCCGCTTCCGCAAATCCTTGAGTCGCCGCCGGTCCATGCCGCTCGCCGCGTAATACTCGTCGAGCAGCGCCTCGAGGTCCTTAAGCGGCCCGTAAGTCTCGGCGCGGGTCAGCGGCGGCACCAGATGATCGATGATCACCGCGCCCGTCCGCCGCTTCGCCTGTGTCCCCTCACCGGGGTCGTTGACGATGAACGGATAGAGATGCGGCAGCGCGCCCCAGAGCAGCGCCGGATACGATGCCCCATCGAGCGCCGTCGCCTTGCCAGGCAACCACTCCAGCGACCCATGCTTGCCATTGTGGAGCAGCGCATGCGCCCCGAATTCGTGCTTCAGCCATAGATACGCCGCCAGATACGCATGCGGTGGCACCAGATCGGGATCGTGATAGGCCGCCGTCTCGTCGCGATCATATCCCCGCGCCGGCTGCAGCATCACTGCCACGTTGCCGAACATCACCACCGGCAAATGAAACGCCGCTCCACCCCGCACAAACGGATC
>CAZNAE010000136.1:0-9331 GCA_964570695.1 uncultured Devosia sp.
TCCCGCCTCTACGCCGAGGACCCCTACCGCAATTTCCTGCCCTCCACCGGCCGGCTCACCCGCTATCACCCGCCCGCCGAGGAACACGACTCCACTCACGCCGTCCGCAACGATACTGGCGTCTATGAAGGCGGCGAGATCTCGACCTTCTACGATCCGATGATCGCAAAGCTCTGCTCCTGGGCGCCGACGCGCGCCGAGGCGATCGCCGTGATGCAGTCGGCCCTCGACCAGTTCGAGGTCGAGGGCGTCGGCAACAACATCCCGTTCCTGAGCGCCGTCATGGCGCAGGATCGTTTCCGCGAAGGCCGCCTCACCACCGGCTACATCGCCGAGGAATTCCGCGATGGTTTTACCGGTGTCGATCTCAGCGCGACAGATCTGACGCACCTCGCGGCGCTCGCCTGCTGCTCGGCCTACGCGCTCGACACCCGCAGCCACACCGGCCCCGAAACCCGCCGCGCCGTCCTCATCGGCGCGCAGCGCTGGGACTTCGCCGTCCGCGCCGACAAGATCGAGTACTGGCTCACCGATGGCGCCGGCAAGAAGCTGCTGGTCGAAACCGGCTGGAAGCCCGGCATGAGCCTCGCCATCGCCCGCATCGACGGCGAGCTCCATCACGTCCGTATCGACCGCGTCACCGGCGGCTTCCGCCTGCGCTGGCGCGGCGCCGACCTCGTCGCCCGCGTGCTTTGGCCGGCCGTCGCCGATTTGATGCCGTTGATGCCGGTCAAAATCCCCCCCGACCTCAGCAAATTCCTCCTCTGCCCGATGCCCGGCCAGATCGTCCGCATCGACGTCGCGGAAGGCGACACCGTCGAAGCCGGCCAGCCCCTTGCCATCGTCGAAGCCATGAAGATGGAAAACGTCCTCAAAGCCGAACGCCGCGCCCGTGTCCGCAAAATCCGCGTCAAGCCCGGCTCGGTGCTGGCCGTGGACGAGGTGATCCTGGAGTTCGAGGCGATATGACCGCGCGCGCAAAGATGCTGCGGGCGAATTCGTCGCCGGTCGAGCGGCCGATGTGGCGCATCCTCTTCGCGTTTCGGACGAACGGCTATCACCTCCGCAAGCAGGCGCCGATCGGCCCGTACACCGTCGATATGGCGTGCCATCATGCGAAGCTCGCGATCGAGGTCGATGGTGACACGCACGGCTCGGACGTCGCACAACGTCAGGACGCCCGGCGGGACGCGTTCCTTAGGTCGCAGGGGTACATGGTCTTGCGCTTCTACAACTCCGACGTCGTTGGCAATCCCGACGGTGTCTTTCAGAAAGCTGAAGCTGCCTTGGCGGGCCGGCCGAAAAATATGAGAGCGGGGCGCCGTCTACGTCGATCCCTGGTAGCTCCCCGCTCACCGGCGAGCACCCTCCCCCTCGTGGGGAGGGTTGGGGAGGGGGACAGCAATGCCTGACAAGCCCTCCACCTTTGACGACTGGTCCACACTCGCCGCCCGCGAGTTCAAAGACACCCCTGTCGATTCCCTCACCCGCGACTATGGCGGCGTCCCCGTCCGCCCCGCCTACTTCCCGGACGACGCGACCGACCCCGGCCTCCCCGGCGTCGCGCCCTTTACCCGCGGCGTGCGCGCCACCATGTACGCCAACCGGCCGTGGACCATTCGCCAGTACGCAGGCTTCTCGACGGCTCGCGAGTCCAACGCGTTCTACCGCCAGAACCTCGCGGCCGGACAGAAGGGCCTCAGCGTCGCCTTCGACCTTGCGACCCATCGCGGTTACGACAGCGACCATGCGCGTGTCACCGGCGATGTCGGCAAGGCCGGCGTCGCCATCGACAGCGTCGAAGACATGAAGCTCCTGTTCGACGGCATCCCACTCGCCGAGATGTCGGTGTCGATGACCATGAATGGCGCCGTCCTGCCCGTGCTCGCCATGTTCATCGTCGCGGCAGAAGAGCAGGGCGTGAAGCAGGCCCAGCTCGATGGCACCATTCAGAACGACATTCTGAAGGAGTTCATGGTCCGCAATACCTACATCTATCCGCCTGAGCCGAGCATGCGCATCGTCGGCGACATCATCGCCTACACCGCCGAACATATGCCGAAATTCAACTCGATCTCGATCTCCGGCTACCACATGCACGAGGCCGGCGCGACCGCCGTGCAGGAATTGGCCTATACCCTTGCCGATGGTCGCGATTACGTGCGCGCCGCGCTCAGGAACGGCCTCGATATCGATGCCTTCGCCGGCCGGCTGAGCTTCTTTTTCGGCATCGGTATGAACTTCTTCCTCGAAGTTGCAAAGCTCCGCGCGGCGCGCACCCTGTGGTCGGGCATCATGACCGATCTCGGCGCCAAAGACCCGCGCAGCAAGATGCTGCGCACCCACTGCCAGACGTCTGGTGTCTCGCTCACCGAGCAGGACCCGCACAACAACATCATCCGCACCACCATCGAGGCGCTGGCCGCGGTGCTCGGCGGCACCCAGTCGCTCCACACCAACAGCTTCGACGAGGCCATTGCGCTGCCCACCGAGCAGTCGGCCCGCATCGCCCGCAACACCCAGCTCATCCTGCAGCACGAATCCCGCGTTACCGACGTCGTCGACCCGCTCGGCGGCTCCTACTACATCGAGGCGCTGACCGCCGATCTCGTCGCCCGCGCCAGGGCGCTGATCGATGAGGTCGAGGCTGAGGGCGGCATGACGCAGGCGGTGCAGCAGGGCGGCCCCAAGCTCGAAATCGAAAAGGCCGCCGCGCTCCGCCAGTCGCGCGTCGATCGCGGCGAGGATGTCATCGTCGGCGTCAATCGCTACCGCCTCGACAACGAAACCCCGATCCCGTTTCGCGAGGTCGACAACGCCAAGGTCCGCGACGAGCAGGTGGCGCGGCTGATCGACATCAAGCGCAGCCGCAACGCCGCCCGTCTCACCGAGTCGCTCGACGCCCTGCGCGCCGCCGCGCGTACCGGCGGCAATCTCCTCGCCGCCACGATCGTCGCCGCCCGCGCCCGCGCCACCCTCGGCGAAATCTCTTCCGCGCTCGAGGACGTCTTCGGCCGCCACTCCGCCGTCACCCGCGTCATCTCCGGCGTCTACGCCCAGAGCTACAAGGGCGACCCGCAATATGCCGAAATGCAGTCGCGCCTTGCCGGCTTCGTCGGCCGTGCCGGGCGCGCCCCCTCGATCTTCATCGCCAAGATGGGCCAGGACGGCCACGATCGCGGCGCCAAGGTCATCGCCTCGGCCTTCGCCGATCTCGGCTTTACCGTCCACATGGGCGATCTGTTCGAAACGGCCCCCGAAGTCGCCGCCCACGTCGCCGAGCTCAAGGTCGATGCGGTCGGCGTGAGCTCGCTCGCTGCCGGCCACAAGACTCTCGTTCCAGAACTGATCGCCGAGCTCAGCCGCCGCGGCCTGGGCGATACCACCATCATCGTCGGCGGCGTCATTCCGCCCGAAGACTACCCCTTCCTCCGCGCCGCCGGCGTCGCCGAAATCTTCGGTCCCGGCACCAACGTGCTGGAAGCCGCCTTCTCCGTGCTGAACCAGATCGAGGGTAGGCTGAGTAATCGATGATGTGGCAAATCCCACCTCCCAATCTCCCCCACGAAGGGGGGAGGTGCCCGGCAGTGCTCTTGGCACCATATTGCTCCATTCACCGCCGAGCACCTTCCCCCTCGTGGGGAGGGTGGGGGAGGGGGCAACCCCAACCCCGGAACCCGCAATGATCGGCCGCCTGAACCACGTCGCCATCGTCGTACCCGATCTCGCCGCAGCCGCCGCGAAATATCGCGACCTGCTCGGCGCCGAGGTCCATCACCCCAAAGATCTCCCCGAACACGGCGTCACAATCGTCTTCGTCACCCTCGAAAACACCAAGCTCGAGCTGATGACTCCGCTTGGCGAGAATTCTCCCGTCGCCAAATTCCTCGCCGAGCATCCCGCCGGCGGCATGCACCACATCTGCTTCGAAGTCCGCGACCTCGCCCACGCCGCCCGCACCCTCACCGCTGCCGGCGCCCGCATCCTCGGCGATGGCCAGCCCAAGACCGGCGCCCACGGTCTCCCCGTCCTCTTCCTCCACCCCAAGGATTTCGACGGCACCCTGATCGAGCTCGAAGAGGTCAAACCCGAGTTCCAGCCGGACTAGCCCCAGCCACAGCAGTCGCCGTCCCCTCGCCCCTCTGGGGAGAGGGTGGCGCGCAGCGCCGGGTGAGGGGTAGCCCTACGCGCCGGCTCGCCCCAAAAGTTCCTGTTTTGTTTCCACCCAAAATCCCCTACATAACCCGCATGTTCGAACCCCTTTTCCGCCCCTGATGCCCACTTGGTCGCCGCAGCAGGACGCCGCTCTGCTGGCCGTTTCCGCCTGGCTCAAGGACCCCGCTGCCCCGCAGGTCTTCCGCCTGTTCGGCTGGGCCGGCACCGGCAAGTCCACGCTCGCCCGCTATCTCGCCGAGGGCGTGAAATCGGTGAAATATGCCGCCTTCACCGGCAAGGCGGCGCTCGTCATGCGGAAGAAGGGCTGCCGCGGCGCCTCGACCATCCATTCGCTGATCTATTCGCTGATCTCCGAGAAAGAGGGCGAGCCCAAATTCGCCCTCGATCCCGAGAGCGAAGCCGCCACCGCCGATCTCATCGTCATCGACGAGGTCTCGATGGTCGACGAAGCGCTCGCCGTCGATCTCCTGAGTTTCGGCACCAAGGTGCTCGTCCTCGGCGATCCGTTCCAGCTGCCGCCGGTGCAGGGCGCCGGCTATTTCACCGCCCATGATCCCGACATCATGCTGACCGAGATCCACCGCCAGGCGGCGGACAATCCGATCATCCGCATGTCGATGGAAATCCGCGAGGGCGGCTATCTCGAGTATGGCCGCTACGACGACTCGATCGTCGTTCCACGCTCCGAGGTCGACCGCGAGGCCGTCGTTACCGCCGATCAGGTGCTGGTCGGCCGCAACAAGACCCGCGTCGACTACAATGATCGCCTGCGTGAGCTGAAGGGCCTGCCGCGGCACGAGCCGGTCGCCGGCGATCGCCTCGTCTGCCTCCGCAACAATCCGCAGAAGCGCCTGCTCAACGGCCAGATCTGGACCGCCGCCGAAGTCAAGAAGCGCTCCGGCATGCGCTACTCGCTGACCCTCGCGCCGGAGGAAGAAACCACCGCGTCCGGCAATAAGGCGCTGGCCCACGTCGTCACTCACGGCGCCTTCTTTTCGGGCGAGGAGGAACAGCTCGCCTGGCCCGAGCGCCGTCGCTTCGACGAGTTCACCTTCGGCTACTGCCTCACCGTTCACAAGGCGCAGGGGTCGCAGTGGGACAAGGTCTATCTGTTCGACGAAAGCTTCGTCTTCCGCGAAGACCGCCGCCGCTGGCTCTATACCGGCGTCACCCGCGCCAGCGAACAGATCACCGTCGTGGTCTGACGCGTCCGCCTGCGCTCAGGCCGTCTTTGCCAGCGGAAAGCTCAGCGTGAACCGCGACCCGCCATCCTCGGCCGCGGAGAACTCCGCCTCGCCGCCGAGCTGCATCGTCAGCGCGGAGATCAGTCGCCGGCCTATGCCCTTGGCGGGCTGACTTGGATCGAACCCGACACCATTGTCCTCGACCACGAGGCGCCCGCGGCCCGCTTCGTCCTTGCTGAGCCGCGCGCTGATCATCCCCTGCCGTCCATCCGCGAAGGCATGCTTGAAGGCGTTCGCCACCACCTCGTTGAGGATCAGCCCGAGCGGCGTCGCCGCGTCCTTGTCGACTGCCAGGTCGTCGATCTGCTCGATCACCCGCACATTCGGGTCCTGCCCGGCGCGGATGCTTTCGATCAGCGTCTCGAGATAGCTCTTCACATGCACCGTGGCGAAGTCGTTGCTGCGGTAGATGTGCTCGTGCACCGCCGACATCGCGGCGATCCGCTGCCCCATATTGGCTTTGATGTCCTTCGGGATCGGCTGCATCTGCAGCAGCGACGCCACCGACTGGAGGTTGTTCTTCACCCGGTGGTGGATCTCACGGAACAG
Organism: uncultured Devosia sp.; assembly: GCA_964570695.1. Classification (GTDB taxonomy): domain Bacteria; phylum Pseudomonadota; class Alphaproteobacteria; order Rhizobiales; family Devosiaceae; genus Devosia_A. The sequence continues at coordinate 5,970 of CAZNAE010000136.1, forward strand.
CACCTCATTGTGTGCCACCGCCGCTGCGAGGCTCGCCTGCGTCCGCTCGCTGCGCCGCAGGATCGCCGCCGTGATCAGCGAGCCGACCAGCAGCGCCAGCGCGATCGGCACCATCAGCCACAGCACCGTGATGATCGAGGTCCACAGGCTCGCGAGCGCCGCGTCCTGCGACACCGTCGCGAACACCACGAGCCCGAGGTCGCGGATATGGCGGAAGCCGACAACCCGCGTCACCCCGTCGATCGGCGATTTGGTGGTGTAGGTGCCGTTCTCCGCCGCGGCGATCAGCGGCCAGTTCGGCGAGTTCTTCGCGCTTTGCGGCTCCGCCAGCGGCGGGTAGCGCCCGACCATCTCGCCATCCTCGCGGTGCACGTTGACCGTCGAGTCCGCGCCCAGATTCTGCGGCGCCCAGAACGACTGCAGCAGGTCGCCCGGGAGCGCCAGCAGGGCGACGCCGGCAAAGCTCGCGCCGCCGAGGCGCTTGGCAATGAGCATCGTCGCATCGCCGGTTACCCCGTCCTTGCCTTGCGGCAGGATTACCCAGTCGCTGCCCTGCTGCAGCGCCGCGAAGGCGTCCGTCCCGGCAAGGCTCGCCGGCAGGCTGGGCGGCGCCGCAGCAATGACCGCGCCGGTCGCATCGTAAAGCGCGACGCTCGAGCGCGTATCTGCCGGCAGCGTCTTCAACGCCGCGTCGAGCGGCGCGATCTCGTCGGCGGTCAGCGCGGCCGGATTGTTGCCCGCCGCCGCGGCGACGAATTTGAGCCCGCTCAGGCCGCTGCTGATCGTCCAGTCGATATCGTCGGACACGACGTCAGCGGCGGTCTGCGCCCGCGCCTTGGCGCCATCGATCGTCGTCGAATAGCCCTGCACGCAGAGAAACCCGAACACCGCAAAAATGATGACGATCAGCGTCGTGGCAATCGCCACCACCGTATCGGCCGGCTTCCAGCGCCAGCGCAGCCTCGGCACGGTCATTCCAGATCCGGCCGGCCCGACCGGGTTTGGCAAAGCCTCGCTCCCAAGTCCGCTCATGCCGCGCCGCCCGCCGAGATCATCGTCTCGACCAGATTGAGCAGCACCGGCTCCTGATAAGGCTTGCTGACGAACTTGGCGCCCGCCGGCAGCTGGCTCGGCTGCACGCCCACCTTGCCCGACAGCACGATCAGCTGGATCGGCGGCCACCGGCCGCGCACGAAATGCGCCAGCTTGATCCCGTCCATCGACCCCGGCATGTCGACATCGGTCATCACCAGCTTCACGCCGTCGGCGCGTTCGAGCTTGCGCACCGCCTCGTCGGCATTGGCCGCTTCGATGACCTCGTATCCGGCGTCCTCGATGGCCATCACCATCCCCAGCCGGATCAGAGGCTCATCCTCCACCACCATGATTTTCATCGATACAACACGCCCCAAACCTGCCCGACAATGTCGTATCGCGAGTTTGGTTGCGTTGCCTAAACAAAAAGCCGGCCCCCCGGCTTCTCGAGTGCTCGGCCGCCCGGGCGAGGTGCCCTGCGATCGGGATCCTGGCGGCAAGACTGCCTGGTCTTGAGCGAAATGGCGCCCCTGCTGAGCATCGTGCCCGGTGGTTCACAAACCGCGCGGGTTCCTATAGGGTCCGCGCCACTCGATTGCCTTGTGTCTTGCCAAACGGGCCGGTATTCGCCGGCTCCCGATGCAAGCATTCATCTGTTCCGGCTCCGCGCCGGTCATTCTGGAGAGCCTATGGCTAAGGAAGACGTCCTCGAATTCCCCGGTGTGGTCACCGAATTGCTGCCCAACGCGACCTTCCGCGTGAAGCTCGAAAACGACCACGAAATCATCGCCCATACTGCCGGCAAGCTGCGTAAGAACCGCATCCGCGTTCTCGCCGGCGACAAGGTGCTGTGCGAAATGACCCCCTACGACCTGACCAAAGGCCGCCTGGTCTACCGCTTCCGCTAGCCCAGGCGTTTAGCCCGGCCAGCCGGCTCGCGGGCTCTCGACTCGCGTCCAGTAGACCCGCCCGGTCCGCTCGAGGTTGACGGTCGACCCCGTCCACTCGTTGCACACCATGAACAGCGTCCGCCCGTCTTCGCCGCCGAGCATGGTGGCGAAGCAGAAGCGGTCGAGCGGGATAGTCTCGAGCACCTCGCCGCCCTCCCGCACGCGAACCGCCTTCGGTCCCGCACTGCTCCAGATCGCGCCCTCGGCGTCCATGGTGATGCCGTCCGGGCCGCCGTCGAGTTTCGCCCAGACGCGGCGGTTCGTGAGGCTCCCATCCGCCGCGATGTCGAAGCCGCTGAGCGTCGTCGAAAAGCTCTCGCCGATGATCAGCGTCCTGTTGTCGGGCGTCACCGCCATGCCATTGGGGAACGCCAGTCCCTCGGCGACGATTTTGACCTTACCATCCGGGGTCACCAGAGCAGCATGACCCGGCTTGAACTCGCCGCCCGGGAATTTGAAATTGACGTTGTTGAGATAGATGTTGCCGCGCCCATCGACGACGATCTCGTTCCAGCCGAGTTCGCCGTAGTCGCTGAGATCGACCCACGGCGCCAGAACGCCGTTCGCCTCGCGCCGCCACAGCGTCTTGTCTGCAATCACGAGCTGCCGCCCGTCCAGCTGCCAGTCGAACGAGAAGGGCAGGGCATCGACCCGGTCGATCACTTCGTGCCGGCCGTCCATCCCGACCGCGATCATCTCCCGCGCCCCCCAGTCGGCAAACCACAGCCGCCCCTCATGCCAGCGCGGGCACTCCCCCAGAACGATGTTCTCCATCAACAGCTTCACGTCGCGCATCGCTCGCTCCTCTTGGCAGTTCAAACCAATGTCGCGCGACGTGAGGTGATTTCGACAGGCAGGCCGAATTTTCGATGTGGCCGGGGACTCTCAGTCGTCTCCCTCCCCTTCGCGGGGAGGGTAGCGCCGCTCGGAGCGAAGCGACGTACCTGAGCTAGGTGGGGGCTAAGAGCGGGTGAGCCGTCGATGGGGACCCAGCTCTCCCCCCACCCACCGCGTGTGGCACGGTGCATCGGGTCGGGAAAACTGCCAAAATCTCCACAAAATCAATCCCCTAACAAATTCTATCCCCGCTCCTTCCGCATCCCTCATACTCCCCCCATCCCTCGCACGGACGGAGTCGACGACGAGCGGCGCGGGGGACAGGCAGGCGGGTTGGGATCGTCCCCGGCCTGGGGTCGCGTTGGGGGCGCACGGTGGATTCCGGGCTGAACCACGCAACTCCGAAATCCTGCCACCCCGAGGCGTCTTGGCGTCTCCACAAACTATCCATCGAGGCGCAAGCGCCTCGGGGCCGTCCACCTTCCACAACCGGAGGCGAAAACAGCGCCGATGGAAGCGTTCGCTCGCCCCTTACCAACC
>CAZNAE010000137.1:0-9171 GCA_964570695.1 uncultured Devosia sp.
GCACATATCCTGGTCCGCACCGTCAGCCCGGCGCCGGTTCATCGCGCACTGCATGTCGGGTTTGATTTCGCTGCGTAGGCCGGCCGCTCGACTATAGCGGCAGCACCGGCTTCACCATCAGCTTCGCCATCGGGCCGAAATCGGTTTTCTTCTCGCCGATCGCGGTAAAACCCGCGGCGCGATAGAAGCCAAGCACTTCGACGTTGGCGAGCACGTGGAGGCGGTTGGCGCCCCATGCCGCTGCTTCGCGCTCGATGGCGCGCATGAGTTGCGTTGCGATACCCTTGCGCCAGTCAGGCGGATCGACGAACAGCCCCTCGAGTTCCGCGTCATTTCCCTCACGCGTGATGATCGTCGCGAAGCCGACAATACGGCCGGCGATCTCGGCGACGAACACCTCGTTAGCGGCGATCATCTCGGCGTCGAGGTCCATCACCTCGGGTTGCGCCAGCAATTGCCGGATAACGTCCTCGTCCTTGGTCGCCAGCGACGCGCGCCGCATCAGCTCGACCAGTTTCAATCGGTCGTCGGGCTGCGCGAGACGGATATCGATGCGGCTCATGCCTGCCCCGCGGCGCGCTTGAGCAGCAGATCGCGCTCCCGCCTATTCTGCGTCATCTCCGCGGCGCGGCGGAATTCGGAGCGTGCCTCATCGTATCGTCCGAGCCTATTGAGAAAGTCGCCGCGAACGCTCGGCAGCAAATGGTAGCCGCGCAGCGTCGGCAGGTCGGCCAGCGGCTCAATGATGCGCAGCCCCGCCTCCGGCCCGAAAGCCATCGAATGGGCGACTGCCCGGTTCAGTTCGACGACCGGCGACGGCGTGACTTGCGCCAGGTCGTCGTAGAGGTCGGCGATCTTCCGCCAGTCGGTGTCCGCGGCCCTGCCCGCCCGCGCATGGCAGGCGGCAATGGCGGCCTGCAGGGCATAGGGACCGACCCAACCGCCGAGCTTTTCGACCCTCGCAAGTGCGGAGAGCCCGCGGCGGATCAGAATCTGGTTCCATTTGCCCCGATCCTGTTCCAGCAGCAGGATTGGCGTGCCGTCTGCCGTGACCCGCGCACCCGACCGCGAGGACTGGATTTCCATCAGCGCGACCAAGCCGTACACCTCCGGCTCGTCCGGCGCGAGCTGGGCTAAAATGCGGCCGACGCGCAGCGCTTCGTCGCAAAGCTCGGTGCGCAGCCAGTCGTCGCCGGCCGTCGCCGAATAGCCCTCGTTGAAGATGAGGTAGAGCACCTCGAGCACCGAGCCGAGCCGCTGTACGCGGTCGGCACCGCGGGGGACTTCGAACGGCACATGCGCTTCGGCCAGCGTCTTCTTGGCCCGCACGATACGCTGCTGGATCGTCGGCTCCGGCACCAGATAGGCCCGCGCAATCTCGGCTGTCGTCAGCCCGCCGACCAGCCGCAGGGTCAGCGCGCTCCGCGCCTCCGGCGAGAGGATGGGATGACAGGCGGTGAAGATCAGGCTCAGCACATTGTCCTTCACATCGTCGTCGAGCGCGGTGTCGTAGTCGGGCGGCTCCTGCTCCCTTAGCTCTTTCTCATAGGTGAGCCCCGGCAGCTTCTGCGCCAGCACCTTGCGGCGGCGGAACTGATCGATGGCGCGGCGTTTGGCGGTCTGCATCAACCAGGCGCCGGGATTGCCGGGAATGCCGGTCTGCGGCCATTGCTGCAGTGCCACCACCAGCGCGTCGCTCGCCAGCTCCTCGGCCAGCCCCACATCGCGCGTCATCTTGGCGAGACCGGCGACGAGCCTCGCCGCTTCTATCCGCCACACGGCCTCCACGGCGCGATGGGTCGCAAATTCCGGAGTGAACTGGTCCATGGGCGGCGGAGTGGATCAAATCCTTCCCGCCGCCGCAAGTCATGGCATTTTACTGCTGCTGCGCCTGCTCGGCTTCGAGCCTCGCGTAGCGCTCTTTCTGTTCCTCGGAGAATCCCAGATCCGCCGCGGTGACGATCGGGCGGATTTCGATCTGGACGTTGCCGTGGCCGTCGCTTACTGGCCACTGCTTGACCAGTTCCACCACCTCGGCGAGCGAACCCGCTTCGATCAGCGAGAAGCCGGCGATCAGCTCCTTGGCTTCGGCGAACGGGCCGTCAACGATTGTCGGCCTGCCGTTACGGAAGGACACGCGCGCGCCGCGTGCGCTCGGCATCAACCCGGCGCCCGTCTTCATCTTGCCCCCGCGCACCAGTTTCTCGTTGTAGCTGGTCATATCGTCGATCAGCTCCTTCGATGGCGGCACGCCGGCTTCAGTTTCCGGGTCCGCTTTGCGGATCACAAGAAATTGCATGTTGGTCTCCGTAAAATTCTCGCCGCCGGCGTCAGTTGGATTTATTACCGAGGATGTCCCGCATGGCTTCTTCCTGCGCCGTGGTGGCAGGCGGCATGACGCCCTCGAAATCGCGGGGCTCGGACACGCGGCGAACCTCTACAGCTCCGCCCTCATTGAGCGGGATGCGCCTGGCCCATTCGACCGCCTCGTCCTTCGATTTCACCTGGATGATCCAGAAGCCGCCGATCAGCTCCTTGGCTTCGGCGAAGGGGCCGTCCTTTACACTCGTTCGGCCCTTCTGAAAGGTGACCTGCGCACCTTCTCGGGAGTTCGACAGCCCCTCGGCAGCGAGCAGGATACCAGCGTCCAGCAGCGACTGATTGTATCTGCCCATCGCCGCAAACAGCTCAGGCGGTGGCGTCTGCTGCTCAGATTGTGGGTCGTTTTTCACGATGATCATGAAGCGCATTGGAGTGGCCTCCTCCGGCCCGTGGGTTATTTCAGATCCGGAAAGTCCGACATTTCCGCGATGCGGCGAATTTCGACGCTCTCGCCGCTGCGGAACGGAATGTGCCTGGTCCAGTCAATCGCCTCCTCCTTCGACTTGACCTCAAGGATCCAGAAGCCGGCGACCAGCTCCTTGGACTCGGTGAACGGGCCGTCCTTCACGGTAGCTTCACCGTTCTTGTAGGTCACCCGGGCGCCGTAACTGGGAGCCAGGAGGCCATCGACCGTCACCAGCACGCCGGCGTCGCGCAGGGTCTGGTTGTATTTGCCCATTGCCTCCATGTCGGCCCGCTTGGGCGGGGTCTCGTAGAGCTTGCCGTCGTGCTTCACCATGACCAGGAAACGCATTTGAGTTCTCCATTCGCAGTGGGCCGGGTTCGTCCCGCCCTTCTGAAATTACAACGAATGGCTGCCGGCGGAATCGACATGGTTCTGCGAGAAATCGCAACTATCGATCTAAGCCACTGGTCCTGTTGGTTGAAAACTGTGTTCAACCGATCAGTTGACAAGCCTCATCGTCAGTCGTATTCAACCACCACGTTATCAACTTACCGGTTGAACACATGCACACCGACCAGCTCAGCGTCACGCTCGCTGCCCTCGCCGACCCGACCCGCCGCGGCATCCTCGCCCGGTTAGCAACCGGCGAGGCGACCGTTACCGAGCTCGCTGCACCCTATGAGATGAGCCTCGCTGCGGTCAGCAAGCACCTGAAGGTGCTGGAGCAGGCCGGCCTGATCTCGCGCGGTAAGGATGCGCAGTTCCGGCCGTGCAAGCTTGAAGCCGGCCCGATGAAGGATGTCGCCGGCTGGCTCGAGGATTATCGCCGCTTCTGGGAAGCGAGCCTCGACCGGCTCCAAGAGTACCTGCAGCAACTGCAGAAGGAGGACCCCGATGGCGGTAAGAACTGAACCGCGGCGATGGGCAACAATGTCATCCGCTTCCGGCCTCGGCGCGAACACTGGCTCAACGCCTATCGCCGTTACTGGGAGCACAACCTCGATCGCCTCGACACCTACGTCAACGAGTTCAGCCAAGGAGACCGCCAAGTGACCGCCCTCACCCTGATCGCCCCGAAGGACGAACCGATCATCACCGGAGCCGAACCGCGCGTTCTCGCCGCGCCGCCGGCGCTGGTCTGGAGATGCTTCAGCCAGCCCGAGCACATCGCGCGCTGGTGGGGGCCGGCAAGCATCGGCACGCTGACCGTCAAGACGCTGGAGTTCCGCGTCGGCGGCAAATGGCGGTTCGAACACAGACTGAAGCGCGGGCCGGTCATTGCGTTCACCGGCACCTACCGCGTCATCGAGCCGGTGACGCGGCTGGTCAACACCTTCGGCGTCGAGGGCATGTATGACGGCGCCGAGCTGGAGGAGACGCATCTGTTCACGGAGAAGGATGGGCAGACGCTTTACAGCAGCGTGCTCCGCTTCGACGATTTCGAGAGCCGCGACGGCATGCTCGCCTCGGGCATGGAAAAGGGCGCGCGGGAATCGATGGACCAGCTCGACGCGCTGCTGGCCGAACTGCAGACGCGTCCCAATTGACCCGCGAGATCACCGATATGGACCAGAACATCGTCAGTGCCCCGCCGGGGGAAAACTACTTCACCATCACCCGCAGCTTCGAGGCGCCGCGGCGGCTCGTTTACAAATGCTATACCGAGCCGCAGCACATGGTGCATTTCTGGGGGCCGCGAGAGACCACACTGATCGAGTGCAAGATCGATCTGCGGGTCGGCGGGCTGTGGCTGGTACGCTGGCAATATCCGGACGGCAGAAGCTGGGGCTATTCGAGCGTCTACACCGAAATCGTGCCGAACGAGGCGATCCACTATCGCGACGCGCCCGATGGTTGGGCATCGGGCCTCGACGGGCTGCCGCCGGCAGATCTGCTGTCGACCATCGCGCTCGCGGAAAGCCGTGGCCGCACCACGGTCACCGTTACCGTCCGCTGCGTCTCGGTCGCAGCGCGCGACGACAATGTGAAACGCGGCTTCACCGGCATGGTCAGCATCGGCCACGACCGGCTGGCCGAATACCTCGCAACGCTGGAGTAAGGATCATGCCCTTCGTCACCTCCAAGGACGGCACACAAATCGGCTACAGCATCGTCGGGTCCGGTCCGGCGATCGTACTGGTCGACGGCGCGCTGTGCTGGCGCGCTTCGGGTCCATCCGGCCCGCTCGCCGCCGAGCTCAAGGACCGCTTCACGGTCTACACCTACGACCGGCGCGGCCGCGGCGAGAGCGGCGATACCAAGCCCTATGCCGTTGCGCGCGAGGTCGAGGATCTCGAGGCCGTGATCGACACGGCCGGCGGCAAGACGGCGATCTATGCGATCTCGTCAGGCGTGCCGCTGGCGCTCGCGACCGCCGATACGCTCGGCGCTGGCAAGATCACTAAAATGGTGCTCTACGAGGCGCCGCTCGTCGTCGACGACGGCCGCAAGGTCGATCCGGATTATCCGCGCAGGATGAACGAGATCATCGCCCGGGGCGATGGTGCCGGCGCGGTGAAGCACTTTATGAAGAACGGCGTCGGCATCCCCGGCTTTGCGGTCCTCATGATGCAGGTGATGGGTGTGATGAAGAAGCTCGCACCGGTCGGTCCGACCCTCGCCTATGACACGGCGTTGATCTCGCCGTTCTGGGGCAAGGGGCCGCTGCCGGCTGGCGTCTGGCCGAACGTCAGGATGCCGGTGCTCGACATCGGCGGCGGCAAGTCGGACGCCTGGATGCAGAACGCGCAAATCGCGATCAGCAAGGCGCTGCCCAATGCGCAGCACAAAACACTGCCCGGCCAGAACCACATGGTGGCGCCGACCGCCATTGCGCCGATGATCAAGGAGTTCCTCGCGGCATGAGCAAGCAGACCTTCAAGACGACCTTGCACCAGACGGGGAACAATACCGGCATCGTGGTGCCAGCCGAAATCGTCGAGGCTCTGGGCGGTGGCAAGAGGCCGGCGCTCAATGTCACGGTCAACGGCTTTGCCTATCGCAGTTCCTTGGCGACGATGGGCGGCCAGTACATGATCAGCTTCAGCTCCGACAAGCGCGTCGCGACCGGTCTCAACGGCGGGGACAAGATCGCCGTCACACTCGAACTCGACACTGCGCCGCGTGTGATGGACGTGCCGCCGGACCTGCAGAAGGCGCTCGAGAAGGACAAGGCTGCGAAGGCCTATTTCGCGACCCTGAGCTACTCGAACCAGCGCCGTCACATCGATCCGATCAATGACGCGAAGACGCCTGAGACGCGCGCCCGGCGGATCGAGAAATCCGTGGTGCTGTTCCACGATGGCAAGAACTGACCACTGTCAGCACTCCCGTGGCCTGGCTGCCAACCAGCTGAAAACACTCGCTTAATTCGATACCAGGCTTGCGGACGCGGTCACGCTTTGCTCTCCTCAATGTGCTGTCGCACAAGGAGAGTCGCGATGCAGGCGTCGCAGCGTCTTACTGGCGGAATGGATGGCTACGGGCTGACCACCGCCCAGATTATCTACCGCGTTCCCGACCATGTCAGCGTTCTGCAGGAGTTTGTCTGGCAGCAGTTTGATCTCTTCCCCGATTTCCCGGTGCTGAAGAAATTTCTCGACTTCTGGGAGACGAGTATCGAGGGTCCACTGCATTCGGTCACCGTCGCGCACCGTCGCCTGATCCGCCCGACCGAACTTGCCGCGCTCAGGTCGGAGGTCCGGCACTAAGCGAGGAGCCAGGGCGCGGCAGGCGCCCCGGGCATGATCAGGCAGCCTTGGCGGTAGCCGGAGCCTTCAGGTCCGGCGGCGTTGCTTCGGCCATCAGCTCGACAATCGCATCCATCGCTGGAACGACGTTCTGGCCCTCGGTGCCGAGCCGGCGGACCGACACGGTGCCCTCCTCCGCTTCGCGCTTGCCGACCACGAACATCAGCGGGATCTTCTGCATCGAGTGCTCGCGCACTTTGTAGTTGATCTTCTCGTTGCGGATGTCGAGGTCGGCGCGGATGCCGGCATCGCGGAGCTGCTGCACGAGCTTCTGGGCGTAGGCGTCAGCGTCGGAGACAATGGTCGCGACCACCACCTGCACCGGCGCCAGCCACATCGGCATCTTGCCGGCATAGCTCTCAATCATCATGCCGATGAAGCGCTCGAGCGAGCCGAGGATCGCGCGATGCAGCATGACTGCATACTTGCGCGTGCCGTCCTCCGCCACATAGGTGGCGTCGAGCCGTTCGGGCAGCACATAGTCAAGCTGCAACGTGCCCACCTGCCACGACCGGCCGATGGCGTCCTTGAGGTGGAACTCGAGTTTCGGCGCGTAGAAGGCGCCCTCGCCCGCGGCGATAACGAAGTCATAGCCGGTGGCGCGGAGCGCATCGCCCAGGGCCTTCTCCGCAGCGTCCCAACGCTCGACGGTGCCACCGAATTTCTCCGGCCGCGTTGCGAGCTTGATGACGACATCGTGGAAGCCCATATCCTCGTACACCGAGTACAGCAGGTGGACGAACTTCTCCGTCTCCGACTGGATCTGCTCCTCGGTGCAGAAGATGTGAGCATCGTCCTGCGTCATCTGGCGGACGCGCAGCAGGCCGTGCAGCGCGCCATGCGCCTCGTTGCGGTGACAGCAGCCGAATTCGGCGAGCCGCATCGGCAGGTCGCGGTAGCTCTTGATGCCCTGGTTGAAGATCTGGATGTGGGCCGGGCAGTTCATCGGCTTCAACGCCATCAGGTCCGCCTTGCCGCTGAGGATCGGGCCCTCCTCCTCGGTGCCGGGCACTTCGTCGGGAACGACGAACATGTTCTCGCGATACTTGCCCCAGTGGCCTGAGGCCTCCCAGAATTTCGACGACATCAGTTGCGGCGTCTTCACCTCCGTGTAGCCGCCCTTGTTCACCCGGCGCCGGATGTACTCTTCCATCTGGTTGTAGATGACAAAACCCTTGGGGTGCCAGAACACCGAGCCCGGCGCCTCGTCCTGCAAATGGAACAGGTCGAGCTCGCGGCCGATCTTGCGATGGTCGCGCTTCTCCGCCTCCTCCATCATCTTGAGGTAGTCGTCGAGCTCCTTCTGCGTGGCGAACGCCGTTCCATAGATGCGGCTCAGCACCGGATTGTTGCTGTCGCCGCGCCAATAGGCTCCGGCCACCTTGGTCAGCTTGAATGCTGTGCCGACATCCCTGGTCGTGCGCATGTGCGGGCCGCGGCAGAGGTCGAACCACTGCCCCTGCCGATAGATCTTGATCTGCTGGTCGGCCGGGATGGCGTCGACCAGTTCGACCTTGAAGTTTTCGCCCTTGGACGCAAAGACACGCTTCGCCTCGTCGCGGCTCCAGACCTCCTTGGTGAAGGCGGCGCCGCGGGCGACGATCTCGGCCATCTTCCTTTCGATCTGCGGGAAGTCATCCTCGGAGAACGGCGCGTCGCGCTTGAAGTCGTAATAGAAGCCGTTCTCAATCACCGGACCGATGGTGACCTGCGTCGTCGGCCACAGCTCCTGCACCGCCTCGGCGAGAACGTGCGCAGCGTCGTGCCGGATCAGCCCCAGGCCGTCGGCGCTGTCGCGCATCACGAATTCGATCTTGCCGTCCGCGTTGAGCACGTCGCTAAGGTCGGTCAGCGTGCCGTTCCATTTCATGGCGACGGTGCGCTTGGCGAGACTGGGCGAAATGGACTCGACCACGGTGGTCCCGGTCGTGCCCGCCGCGTAGTCGCGCGATGCACCGTCGGGGAACGTCACCTTGATCGTCATTTCAAAAAACTCCTGAAGTCGGCACCATTGCCGAATGCGGCCTAAGCCGTGCGGGGCACTTATCATGCCCCCTCGCCGGGTGTCACCGGTGGAGGGTGACCGCGCGGGCCCCCTCCACCCGAGCAGATTGCGATATCCGCTAGGCGACCAACTTGGCGTCGAGCGTCACGGTGATCGCGGCGAGCGCCTTCGAGACCGGGCAGTTGGCCTTGGCCTTCTGCGCCAGTTCCTCGAACTTGGCAGCGGTGATGCCGGGCACCTTGCCTGTGACGGTCAAGGCGCTTCCCTTGATGGCTCCCGCGTCGATCTCCACCACCGAAGTCACGTCGACTTGCCCGGGCGTGCCGTTCTCGGCGAGATAGGCGGAAAACTGCATGGCAAAGCAGCTCGAATGCGCCGCCGCGATCAGCTCTTCCGGATTGGTGCCCGATTTGCCGGTCTCATCGACGAACCGGCTCTTGAAGCTATAGCCGAGACCTTTGAGGGCGCCGCTCTGGCTGGTGACTGTGCCGGCGCCTTCCTTGAGGTCGCCGCTCCAATGTGCGCTTGCTGAATGCTTCATTGCGTTTCTCCATGGTGAAAGTGCGGTGTCGGGATGGCTCGCCATGCCCCGTAGGTCCAAGGCGTGTACCAATGGGCGCCCGGCGGCA
>CAZNAE010000138.1:0-8940 GCA_964570695.1 uncultured Devosia sp.
GAGGGCAACGGCCAGTACGCCGCCGCGATCAATCGCTTCCGTACGGTGGTCGACAAGTACCAGACCTCGACCCACATTGAGGAAGCGCTGTTCCGCCTGACCGAGTCGAACCTTGCACTCGGCCTCACCGCCGAGGCGCAGACCGCTGCGGCCGTCCTCGGGCACAACTACCCATCGAGTGACTGGTACAAGGAAGCTTACACCCTCCTGCAGCAGCAGGGGCTCGAGCCGAAGGTCAACAGCCAGAGCACGCTGGCGACGGCCGTGACGGCGCAGGAACAGACCGGCTCGGGTGGCGATCCCAACAAGCCGATCCCGCCGCCGAAGGTCTGACGCCGCCGGGCCAGTCGGCTAACACGCGGGCGGGGTGGATTTTTCAGCGAACTGTTGCTAGTTTGTTCGCATCCTGCTTTCGGAGCCCACCAGAGTGCTGAGCGCCCTTTCGGTTCGCAACATCGTGCTGATCGACCAGCTCGATATCGGCCTTGAGGGCGGGCTGACGGCGCTGACCGGCGAGACCGGAGCAGGCAAATCGATTCTCCTCGATGCACTGACCCTGGCGCTGGGCGGTCGCGGCGACGCGTCGCTGGTGCGGCGCGGCGCCGAGAGCGGGCAGGTGGTCGCGGTGCTGCAACTGCCCGAGGAGCATCCGGCCCGCGTGGCGTTGCGCGACAACGAAATCGCCGACGACGCCGAGCTGATCATGCGCCGCGTGCAATATGCCGACGGTCGCACCCGCGCCTTCATCAACGACCAGCCGGTCGGCGCGGGGCTGATGCAGGCGATCGGTGCAAAATTGGTCGAAATCCACGGACAGCATGACGACCGGGCGCTCGTCGACGCCGCGACGCACCGCGCGCTGCTCGATGCGTTTGGCGGTCTCGATGCAGAGGCTGGCGCGACGCGGGCCGCTCACACTGCGCTCACCGAAGCCGACGCGGCGGTGGCCGAGCAGCGCCGGGTGATCGCCGAAGCGGCGGCCCGCGAGGACTATGCCAGGCACGTGGTCGACGAGCTGAGCGAGTTGCACCCGGAGGCCGGCGAGGAAGACAGTCTCGCCGAGCGCCGCGCGCGGTTGATGCAGCTCGAAAAGGCCAGCGACGAAGTTCGCGATGCTGATGAAATTCTCGGCGGTCCGTCGGCGCCCGGTCCGGCACTGGCCGGGCTGATGCGGCGGCTGATGCGCAAGGTCGATGGTGGCATGGGCGTGTTCCAGCCGCTGGTCGAGGCGCTCGACAACACGCTCACCTCGCTCGACCGCACCGAGGAAGCGATCGAAGCGCTAAAGCGTGAAATGGCGTTCGACCCGGCGGAGCTTGAGCAGGTCGAGAGCCGGCTGTTCGCGCTGCGTGGCATGTCGCGCAAGCATCACGTCACCGTCGACGATCTGATCGCCGTCCTGGCGAAATACAAAGGCGAGCTCGAGGCGTTGCAGACTGGCGAGGCCGCACTGGCGAAGCTCGAGATCGCCGCGGCTGCTGCGCGGGAGGCCTATCTCAAGGCCGCGCGCAAACTCAGCGCCGCCCGCGTGAAGGCCGCCAAGGCCCTGAGCAAGGCGGTCGAAGCTGAGCTGCCGGATCTGAAGCTCGGCGCGGCAAAGTTCATCGTCGATTTGCAGACCGACGAGACGCGCGTCGCAGCCTCCGGATTCGACCAAATTGCGTTCCACGTGCAGACCAATCCGGGCACGCTGGCCGGGCCGCTGATGAAGGTGGCGTCGGGCGGCGAGCTCAGCCGGTTCCTCCTAGCGCTCAAAGTGGTGCTCGCGGATCGCGGCTCGGCGCCGGTACTGATTTTCGACGAAATCGACACCGGGGTTGGCGGCGCCGTCGCCGATGCCATCGGCCGCCGGCTGAAGCGGCTGAGCGAAAAGGTGCAGGTGCTGTCGGTGACGCATGCGCCGCAGGTGGCGGCGCGCGCCGATACGCATTTGTTCATCGAGAAGCAGGCGATCGAGGAGGGCGCGTTCGTCCGCACCCATGTCCGCCGCCTCGACGGCGCGGCGCGGCGCGAAGAGATCGCCCGCATGCTGGCCGGCGCCAAGATCACCGAGGAAGCCCGCGCCGCGGCTGGCCGGCTGTTGTCGGAGGTCTCATGAGCGGCGATCCACGCGAAATCGAGAGCCTCTCCGAGGAGGAGGCGCGCACCGAGCTGGATCACCTGCACGAGACGCTGAGCACGGCCGATCGCCAATACTTCGAGAATGACGCTCCAGAACTCACCGACGCCGCCTACGACGCGCTGAAGCGGCGCTACCAGGCGATCGAGGGGGCTTTCCCGGAGCTGAAGCGCCCCGACAGCCTCAGCGACAAGGTCGCCGGCGCGCCGGTCGAGGGCTTTTCCAAGATTCGGCATGAGGTGCCGATGCTGAGCCTCGCCAAGGCCTACACCGAGCAGGACGTCATCGATTTCGCGGAGCGCGGCAAGCGCTTCTTCGAGCGCGACAAGGACCTCGAGCTGGTGTTCACCGCCGAGCCCAAGATCGACGGCCTTTCGGCCTCGCTGCGCTACGAGAACGGCGTTTTCGTGCGCGGCGCGACGCGCGGCGACGGCTCGGTCGGCGAGGATATCACCGAGAATTTGCGGACCATCGCCGACATCCCGCACAAGCTCAAGGGCAAGGGCTGGCCGCAGACCATCGAGATTCGCGGCGAGGTCTATATGACCTATGCGGAGTTCCAGGCGCTGAAGGCGCGCTCGGCCGCGGCGGGCGGGCAGGACTACGTCAATCCGCGCAACACTGCCGCCGGCTCGCTGCGCCAAAAGGATCCCTCGATCACCGCGAGCCGCAATCTGCGGTTCTTCGCCTACGCCTGGGGCGCGACCAGCGAGGATCCGGCGCCGACGCAATACGACGCAGTGCAGAAATTCGCCGCCTGGGGGTTCAAGGTCAGCCCGCTAATGGTGCGCGCCAAGTCGATCGATGAACTGCTGGCGCAATACCGGCTGATCGAAGCGCAGCGCTCATCGCTCGGTTACGACATCGACGGCGTCGTCTACAAGCTCGACCGGCTCGATTTGCAGCGCCGCTGGGGCACCGTCACCGGCGAGCCGCGCTGGGCCGTCGCCCACAAATTCCCCGCCGAGCAGGCGACCACCGTCGTCAACAGGATCGATATCCAGGTTGGTCGCACCGGCTCGCTGGCGCCCGTGGCGCGGCTGTCGCCGGTGACGGTCGGCGGCGTCGTGGTCGAGAACGTCACGCTCCATAACGAGGACTATATCGCCGGCCGCGACAGCACCGGCCAGCCGATCCGCGAGGGCATCGACATCCGGATCGGCGACACGGTGGTCATTCAGCGCGCCGGCGACGTCATCCCTCAGATCGTGCGCGTCGTGCTGGAGAAGCGTCCGACGAACGCCGTGCCCTACGAGTTCCCCCACATCTGCCCTGTCTGCGGCTCGGAGGCCATCCGCGAGCTCAACGAGAAGACCGGCAAGGAAGATTCGCGCCGCCGCTGCACGGGCGAGCTGATCTGCGCCGCGCAGGCGGTCGAGCGGCTTCGGCATTTCGTCGCCCGCGGTGCGATGGATATCGAAGGGCTGGGCGCCGAGAACATCGATCTCTTCTTCAATGCCGGGCTGGTCAAAACGGCGGCCGACATCTTCACGCTCAAGGATCGTCGCCCTGCCGTGCAGAAGGCGCTGGCCGAACGGCGCGAGGAACAGGCGAAGCAGCGCGAGCTCGCCTCCGGCAAGGCACGGAAGAATGTCCGCAGCGTCGAGGATCGCAACTACGAGGGCCTCGACAAGCTGTTTGCCGCCATCGACGCGCGGCGCGAACCGGAGCTCGACCGCTTCATTTTCGCGCTCGGCATCCGGCATGTCGGCGAGACCACTGCAGCGGTGCTCGCCAAGACCTTTGCGACGATGGAAGAGTTCATGCGCGTCGGCAAGGAGGCGGCCCATGCCGCCGATCCGATGAGCGTTTTCCCCTCGGTAGACGGCATCGGCGGCACCGTGGTCGAGGCCCTGGTCGGCTTTTTCGGCAATGAGCGCAACGACGAGGTGATCGCCGCGCTGCTCAAGCAGGTGCACCCGAAGCCTTACGTCGTCATGGTCTCCGCCGACAGCCAAGTGGCCGGCAAGACCGTGGTGTTTACCGGTAGCCTCGAAAAGATGACGCGCGGCGAAGCCAAGGCGATGGCCGAGCGGCTGGGCGCGAAGGTCGCCGGCTCGGTGTCGGCGAAAACCGACATCGTCGTCGCCGGCCCGGGCGCGGGCAGTAAACTCAAGACGGCCGCTGAACTCGGCATCCTCGTCCTCGACGAAGACGGCTGGCTCGAACTGGTGAAGCAGTAACTGTTCATCCTGCGTTCGGATTGGGAGCGCTAAAGCCGGACATCGCCCTTTGACCCGAATGGATTGCCATGCGCCGCTTTGCCCTCTCGCTCCTCGTGCTCGCCTTGACGGCGACCGCCGCCGCCGCCTTCGATACGCCCAAGGCGATGCTCACGGCTCTCTACGCGCCTTACCTCAAGGGCGACAGTTTTGACTGGAACACTTGGGACGAGAGCAAATTCCGCTCGGCGCACCTCAACGAGCTCTTCGCAGCCGATCTGAAAGAGGCCAAGGGCGACGTCGGACGGCTCGACTTCGATCCCTATATCGACGGGCAGGACTACACGATCACCAATCTCAAGATCGGCGACGCGCAGATCGACGGCAAGACCGCCAAGGTCGAAGTGACGTTCAAGAATTTCGACAGTTCCGAAGACCTGATGTATACGCTGGTCGACGAGGCCGATGGCTGGAAGATCGACGACGTCGTCTCCTCCAACAAGGATTACCCCTATTCGCTGAAGGCGATCATGGAAGGCCCACTCGATACCGGTGGCGGCGCCGACTAACGGACCTGTCCCAGCCGTCATCTGCCTGCCGCCTTTCCGCCGCAACGCGCCGCTAGTGCTGCCGCGAATGTAGCGGGGCAATGGCATGCGGATCGGCTTTTTGGTGGCACTCGTCGTGCTGGCGTTTTCCGCGCCGGCGCTGGCCTTCGATGATCCTAAAGCGCTCGTCACGGCGATCTATGCGCCCTACCAGACGCCCGGCGCGGCGGCCAACCAGGATCCGGCGCAATATTACTCCGAGCGGCTGCGGGGCCTGGTGTCGGCCCACGCCGCGAAGGCCGCCGCCGACCTTTTGAGCAGCCCCGACCGGGCGCCCAATACGGGGCCCGTCGCGCCGGTTCTGAGCTTCAATCCCTTCATCGACGCGCAGCATTCGCTGCTGACCGATTTCGCGATCGGCGAGCCGGTGGTGCTCGGCAACAAGGCGCTGGTCACCGTCAGCTTCCACAATTTCGATAACGCGACGCTGCTCAGCCTGTCGTTGGTCAAGGACCCCGACGGCTGGAAGGTCGACGACGTCGCCTCGCTCGGCCAGGGCGAGAACTGGCTCTTGAGCTGGCTGCTGCAATACGATCCGTTCAGCGTGAACTAAATCGCCCGCGTCGCCTCCTTCAGCCAGGCCTTGACCTCGCCCTTGAGCTGCGGCCCGATCTCCTTGAACACTCGGCGGTGGTAGGCATTGAGCCAGTCGCGATGCTCGGCCGTCAGCAGCTTCTCGTCCACCAGCCGCAAGTCGAAGGGCGCCAGCGTCAGCGTTTCGAGCTCGAGGAAATTTCCGTCGCCGACTTTGCTCTCGACCACCAGAACAAGGTTCTCGCAGCGAATACCGTAGGCACCGGCCTTGTAGTAGCCCGGCTCGTTCGAGATGATCATGCCGGGTTCGAGCGGCGTCGGGTAGCGGGTCGAGAATCCGACCGGCCCCTCGTGTACCGAGAGGAACGCGCCGACGCCGTGCCCGGTGCCGTGGTTGTAGGTGACGCCGTCCTGCCACAGGAACTGCCGGGCCAGCACGTCGAGCTGTGCGCCCGACGTGCCGCGTGGAAAACGCGCCATCGACAGCGCGATCATCCCCTGCAGCACGCGGGTGAAGCGGTCCTTCTGTTCGGTGGTGGCCTTGCCGGTAAACATCGTGCGGGTGATGTCGGTGGTGCCGCTCAGATATTGCGCACCGGAATCGAGCAGCATGATCTCGCCGGCTTTGAGCGTGCGGTTCGACTGCTCGTTGACGTGGTAATGGACGATAGCGCCGTTCGGGCCCGATCCCGAAATCGTGTCGAAGCTGGCGTCGATGCAGCTCGGTTCTTCGCGACGGAAATGTTCCAGCGCCTCGACGATGCCGATCTCGGTGAGCTTGCCTTTGGGCGCCTCCTGGTCGAACCAATGGAGGAACTTTGCGACCGCCACGCCGTCGAGCTTGTGCGCCTCCTTCATGCCGCCGATCTCGGCGTCGTTCTTCTTCGACTTTGGCAAGAGGATCGGGTCGCGCTTCTCGATGATCACCGCATCGCTGACCCCCGCGATCGCCGAGACCAGCGCGGCAGGCGCCGTGGCCGGGTCGAGCCAGACACGCTTGTCGGCGGCGCCGAGCTTGCGCAACTCCCCCATCAGCGTCGCGACGTCCGCCACCCTAGCGATACCCTCGAGGCCCTTCTTCAGCTCCGGCGTCATCTTCAGCTTTTGCACGAACACTGTCGGCATGCCCTTCTGCGGCACGGTGGCGAAGGCGAGAACCACCGGCACGTTGGGGACGTCGCGGCCGCGCATGTTGAACAGCCAGTTGATCGATTCCGGCAGCGTCAGCACCACGACGTCGGCGTTCTCGGCGGCGAGGGTCTTGCGCAACTCGGCAAGCTTGTCCTCGACCGTGCGGCCGGCGCGGTTGTGGCCGAGGAATTCGACTGGCGCCGCCGGCGGGGCAGGGCGGTCGGACCAGATGGCGTCGACCAGATTGGCGACCGGTACCAGCGTCGCCTTGCCGGCGAGCTTATCCCCCAGCTCCTTGATCTCGCCCGGCGTGTGCAGCCACGGATCGAAGCCGAGCTTGCCGCCCTTGGGGATGAACTCGGCGATGCGCGGGTCGACGCCGCCTTGCGCCGTTTCGATCACCGTCACCAGTTTTGTGTCGGTCTCCATCGGCGCCTGCAGGGTGTAACGGCTGTCGACGAAGAGGCCGGCCTTCTTGCCGCCGATCACCGCCACTCCAGCGGAGCCCGTGAAGCTCGTCACATAAGCGAGGCGGGCTTCGCTCGCCGGCACCGACTCACCGCGATGCGCGTCGGCACGCGGCACAAGGAAGCCGTCGAGTCCGGCGTCAGCGATGGCCGCGCGCAGCGTCTTGAGTCGCGCCGCGACCGTCCTCGGTGACGTTTTTGTGTCAAAGCTCTGGAAGGCCGCCGGGCCGAAGTCGTTGTTTGCCATGATTCATTTCTTGTTAAGCCGGGATGCGGCAGAGGCATGGCTGCGATGCCCAATGCCGCCTTTCCCCGGTGGGGCGATGCGCCTATTTACCGAAACGTCGCAGAAGCGGCCAAGTGAAGATTAGAGACTGAACATGCAGACGATGAATTTGAGCAAACCCGATTTCCGCAGGGCGCTGGACGGCGTCGTTCGCGCGCGCAACCGCGAAGCCACCCGCCAGATCTGCCGGCCCAACGAGTTCCAGCTCATCGGCGCGATCACCAAGCGCCCGAACTGAGTTCCAGAGCCGCCCAATGCAGGCGTCGCCAGATCCCCGGATGTCCTCCGGGGATTTTGTTTTTTGGGGCTACAGCTTTTCCAGAATCAATGTGGCCCAGTCGCCGCGTTCGAGGCGCTGGCGCAGCACCATGCCCTGCCGGGCATAAGCCGAGACCACTCGGGCTGCCTGGGTGATCAGCAGACCCGAGAGAATGATCGCGGCGCCATGCGCGGCGGCACGGCCCATGGCGGGGGCAATGGTCACCAGCGGGGCCGCGAGGATGTTGGCGACGATCAGATCGTAGGGCGCCGAGCGGGCGATGAGCTGGTGGTCGAGGCCGGGCGCGGTGACGGCGGCGATCTGGCGGGCGACGCCATTGTCCTTGGCGTTCGCGATCGTGGTGCGGGTCGCGACCGGGTCGATGTCGCTGGCGATCACCGGCAGGTGAGTGCGCTTGGCGAGCGCGATGGCGAGGACCCCGGTGCCGGTGCCGACGTCGAGCATGGCGCGCGGCCGGGTACGCTTCAGGATGCGGTCGATGGCTTCGAGGCAGCCCGTGGTAGTCTCGTGGTGGCCGGTGCCGAAGGCTTCGGCGGCATCGATGCGGATCGGGATCAGCCCGCCCGGCGGCGGCGCGGTTTCGTGGCTGCCGTAGACATAGAAACCGCCGGCAGTGACCGGCTTCAGGCCCTCGAGCGATTTGGCGACCCAGTTGGTCTCGACATCGACCGGGGCGATGGTGAAATCGATGGCGCCGCCAAGCGTCGTCTTCGCCAGATCCTCGAAGGCGTTGAGATCGGGCAACATCTCGCAGGTCGCCTCGAACACCCACTCGCCGGTGGCACTGTCCTCGTGCGCCGATGCCGTCAACGCGAGGTCGTCGCGCTCCATCACGGCATCGACGAGGGCGTACGCCTGCTCCTTGGTGAGCGGCACGGAAACTTGGCTGAGGGTCATCGCCGGGTTGTTGCCGGGGAGGGGAGAGATGTCAACGGGCCTGGCATTAGCCTCACCCACCCGCCGCCGCCATTCCGGCGGACGCCGGAATCCACGGCTCCGCGCCAGCCCTGCCCAATGATGGTGCCCGACTGTCCCGGGATAGGTCCGATAGCACCGCGTCCGTTGAATCCTCCGAGCACTGGATTGCGGCGTCCGCCGGAATGACGCCGGTGGCGAATGCATGATCGAGCGCGATAGATGCAGTCAGTCTCCCTCCCCGGTGTGGGGAGGGTAGCAACGCTCGTCGCGAAGCGACGTAGCGGCGCTGGGTGGGGGAGTAGCCGTGACCTCGAAAGCCGCCAAATCATCAGCCGCCTCAATCCCCTAACAAAATCTACTGCCGCACTCCTAGCCTCCCCCATAATGGCCTCACCTCTCCGGCGCGGGATGCGAACGGGGCATCACGGAGGGGGT
>CAZNAE010000139.1:0-8814 GCA_964570695.1 uncultured Devosia sp.
CGGCTGCTGATCGAAGCCGAGGCGACGGCGCGCGACATTCACGCGCGCTACGCCGAATAACGCCAATTAAGTATAAGACCTGAGCCGGTATTAACCTTCTGGTGAGGTGCCACACCGGCGCCACAGGACGCGTGGTACGTGACAGCCATGCGTCAGGGCAAACCCAGCATTCCCAGATTTACCGCCGAAGGCGGCAAGGACGAGCACCGTGAAGAGCGGCAGATCGCGCTCGAATATCTGGCCGAAGCATGGAACACCGCCGAAGACGAGGGCGTCGAACCGCTCGCGCTGGCGCATGCCTCACTGTTCGCGGCGATCGCCACGATGGTTCGCGCGCACGGCGAGGACGCGACCGCGAAACTCGTCGCCGGATTGCCGGATCGCATCCGCAGCGGCGAATACAATCTCGAGCGGCAGACGCACTAGGCTGTTCCCCGATCCCCGAGCGTCTCGAGGAATTCGATCGGCCGGCCGCTCGCGGCCGTCACCAACTCCCCCTGCCACATCACCGTGGTGCCGCGAAGGATCGTGCCCACCGGCCATCCGGTGACTGCCACGCCATCATAGGGCGTCCAGCCGGCTTTGCTGGCGATCCACTTGTTGGTGATGGTCTCGCGGCGCCTCAGATCGACAATGGTCAGATCGGCGTCGTAGCCGACCGCGATGCGGCCCTTGCGGGCGATGTTGAAGATGCGCGACGGTCCGGCACTGCTGAGATCAACGAAGCGTTCGAGGCTGAGCTTGCCGGCATTCACATGGTCGAGCATCAGCGGCACCAGCGTCTGCACCCCGGTCATGCCGGAAGGCGAATTCGGGTAGGGCTTCTGCTTTTCCTCGATCGTGTGCGGCGCATGATCGGAGCCGAGGACATCGACCACGCCGTTTTCGACGCCGGCCCAGATGCCGGCGCGATGCGCCTTGTCCCTCACTGGGGGATTCATCTGAGCGAAGCTGCCGAGGCGGACATAGGCGGTTTCGTCGAGCGTCAGATGATGCGGGGTGACTTCGACGGTCGCCACGTCCTTATGGTCGGCGAGAAAGACCATTTCCTCGGCGGTCGAGATGTGGAGCACATGGATGCGCTTGCCATATTTGTGGGCGAGCGCGACGAGCCGCCTGGTCGAGCGTAGCGCGGCCTCGGGGTCGCGCCAGACGGGGTGGGAACTTGGGTCGCCAGGGACGCGGAGCGGCTTCCGCTCCTCCAGCCGGAACTCATCCTCGGAGTGGAATGATGCGCGACGCGAGATGGCCTTGATGATGGCACCAACGCCCTCGTCATCGGCAACCAGCAGGCTGCCAGTCGACGAGCCCATGAACACTTTTACGCCGGCGCAGCCGGGCAGCCGCTCCAGCACCGGCAGCTCGCCGACGTTCTCGTGCGTGCCGCCGATGAAGAAGGCGAAGTCGCAGTGCATGCGACCGGTGGCACGGGCGATCTTGTCCTCGAACGCGGCACGGGTGACGGTCAGCGGATTGGTATTGGGCATCTCGAAGACGCCAGTGACGCCGCCCATCACGGCCGAGAGCGAACCGGAGGCGAGGTCCTCTTTGTGCTCGAGGCCAGGCTCGCGGAAATGCACCTGGGTGTCGATGACACCGGGCAGAATGTGGAGACCCCTGCAGTCGGTGGTGCAATCCGCCGAGTCGGCGGTTAGCGAGCCGAGGGCGGCGATACGACCCGCGCGGATGCCAATATCGGCGGCATGGATGCCGTCCTGGTTGGCGATGGTGCCGTTCTTGAAGATCGCGTCGTAATGCGCCATTTGCCGTGCATATCCAGTGCGATGCCCTCCTGGTTCGACAGGCTCACCATGAGGGCGTGAGAGTCGACCATTCATAGGGCCTGATCCCGAGCTTGTCGAAGGACGAGGGCGGGGCGTATTGGACGTTCGATGACGATAATCCTCCGCCCGTCGCGTGCGCTGTTCCGCTTCTCGGGGACCGACGCGCAGAAGCTGCTGTTCGATGTGGTGACCGGACGGCTGCTCGCCGAGGGCGGTCCACCGGTCTGGTGGGCGCTGCTCTCGCCGCAGGGCAAGATCCAGGCCGAGGGGCTCAGCAGCTATGACGATGGGGCGTTCTGGCTCGACGTCGACAATGGCGTCGCCGACGCGTTCTTCAAGCGGATGCGGATGTACCGCCTGCGGGCGGCAGTCGAGATTGCCGATCTGCGCCAGAGTCACGCCGTCGGCTGGGGCGGCGGCGCGCCGCATACCCGGGTGATTGGCAGCGAGGCCGAGGCGCGGGACTGGGAGGCGCCCGATGACCGCTACGCGGCGGCGCGGATTGCTCAAGGCATTGCGGAGCAGGGACCGGACTTCGCGGCCGATACGACCTTCCCGCACGATATCGGCATGGATTTCCTCGGCGGCGTCGACTTCAAGAAGGGCTGCTATATCGGCCAGGAAGTGGTCAGCCGCATGGAGCATCGGGGCACGGCCCGGCGGCGGCCGGTGATTGTCAGCGGGATCGACGCGCCAGCGGGATCGGCGGTAGTCGCAAATGGCCGCGACGCCGGGACGGTCGGACAGGTCGTCGGCGGCAAGGCTGTCGGCATTCTCCGGCTCGACCGGATCGAGGATCCGGACGTCGCGACCGTCGGTGGCAAACCGGTGACGCTGACGTTGCCGGACTGGGCGACCTACAAATTTGGCGAATCGGTCGCCGCTGACTAGCCTCCCGCCTTTCACGAGGGCGACATGGCGCGCGGCAAGGAACGAGCCTGGCAACGCATGCTCAGCGGGCGGCGGCTCGATATTCTCGACCCCTCCCCGGTCGATGTCGAACTGACCGACATCGCACATGGTCTGGCGCGGGTGGCACGCTGGAACGGGCAGACGCGCGGCGACTATCCGTTTTCTGTCGCACAGCATTCGGTGCTGGTGCTCGAGATCTTCAGCGCTCACGCGCCTGACGCCAGCCCGACGGCACGGCTCTACGCCTTGCTGCACGATGCGCCCGAATATGTGATGGGCGACATCATCTCGCCGTTTAAGGCGGCGATGGGGGGCAACTACAAGGAGGTCGAGAACCGGCTGCTCGCGGCGGTGCACCTCCACTTTGCACTCAATGCCGCGCCGCCGTTGGCCCTGCAGCGACAGATCAAGCGCGCCGACAAGGAAGCGGCTTTCCACGAGGCGGTGCACCTCGCCGGCTTCGCGATCGATGAAGCCCGAAAATTCTTCGGCGAGCCCGGCCTGGCAGCATTCGATCTCGAGCGGTTCGGCGAACTGATCCGGCCCTGGCCGACGGGCGAGGCGTATGACCGGTTCGTCGATGCGGTCGACATGCTGGCGACCGCCATCCACAGGACATCGTAAAGTTAAGGTAAACGGGCGTTCCGTTTTGACCCAACGCTGTGCCGCATGGTTGATGCGAGGTTAACGAAACCCCGCATTTGCCGGAGGCCGCATGAACGCCGATATCCGCACTGTCGCTGCCATTGCCGTCGTTGCCACGCTGGTCGCCGGCGGGCTCGCCACGCCGATGCTGTTTCCATCCGCCTTCGCCGACGAGCCCGCGAGTTACGCGCTCAAGAAGGCCAAAGATATTTTCCCGCCGCTGTTCGATCCTTCGCGGCTCAAGAAGTTCGATCTCACCTTCGCCGACAGCGTGTCGGGCGAAGTGAAGCGGACCGAATATGTGACCAAGATCGGCTTCGGCCATCGACAGGTCGTGACTATCGTCACGACGCCGAGCGGCACCTATTCGACCGATGCGATGCTGTCGCCGAACGTCAGATATCCGGGCGTCTACGTCGAGCCGAAGGACGATGATAGCGACTTCACATTCGGATCGCTGACGTCGCCGCGTGGCACCTGGAGCTGGACCAACCTCAGCAGCGGCTCGTTCACCTACATCACAACGAACTTCAAGCCGGCGGCGCGCGCCCACACCTGAGCTCAGGCGTTCCTGAACTGGTAGAAGATGTGGTGGCCGATCTTGGTCACCCGCTTCAGCCGCGGCGCCCAGTCCGGATAGACGTAGGTCGCGTGGTAGTGCGTGGCCTTGCCAACTTCGGGCAGATAGAGGCTGCCGCTGATCACGCCCTTGGCGATCTCCTCGGCCTGTTTCCACGATCTCGGATCGTCGACCGTCTCCGGGATGCCGTCACAGGCGAAGGAGAACTGGCAGGCATTGTGCATTTGCTCGTTCTGGAACACGACCTGGCAGATGTCCTTGGGATAGATCGGATGGGCCAGCCGGTTCATTACCACCTGCCCGACGGCGACCTGCCCGCGGTAGGTTTCGCCGCGCGCCTCGAAATAGATCGCCTCGGCCATGCAGTTGACGTCCTTGGTCGAGACCGGGCCGCCATATTTGTCCTTGGTGGGATCGAAGATAGTCGGCGCGGTCGTCTCGCGGGCATAGGCCAGTTGCCCGGTCGGGCTCATCGGCACCGGCGGCAGCGGTACCACCTGGTCGATGGCGCCGAGGGCGGCGCTGTCCTTGGCGTCGACACTGGCGACGGCGATCGGAGGCACGTCCGACTGAGCGCCCATCGGCACGGTCGAGACGCCGCCGTTCGGATTGCGAAGTTCCGCGATGCGAGTCCGGATCGCATCGAAGCTGGCTGAGACCGTGGTGCCGTCCGGCGTCAGGCGGGCGCGGTTGGTCTTTTCGGCGCGGTTGGGGCCGGAGAAGCTGCCAGTGTTGAACAGCATGGCGACCGAGCCGGTGATGATGACGTCATTGCCCTGGCGGACAAGAGTGGCGGTCGGCCCGGCAGGGACGGCTCGCGGCGCGATCTCGGCGATCTCGCCGAGGCCGGGACCCTGGGCGCCGAAGGTCAGGAGCGGATAGGCGAAGACCGACAGCACCAGCGAGGCAACAATGCCGGCAAGGCTGTGTCCGGGACGGGCCCAGGAACTGATCGGTCCGACAAGGCCCATCAAACGCGGTACTACTCACGCAACGCCACAACCAACACGCACCGGCACAATGTTGCTCAAATGCCGACAAACCGGATCATGCGGGATTAGGGTTATCGTGAGGTAAACCCATGCGTTTCGGCGGGACGAAGCGTCGCCGATGGTTAATTACGCGGCTTGCGCGAGGGCCAGGCGGGCCACCGGGACGCGGTAAGGTGAGCAGCTGACGTAGTCGACGCGCAGTTTCGCGAAGAAGGCGAGCGAGGCCGGATCGCCGGCGTGTTCGCCGCAGATGCCGATCTTGAGGTTGGGATTGGCGGCACGGCCGCGCTCGATGGCGAGGGCAATTAGTTCGCCGACGCCCTTCTGGTCGAGTGTGACGAACGGATCGACTTCATAGAGGCCCTTGCGCTGATAGGCGGCGAGGAAGGCCGGCGCGTCATCGCGGCTGATGCCGTAAGTGGTCTGCGTCAGATCGTTGGTGCCGAACGAGAAGAAATCGACGTGCCGGGCGATGTCCGCGGCCCGCAAGGCTGCGCGCGGCAGCTCGATCATGGTGCCGAAGGCGAAGCGGCGGCGCGCCTCGGGCGGCAAATTCGCGGCGTCGACCAGCTCCATCACCCGCTCGCGCACCCAGGTGACTTCGTGCGCTGTCGACACGAACGGCACCATAATCTCGAGCGCCACCGGCTCGCCGCCCTTGGCCATTGCGGCGCGGACGCCGGCGAGCAGCGACTGCACCTGCATCTCGAGGATTTCCGGATAAGTCACGGCGAGGCGAACGCCGCGATGGCCGAGCATCGGGTTGATTTCCGAGATGCGCTCGAGTCGGAGTTTCAACGCGCGCAATTCGAGACCAAGGGACTTGGCCGTCTCGTCGATGTCTTCTTCGGTGCGCGGCAGGAATTCGTGCAGCGGCGGGTCGAACAGCCGGACCGTCACCGGGCGGCCGCCCATCGTCGAGAAGATCGCCGAATAGTCGCCGGTCTGGAAATCGACGAGGCCGGTGAGCGCGGCTTTGCGATCGTCCTCGTCCTCGCTGAGGATCAGGCGGCGGAGGGCCACCATGCGCTCTCGGGAAAAGAACATGTGCTCCGAGCGGGCGAGGCCGATGCCCTCGGCGCCGAAGCTCAGGGCGGTCTTGGCTGCTTCGACGGTCTCGGCATTGGCGCGGACCTCGATCTTGCGGGTGGCGTCGGACCAGCCGAGCAACTCACCAAGCGCGCCGCCAATATGCGGCTGGCTGAGCGGCAGGGCGCCAAGATAGACGCTGCCGTCACTGCCATCGATGGTGATGCGGTCGCCGCCACGCAGCACGATGTCGCCGATACGGCATGACATGTCGGCGGGATCGACCGAAAGATTGCGGACGCCGGCGACACAGGGTTTGCCGGTGATACGGGCAATGACGCCGGCGTGGCTGGTCATGCCGCCGCGGGCCGTGAGGATGCCGGTCGCGGCGGTCATGCCGTCGATGTCGGCCGGGCCGGTTTCGTTGACCACGAGGATGACGTGGCGGCCCCTCGCCTTCCAGCGC
This sequence comes from uncultured Devosia sp., assembly GCA_964570695.1. Lineage (GTDB taxonomy): Bacteria > Pseudomonadota > Alphaproteobacteria > Rhizobiales > Devosiaceae > Devosia_A. The sequence goes on from CAZNAE010000139.1 coordinate 6,409, forward strand.
GCCGCGTCCTCCGCGGTAAAGACGATGCCGCCGTGGGCGGCGCCGGGCGAGACGCCGAGACCGGTGGCGACGGGTTGCGCGGCGTGACCGGCACGAAGGCTCGGATGCAGCATTGCCTGCAGCCGCGACGGGCTGACGCTCCCGACGGCCTGCTCCTCGCTCCAGGTGCCGCGCTCGACGCGATCGGTGGCGGCTTCGAGCTCGGCGGCAGCGCTTGCCTGATACGGCCGCGCCGAGAGGAAGATCAGCGCGCGGCCATCGATTGCGGCGGTGATGACGAGATGCCGCGCAGCGATGCGGTCCAGAACTTCGGACAGGCGGCTGGCATCGGGCGACAACGGGACCTCGCCCGAGGGCAACGGCGCCGGGCCAATGCTCCCCGAGAGCGGATCGCGGGAGAGGAACTGGACGATCTCGCCGGTCGCGGTCGCCTGGACGACGACGATTGCGTCGGCGGCATCGCCATAGGACTCGAAGGCATCGGAGATGGCGCGGCCGAGCGGCATCTTGGGATCGACGGCTTCGGCCTCGCTGGCCGGCGCCGGCAGGGCGGTACGGGCCGGCATCAGCCCCGAGGCCACGGCATCGGTGGAGGTGCGGACGGTGAGCTGCGGCGGCTTGCCGTCCTGGCCGACAAGCCGGAACAAGGTGGCGACCCAATGGGCGCGCAACCGGCTCGCCTGCTGCCGACGCTCGGCCTGGAGGCCGGCCCAGGCGGCGCGTGTGACGACGATGCTGGGGATGGTCGGAACGCCGGCCTCGTAGGCGGCGCGAATCCAGCGCGCCTTGCCGCCAAGCAGCCGGCGTTGCTGCGCGGTGAGGTTTGCGGGGCCCTGGACGGGCGCAATCGCAAACATTTCAAGCGCGAGGCTCACCGGATAATCCCTTGATCAGGCTGGGACGCTATAGTGCCCGCGCCTTTGACGCGCCGCAACGGGCCTTGACTTGGCCAATGGTAGAAAGCATCTGCGTTCCGATGGATAAGCCCAAACTCGAGATCACGCTCTGCGCGCCGCGCGGCTTTTGCGCCGGGGTGGATCGCGCCATCCAGATCGTCGAGCTGGCGCTCGAGAAGTACGGAGCACCAGTCTATGTGCGACATGCGATCGTTCATAACAAATACGTGGTGGATGGGTTGCGCCGGAAGGGCGCGGTCTTCGTCGAGGAATTGAGCGAAATTCCGCCCTCCGATGCGCCGGTGGTGTTTTCGGCGCATGGGGTGCCCAAGGCGGTGCCGGCGGACGCCGCGGCACGGAAGATGTTTTTCCTCGATGCGACCTGCCCGTTGGTGAGCAAGGTGCATATCGAGGCCAACCGGCACTTCAACGAGGGACGCGAGATCGTGCTGATCGGGCATGCCGGGCACGTCGAGGTGATCGGCACGATGGGGCAATTGCCACCTGGCGCGATCACGCTGATCGAGACGGTGGCCGACGCCGAGGCGTTCACGCCGCGCGATCCGCTGAACCTCGCTTTCGTCACGCAGACGACGCTCAGCGTCGACGACACCAGCGCCATCGTCGAGACGCTGCGCCGGCGCTTTCCGGCGATCGCGCTGCCGCACAAGGAAGACATCTGCTACGCCACGACCAACCGTCAGGAGGCGGTGAAGAAAGTGGCGCCGGCGGTCGATGCGATGATCGTCGTCGGGGCGCCCGAGAGCTCGAACTCGGTGCGGCTGGTCGAGGTGGCGCTGCGCGCCGGTTGCCCAAAGGCGATGCTGGCGGAACGCGCCGACCGGATCGACTGGACGCAGTTCGAAGGGATCAAGACGCTCGGCATCACGGCGGGTGCATCAGCGCCCGAGGCGCTGGTGGACGAGGTGATCGAGGCGTTCGCGCAGCGCTTCGAGATTGAGGTCGGGGCGCATGGCGCCGGACGCGAGACCATCGTGTTCAACCTGCCGCGCGAATTGCGGTCCACGACGCCAGCCGCATGACCGAACGGGTGATCATCCATACCGACGGGGCCTGCTCGGGCAATCCCGGGCCGGGCGGCTGGGGGGCGGTGCTGCAATATGGTTCTACCGTCAAGGAGCTGAAGGGCGGCGAGGCGCTGACGACAAACAACCGCATGGAGCTGACGGCCGCGATCGAGGCGCTCAATGCGCTGAAGCGGGCGTGCCATGTCGAGCTCCATACCGACAGCGTCTATGTCAAGGACGGGCTGACCAAGTGGATCCATGGCTGGAAGAAGAACGGCTGGCGGACGAGTGACAAGAAGCCGGTGAAGAATCTCGAGCTCTGGCAGGCGCTTGACCTCGCCGTGGCGCGGCATGTGATCGACTGGCGCTGGGTCAAAGGCCACAATGGCGACGCGATGAATGAGCGGGCGGATGAGCTGGCCAATGAGGGCATGGCGCCGTTCAAGCCGAAGAAGCGAAAGGCCGCGGAGATGATGCCGCCG
>CAZNAE010000140.1:0-8769 GCA_964570695.1 uncultured Devosia sp.
CAAGGCGTCGCGAGGCATCGAGGATATCTACGAGCTGACCTACATCCGCAAGGACGGCAGCCGGTTCTCGGCGGTGGTGTCGGTGACAGCGCTGCGCGACGCCCATGACGTGATCATCGGCTACCTGCTTATTGGCACCGACAACACGGCACGCAAACTGGTTGAAGAAGAGCAAAAGCGATCCGACCAGCGCCTACGGGACCAACAATTCTACACGCGTTCACTCATCGAATCGAACATCGACGCGATCATGACGACCGATCCCTCCGGCATCATTTCGGACGTAAACAAACAAATGGAAGCGCTCACCGGTTGCACACGCGACGAACTGATCGGTGCGCCATTCAAAGGCTTCTTCACCGATCCGGATAGAGCGGAAGCGGGGATCAAACGGGTGCTGACTGAGAAATCGGTCACCGACTATGAGCTCACGGCTCGCGCACGTGACGGCAAGCAGACGGTCGTCTCCTACAATGCGACAACGTTCTACGATCGCAACCGCACGCTGCAGGGGGTCTTTGCAGCGGCGCGCGACGTGACGGAGCGGAAACGCGTCGAGGCAGAGTTGCAGCAGGCCAAAGCGGCGGCCGAGAGCGCCAGTCGAACTAAGTCAGATTTCCTGGCCAGCATGAGTCATGAAATCCGAACCCCAATGAACGCGATCATGGGCATTGCCGACTTGCTCGCCAAGACCAGCCTGACCTCAGAGCAAGACAAGTACGTTCAGATCTTTCGACGCGCCGGGGACAATCTGCTCAACCTGATTAACGACATCCTCGACCTCTCGAAGGTAGAGGCGTCACAGCTGGAACTGGAGAAGACAGGCTTTTCGCTGCGCGATCACCTCGAGAAGGTGATGGAGATGGTCTCGGCAAAGGCTCAAGAAAAAGACCTCGACCTTAACTGCACAGTCGCTCCGAACGTACCTGCTGACCTCGTCGGCGACCCGACGCGGCTGCGGCAGGTCCTGCTCAATCTTGTCGGCAACGCGATCAAGTTCACGCAAACCGGTGCCGTGTCTTTGAAGGTCGAACGAGACCTGGACTCAGCCGTCCCCACCGCGCTGCGTTTCACCGTTTCAGACACCGGCATTGGCATCCCCAGAGCGAAACTGGGACAGGTTTTCGAGCGCTTTACTCAAGCGGATTCGTCGACCACGCGCAGGTTCGGCGGCTCCGGGCTCGGGCTTACGATCTCGAAGCGCCTCGTCGAACTCATGGGTGGCCGCATCTGGGTCGAGAGCATCGTCGGCAAGGGCAGTGTGTTCGCGTTTGCGGTGCCACTGGAGGTCTGGGTCATAGGCGACCGGCCTGTGCTCGAATCCGTCGGTGCAGATCCGGAGCGGCCTTTGCCAGCGTTGCGCATTCTGCTCGCTGAGGACTCCCCCGACAATTGCACCATCGCGCTGGCCTACCTCGAAGACACACCCTATCTGGTCGAAATCGCAGAGACCGGCGCGATCGCGGTCGAGAAGTTTCAAGCGGGCCAATACGATCTCGTGCTGATGGATCGACAGATGCCTGTTATGGACGGCCTCACCGCGACACGGGCAATCCGCGCTTGGGAAAAAGCCAACGATCGACTGCCTACACCGATCATTGCTCTTACGGCGTCAGCCCTCAAGGGCGATCGAGAAATGTGCCTGGCGGCCGGGTGCACGGCCTTCCTGACCAAGCCAATCAAGCAAGACGTTTTGCTACAGGCGATCCGAGAGAACTCACCGATTGTTCTGCCGGTCGTGAAGAGCCAGAGCGGCATATCTGGCGTGGTGGGCACGAAGGCAAATCATCGGTTGGCGGCGCAGGTTCCAGCCTATCTCAGGAACTGCAGACAGAACGTCGTTGAGATGCTGGTCGCTCTGGATCGATCAGACTTTGAATTGGTGGCGCGTCTCGGGCACAATTTGAGCGGCTCCGGCGGCGCCTACGGCTTTCCGCCGATTACCGATATTGGCGCTGCATTGGAGCAGTCGGCAGTAAACGCCGACCATGAGGCATCACGCTCTCGGATAAACGAATTGTCGGACTACCTCGACGGTGTTGATGCGACCCCGGCTGCAGCGTGAGGTCCGCGACGCGCTGAGCTAGGCCTGCCTGTTCGCAAACTACCTGCCCCATTTCTCCTGCCATGTCGGCGAGCGGTCGTCGGGGGCCGGGCGAGCCAGATAGATCGCCCGGGAGATGGCGCGGGCGAGGCAGATTGCGGCGGCGTGGCCCAGATGCATCGCGTCGATGATCGGATCGACGATGGGCTTTGCGCCAGTCGAGACCGCAAAGACGATGTCGCCATCCACCAGCGCGTGGGACGGGCTCATGGCACGGGCAATGCCGTCCTGCGCCGCTACCGCGAGACGCTTGAGCTGGGCCTTGCTGAGGTCGGCGTCGGTCGCAACGATGGCAATCGTAGTGTTGGCGATAGCGTTCTCGGCGTAGTCGCGCTTGGTGAGGCTCGATTCGAGGAACGGGACCGGATGCGGCCAAGTGCCAAGACCGCCGAACTCGCCGTCGATCTCGTGCGGCGCCGCCCAGAAATTGGCGCGCTCGCCGGCGGTGGCGATGCCGGTGCCGTTGGCGCCGACCAGCGCGCCGACTGTATGACCGGAGCGCAGCACCAGCGAGGCCGAGCCGAGCCCGCCCTTGAGGTTGGCGGTGAGCGCCCCGGTGCCGGCGCCCGCGGTGCCAATCTCGAATTCAGTTCCGGCGGCATCGAGAGCGTGACGGCCGAGCGCCCGATAGGGGTTCTCGCTCCAGCCCTTGTCGCCGCCATTGAGCAGGTCGAAGAGGATCGCGCCCGGCACGATCGGGATCGTCACGTCGGCGACGCGGAAGCCCCGCCCGGTGGCGCGGAGCCCGTCGCTGACGCCCGAGGCGGCATCGAGGCCGAAGGCGGAGCCGCCCGAAAGCGTGATCGCATCGATCTCCTCGACCAGCTTGTCCGGCGCCAGCAGATCGGTTTCGCGCGAGCCAGGGGAGCCGCCCATGACGTCGACAGACGCGCGGAATGGCCGGTCGCCAACCAGCACTGTGGTCCCGGTCTTGATCACATGGTCTTCGGCATTGCCGACGAGCAGTCCCGCGACGTCGGTGATGAGATTGAGCGGGCCAGGCCTCATGCGGCTGCCAAGTGCGAGCGGACGGTGGCGAGGTCGCGGTTGAGCGGCACGCCGTCGGGATCCCAGGTGCGGCGCATCTCCAGCAGGCGCTCGGCGACAGCCCAGTTGCCGAGCTTCAGATGTGCGTCGAGCAAAATCTGGCCGAACAGGTCGCGCTGCGCGTGGCTGCCGCCGATCTCGGTCATCCGCGGATTGGCGATGGTGAGATAGCGCGCCGTGTCGGCCCAGTTGCGCCGCGCATGCGCCAGCACGCCGCGCGCCGCCGGCAGCGCCACGTCGCGCCACACGAGCTTGTCGAAGGCATCGCTGGATCTTGCCTTATCCTCGATAGCCAGCATCAGCTGGTTAGCCTCGAAATATCCGGCGCGGGCAAGGCCGTAGAGATATTGCAGCGTCAGGAAAGGCTGGAGCGTGTCGCGAGCGCGGGGACGCAGATACTCCGCCAACTGCTGCCAGCGGTTGCCGACATCGAGCCCAGCGATCTCCATCCGGGCGAGGAGTGACACAGCGCCCACCTGGTCCTGCGAATAGCCGGGCTCGATGCCCCAGACGTGATTGTCATAGGCGTCGAACACCGCGGCACTATCGCCGAGGCTGATGTGGAACAGCGCTTTATGCCACCAATTATGGGTGTACATGAATGAGTTGAGATTGGTCCACGTTTGCTGCGCTTCGCCGAGGAACGCGATACCCTCCCGAACCCGGCCGGTCGACAGCATGACATGCGCCAGCGCGTGCTGCGCCCATGGCTCCTTCTGCTTGATCTCGAGCGCCAGCCGCGCTTCGCGCTCAGCCTTCCCGAGCTGGTGCATCTGCTCGTAGCCAAAGGCCAGCATGCCGTGCAGATGCGGGCTATCGAGATTGGCCGCCTCAGCCTTCTTCGCGATGGCGAGCATCGCTGCCGCGTCGCCGCGATTGAAGCTGAAATACTGATGCAGCTTGACGCTCGCCAGATCGCGCGGGAACTCCGCCACGATGGTCTCGCCAAGCGCCTGCACGGCCGGCACGTCGCCGGCTATCCAGCGCTCGAGTTGGCGCAGTAACAAGGCTTCGCGCGGATTGGCGGCGCCAGCGGCGGCATGCGCCCGCTCGAGATAGACGCAAGCCCGGTCCTCAGCGCCGGCCGCCTCAAGGAACATCCAGGTAAAGCCGGAGTAGATGTTGGCAAGCACAGAATCGGGGTCGGCATCCGCCGCGGCAAGAATGTTGGTCGCTTTGGTCTCATAGCCGAGGAAGCCGGTCACGAAATCGTCGATGCCCGGAAGCGTCGCCTCATTCGTGCCGCTCACTTCATTTCCGAGGGCGTCCTGTGCCATGAGGAAGAAGATATAGTCCCCTCGCGTCGGCTGTCCACGCTGCCGCGAGGCAAAACCATCTGGCTAGGCAGCATGCCGCAGTTCAAAAATCACATGGCCAGCGTCCACTACGAGATCAGCGGCGAAGGCCAGCCGCTGCTGCTGATCGCCGGTATCGCCAGCGACGGGGCGAGCTGGGGGCCGCTGCTGCCGCGGCTCGCCAACCGGCAGATGATCCTCATCGACAATCGCGGCTGCGGCCGGACCAAGGTCGAGGGACCAATCGAGATCGACGAAATGGCGGACGATTGCGCGGCGCTGCTCGCCCATCTCGATCTCGGCCCGGCGGATGTGGTCGGCCATTCGCTCGGCGGCATGCTCGGGCTGCGGTTGGCGGCGCGGCACCCCGAGGCGGTCAGTCGGTTGGTGACGATGACCAGCGGCACGATGTCGGCGGCAAGCCGCGTACTGTTCCACGACATGGCGCGGCTCTATTTCACCATGGTGCCAGAGGACTGGTTCCGGCTGCTCTACCAATGGCTGTTTTCCGACCCGTTCTTCGCCGACGAGGCGAATGTGGCGGCCGCCGCTGCCGGGTCGACCGCCTACCCGTTCCGCCAGTCGCCCGGCGATTTCGCCCGGCAGGTGGCAGCCATCGACCGGATGGCGGCGCTGGACCTGTCGGCGATCCGCTGCCCGGTGCTGGCGCTCAGCGCCCAGCTCGACCTGCTGGCGCCGCCGTACGCGGTGGCGGAGCTCCATCGGGATGTGCCGAACATCGAGTCCCAGACGATCGCCGGGGCTGCCCATTCGCTGCATTGGGAGAAGCCGGCCCAGACCGCAGCGGCGATCGCGGCGTTCCTCGGCTAGATCACCCGGCCGCCGTCGACCTCGAGCGCCACGCCGGTGATCATCGAGGCCTCATCCGAGCAGAGGAAGCAGGCGGCGTTGCCCATGTCCTCGGGGGTCGAGAAGCGGCCGAGGGGAATGGTCGCGAGAAAACGGGCGCGGATTTCCGGCGTGTCCTCGCCCATGAAGGTCTTGAGCAGCGGCGTCTCGCCGGCCACCGGGTTGATGGCGTTGACGCGCACGCCGAGCGGGGCGAGCTCGACCGCCATCGATTTGGTGGCGGTGACCATCCAGCCCTTGCTGGCATTGTACCAGCTGAGCCGCGGCCGCGGGCTGACGGCGGCGGTGGAGGCGACGTTGAGGATGGCGCCCTTGCGGCGCGCCTTCATATGCGGGACGAGGGCGCGCGAGGTGAGGTAGACCGACTTGATGTTGACCGCGACGACGCGGTCGAAGTCGGCCTCGGAGATTTCATCGAGCGGCGCCGGCAGGTGGCTGACGCCGGCATTGTTGACGAGGATGTCGAGCGTGCTGAAAGCAGCGAGGGCGGCTTTCGCCATCGCATCGACCGACTCACCCTTGCTGAGGTCGACCTGCTGCGCCAGTGCGCCAAGCTCCTTCGCCAGAGCGGCGGCGCCATCGCCGTTGATGTCGGCGATCATCACTCGCGCGCCCTCGACGACGAACTTGCGGACGATCCCGGCGCCGAAGCCCGAGGCGCCGCCCGTGACGATCGCGGTTTTGCCCGCTAGCCGTGCCATGCTGCCACCGTCTTGAGCACGGAGAAGCCGTAGAGGGCTTCAAAGCCCTTCTCGCGGCCGTGGCCGGACTTGCCGGTGCCACCGAACGGCAACTCGACGCCGCCGCCAGCCCCGTAATTGTTGACGAACACCTGGCCCGACCGGATCGCCCGGGCGAGCCGCATCTGGCGGCCGCCATCGGCCGTCCAGATGCCGGCGACGAGACCGAAATCGGTGCCGTTGGCGATCGCCACGGCCTCCTCGTCGCTGTCGAACGGGATGACCACCTGCACCGGCCCGAAGATCTCGTCCTGCGCCAGCCGATGATCGGGCGTGACATTGGAGATCAGCGCTGGCGCAAGGAAATGGCCGCCGGCGGGGGCATCGGCTTCGATCTTGCCGCGCGCCGCGATTTCCGCCGCTCCGATTTCGCCGAGGAAGCCGTCGACGATCTCCCTCTGCCGCTCCGACACCATCGGGCCGACATCGAGGTCGGCGACGGCCGGACCCACGCGTAGCGCAGTGTACCGCGCCACCATACGGCCGAGCACTTCGTTGTGGATGCTGCGATGGACGAGGATGCGCGAGCTCGCCGAGCAAGTCTGACCTGCGTTCTGGATGCCGGCATTGACAAGGAACGGCAGCGCCCGGTCGAGATCGGCATCTGCGAACACCAGTTGTGGCGACTTGCCGCCGAGTTCCAGCGTCACTGGAACGACGTTTTCAGCGGCGGCACGCTGGATCAGCCGGCCGACCGGCATGCTGCCGGTAAATGAAATGTGGTTGACGTCCGGATGCGAGGCAAGCGCCGCGCCAGCCTCTTCGCCGAGCCCCGGCACGACATTGAGCGCGCCATCGGGGAGCCCCGCCTCCTGCGCGATGGCCGCGAACGCGATGGCGGTGAGGCAGGCTTCCTCCGCCGGCTTCAGCACTGCGGCATTGCCTATGCAGAGCGCGGCGCCGACCGATCGGCCGATGATCTGCATCGGGTAGTTCCACGGCACGATGTGGCCAGTGACACCGTGCGGCTCGCGCAGCGTATAAACCGTGTAGCCGTCGAGATAGGGAATTGTTTCGCCCATCACCTTATCGGCCGCGCCACCATAGAATTCCATGTAGCGGGCGAGAGCCAGCGCATCGGCCTTGGCCTGCTTCAGCGGCTTGCCGACATCCATCGCTTCGATACGGGCGAGATCGTCGGCACGCTCCAGCACCTTCTGGCCAATCCGGCTGAGGATCCGTCCGCGCTCGGCCGCCGGAGTCTTGCCCCATACACCCTTGAACGCGGCGCGGGCCGCGGCGACGGCAGCATCGATATCGGCTTTCCGGCCGCGTGGGATCTGCGCGATGATCGTCCCATCCGAAGGGTTTTCGACCGGCAGGTAGTCGCCACCGGACGGCGCCGCCCAGAGGCCTCCAATGAAGCATTTGGACGGATCGAAGAAGAGCGGGAGGTCTGTTATTGCGTTCATCGGCGACTGACTACGCCTCCGCCTCACGAGCGGCAAGCGCCCGCTCCAGGTTCGGCGTCGCCGCAAGCAGCTCCTGCGTGTAGGGATGCTGCGGATTGCGGAACACCTCGTCGGACGGGCCACTTTCGACGATCTTGCCCCCCTTCATCACCAGCACGCGGTCGGTGATCGAGCGGACTACCGAGAGATCGTGCGAGATGAAGAGATAGGAGAGGCTCAGCCGGTCGCTGAGCTCGGCGAGCAGGTCGAGAATCTGCGCCCGGATCGAAACGTCGAGCGCCGACACAGCCTCGTCGAGGATGATCAGCGACGGCTCAATGATCAGCGCCCGGGCGATGGCGATACGCTGCCGCTGGCCGCCCGAGAATTCGTGGATATATTTGCCGGCATCGGAGGCTGCGAGCCCGACATTTTCGAGCGCTGTCGCGACACGCTTCTGACGCTCAGGGCCGGTCGGCGCGTCGTTGCCAAGGAGATAGAACGGTTCCGTGATCAGCGTCTCGACGCGCTGCCGTGGGTCGAACGAGCCGTAGGGGTCCTGGAATACCACTTGCAGCTTGCGACGCGCCGCGAGGTCGCGGTCGTCAAGCGGCGTACCGTCAATGGCAATGTTGCCACCCTGTACCGGCTCGAGCGCCATGATGGCGCGGGCCAGCGTCGACTTGCCGCTGCCGCTTTCGCCAACAAGTCCGACATTCTCACCGCGCTCGATAGTGAAGCTGACGCCATCGACGGCACGAAACGCGCCGGCTGGGCCGAACAGGCGCTTGGGGGCAATACGGTAGTCGCGGACGAGACCATCGACGACCAGCACCGGCGGACCGCCCGGCAGCGACGGATCGCGCCGCGGAACGTGCGAAGAGGCGGCGAAAAGCTGCCGCGTATAGGGATGTCCAAGCGTGCGGAACAATTCGGTGGTCGATCCGGCCTCGACCACCTCGCCGTGGCGCATCACAGCGACCGTGTCAGCGATGCCGGCAACCACCGCGAGATCGTGAGTGATGAGAATCATGGCCATGCCATCCTCATCGACCAGCCGCTTCAGCAACTCCAGAATACGGGCCTGTGTTGTAACGTCGAGCGCCGTCGTCGGTTCGTCGGCAATCAGGAGCTTGGGCTTCAAGGCGATGGCCGAGGCGATGACGACCCGCTGGCGCTGGCCGCCCGACAATTCGTGCGGATAGCGATCACGGGGGAAGCGGTCGGCCGGCAGACCGACGCGCTCCAGTATGCTGCCGGCCTCGGCCAGCGCCTCGCGGCGCGAGGCCGCGCCGTGCACCCAGATGGTCTCGGCCACCTGT
>CAZNAE010000141.1:0-8744 GCA_964570695.1 uncultured Devosia sp.
CTGCTCGATCTGGGCTCGACGACGCTCGCCCGCGTCGGTGACGAAGACATCACGACCGTCCAGTTCCAGCGCGCCTACAACCAGCAGCTCAACCAGTACGCGCAGCAGACCGGCCAGCAACCGACCCCTGAGCAGGCGCTGCAGCTCGGCATCCCGACCGCGGTGATCGCCAAGCTCGCCTCCGACGCCGCCATCAATCAGACCGCCGTCAAGCTCGGCATCGGCGTCTCGGACGCCAAGCTGGCCGACATGGTGCGCACGGATTCAAGCTTCTTCGGCGTGCTCGGAACGTTCGACCGCTCGATCTTCAACCAGGTGCTGCAGTCGAGCGGCTACACCGAGGCCGAATATTTCGACCTTCAGGCGCGCGCCGCACGCCGCCAGCAGGTGGCGATCGGGCTGTTCGCCGGCACTGCCATTCCAGCGACCGCGGCGACGCTCCTCAACCGCTACCGCAACGACACCCGCACGGTCGAATATTTCACCCTCAACGGCACCAGCCTCGCCTCGATCCCGACGCCGACCGAGGACGATCTCGCGGCCTATCTCAAGACCAACCAGAAGAATTTCCGCACCAAGGAAACGCGCACCGCCGACGTGGTCTATCTCGACCCGGATATCCTCTCGGCGCAGTACCAGCCGACCGAAGACGAGATCAAAGCCGAATACGACCGCACCAAGGCGCAGCTGACCAAGATCGAAAAGCGCGACATCCAGCAGGTGGCGCTCGCCGACGACGCCAAGGCGACCTTCTTCCAGCAGCAGCACGATGCCGGCGTCAGCTTCGCCGACGCGCTGACGGCCTCCGGGCTCAAGGCCACCGATCTCGGCCTCCTCGCCAAAACCGAGGTCAATGACGAGGCGCTCGCGGACGCCGCCTTCGGGCTGACCAAGGAAGGCGACTTCACCATCATTCCAGGCATCGGCGGCAAGCGCGTCGTCGCCGTCACCAAGATCGAGGCCGGCGGCCAGATCGCCTATGACGACGCCAAGGCTGACATCGCCAAGCGCCTCGCCGTCGCCAAGGCGAAAGCCGCCTATGCCGATCTGCAGGACCAGATCGAAGAACTGCGCGCCGCCTTCAAGCCGCTCAAGGACATCGCCACACGCTTCAAGCTGCCGATCGAAACGGTCGCCCTGACCGCCGACGGCGCGCAGCTCGCTGCCGTGCCTGGCCTGCCGAAGGAAGATCAGTCGAAGGTCGCCGGCGGCATCTTTGCCGCGACGCAGGGCAAGCTCGCCCCGACAGTGTCGTTCGGGGCGACCCAGAACGTCTGGTTTGACCTGACCAAGGTCGATGCTGCGCGCGACCAGACCTTGGCCGAAGTGCACGATGCTGTCAGCAACGCCTGGACCACCGAGAAAACCGAGAATGCGCTTCTCACTGAGGTAAAGTCGATCATCGCGGATCTCGACAGTGGCAAGAGCTTCCAGGATGTCGCCGCGGCAAAGAGCCAGTTCGCCACGCTGTCGCAGCCGATCACGCGCGACGGCGACAAGACCCCGGTGCTTAGCCAGACGGTCGCGACGGCCATATTCTCCGCCGGTCCCGACAGCCATGGCTGGGTCATCGATGGCGACGGTGACTATCTCGTCTACCACGTCACCGACGTCACGCCGCCGACCGGCGACCCGGCCTCCAACATCACGGACTTCCTGACCAATTCGACGCGCGACGAGCTCTACGCCGAATTCATCAGCGGTATCCGCGACGAAGCCGGCATCAAGATCAACCAGCAAGCGTTGAGCCAGATCCTCAACCTTGATCCAACCGCGCAGCAGTGATGCGATGGCGGGCGACAGCTACGAGAGTTTTGCGAAGGCCTATGAGGGCGGGCGGGCGCAGATTGTCTTCCGCCGAGTCGTCGCCGACCTCGAGACGCCGGTTGGCGCCTATCTGAAGCTCTCTGAGGGGCGCCACAACACGTTCCTCCTCGAAAGCGTGCAGGACGGCGCCACCAAGGGCCGCTACTCGATGATCGGGTTCGATCCCGACATCGTCCTCCGCGTCGAGGCCGGCAAGGCCAGCATCAATCGCAACGTCGTCGCGAACCCGGACGCGTTCGTCGCCGTCGACACTCCGCCGCTCGACCTGCTCCGCGCGCTGGTCGCCGAGAGCCAGGCGGAGGTCCCGGCCGGCCTGCCCTCCACCGCCGCCGGCATCTATGGCTATCTCGGCTACGAGATGGTCCGGCTGATGGAAGTGCTGCCGGACCGCCACGACCGCGGCCTCGACCTCCCGGACGCGCTGCTGATGCGCCCGACGGTGCTCGCCGTGTTCGACACGCTCAAGGACGAGCTCTATCTCACCGCGCCCGTCTATGTGCGCTCCGGCGTCAGCGCCAAACAGGCGTGGGAGAGCGCCCAGGCCCGGATCGACGAGGCGACCGCCCGCCTCAGCCGCACCTTGCCCTACGGCGAGGGCGTGGCCGACCTCACCGGCATCGCCGTCAGCTCCAACACCCCTCCGACACAATACGCGCGCATGGTCGAGGACGCCAAGGAGTACATCCGCGCCGGCGACATCTTCCAGGTGGTGCTGAGTCAGCGCTTCGAGGCCGATTTCACACTGCCGCCTACCGCGCTCTATCGCGCGCTGCGCCGCACCAATCCATCGCCCTATATGTATCTGCTCGATTTCGGCGGCTTCTCGGTCGTCGGCTCGAGCCCGGAAATCCTGGTCAAGGTCGAAAAGGGCCAGGTCACTATTCGCCCCATCGCGGGTACCCGCAAACGCGGCTCGACGCCGACCCGCGACAAGGAGTTGGCCGACGAGCTCTTGAGCGATCCCAAGGAATTGGCCGAGCATCTGATGCTGCTCGATCTTGGCCGCAACGACGTCGGCCGGGTGGCGAAGATTGGCACCGTGCGGGTGACCGACAAATTCTTCCTCGAATACTACTCGCACGTCATGCACATCGTCTCGAACGTCGTCGGCGAACTCGATCCGAAGCATGACTTTATCGACGCGCTGGCCGCCGGCTTTCCGGCCGGTACCGTATCGGGCGCACCGAAAGTTCGTGCGATGGAGGTCATCGACGAACTGGAGAAGGCGCGCCGCGGCATCTATGGCGGCTGCGTCGGCTATTTCGGCGCCGACGGCACGATGGACACCTGCATCGTGCTCCGCACCGCCATCGTCAAGGACGGCAAGCTCTACGTCCAGGCCGGCGCCGGCATCGTCGCCGACAGCCGCCCGGAGCTCGAGCAACTCGAATGCGAAAACAAGGCCCGCGCGCTTTTCAGCGCCGCCGAAGAAGCGCTACGCTACGCCGGAGAGGCGAGGATCGGACAGTAGAATGGTTGTTTGCAGCATCGTCTACCCAAATCAGCCGGCCGCAAGGTTCGATTTCGACTACTATCTCGGAAAGCACATCCCCCTGGTCACCGGCGTCCTGAGCGCCCACCCAGGCTACCGGGGTACGCGCGTGGAAAAAGGCCTCACAGGTTCGCCGCCGGGCACTCCGGCCGCCTACCTCGCAATGTGCCACTTTGCGTTCGACACCATCGAGAGCTACAGGGAGGCTTTACTGCCGCGTGCGGACGAAGTTCGCCGCGACATCGCGAACTATACCAACGTTGTGCCTGCGGTTCAGTTCAGCGATGTCGTGGTCGACCAATGACCCTGGGGCCCTGACCGCAATGCGCCTGCTCGTTATCGATAACTACGACAGCTTTACTTACAACCTCGTCCACTTCCTCGGCGAATTGGGCGCTGAGCCCGTCGTCTTCCGCAACGACAAGATCGGCCTCGACGAGATCGCCGCGCTGGCGCCGGCCGGCGTCGTCCTCTCACCCGGCCCGAAGACGCCGACCGAGGCCGGCATCTGCCTCGCGGTGATCGACCGCTTCAAGTCGACCACCCCGATCCTCGGCGTCTGCCTCGGCCACCAGGCCATCGGCCAGGCGATGGGCGGCGACGTCATTCGCGCGCCCGCGCTGATGCACGGCAAGACCAGCAAGATCAACCACACCGGCAAGGGCCTCTTCCGCGGCCTCAATTCCGGCTTCGAGGCGACGCGCTACCACTCGCTGATCGTCAGCCGCGACACCCTGCCGGCCGACCTCGAGGTCACCGCCACCTCCGATGAGGGCCTCATCATGGGCATGCAGCACCGGTCCTATCCGCTCCATGGCGTGCAGTTCCATCCCGAGAGCATCGCCAGCGAAAACGGCCACGCGCTGCTGCAGAACTTCCTCAACATCACCCGCGACTTCGGCCTCCGGAAGGCCGCCTGATGGACATCAAGGGCGCCCTCGGCAAGATCGCCTCCCGCCAGGATCTGACCGGCGAAGAAATGCGCTCGGTCATGACCACGATCATGGAGGGCTCGGCGACGCCCAGCCAGATCGGCGCCTTCCTGATGGGGCTGCGGGTCAAGGGGGAGACCGTCGGCGAGATCGCCGCCGCCGTCTCGATCCTCCGCGAGAAGATGGTCAAGGTTGACGCACCGGACGATGTGGTTGACATCGTCGGCACCGGCGGCGACGGCGCCGAAACCCTCAACATCTCGACGGCCACCTCGATCGTCGTCGCCGCCGCCGGGGTACCGGTCGCCAAGCACGGCAACCGCGCGCTGTCGAGCAAATCCGGCGCCTCCGACGTGCTGCAGGCGCTCGGCGTCAAGATCGACCTGACGCCTGAGCAGATCTCGCGCTGTATCAAGGAAGCCGGCATCGGCTTCATGTTCGCCCCGGCCCATCACCCGGCGATGAAGCACGTCGGCCCGAGCCGCGCGGAACTCGGTACTAGAACGATGTTCAACCTCCTCGGGCCGCAGTCGAACCCCGCCGGCGCCCGCCGCTACATGCTCGGCGTGTACGCCAAGAGCTGGGTCGAGCCGGTCGCCGCGGCGCTGCTTGCCAACCGCGCCATTTCGGCCTGGGTGGTGCACGGCGACAGCGGTCTCGACGAACTCTCAACCACCGGCCCAAGCTTCGTCGCCTCGATCAAGGGCGGCGATCTGCGGAGCTTCGAGATCACCCCCGAGGACGCCGGCATCCCGCGCGCCACGCTTGCCAATCTCAAGGGCGCCGACCCGACCTACAATGCCGGGCGCTTGCTGACCCTGCTCGAGGGTGCCCGCGATCCCTATCGCGATGTCGTGCTGCTCAACGCCGCCGCGGCGTTCATCGTCGCCGGCCGCGCCGACACGCTAAAGCTCGGCGCCGATCTCGCGGCGCGGGAAATCGACAGCGGCCGCGCCAAGGCGACGCTCGAAAAGCTGATCTCGGTGAGCAACTCCTGATGGACGGCTGGACCGACTTCTACGTCGCCGAAGTCGGTGCGGCAGCCGCGCTCGCCGGCCTGCTGGTGGTCGCCATCTCGATCAACATCCAGCGGATCATGCAATATCCGGCTCTTCCGGGCCGGGCGGGCCAGACGGTGGTGATGATCGGCTCCGCGCTGGTCATTGCCAGCCTTGCGCTCCTTCCGGGCCAGCCGCATCTCTATTTCGGCCTAGAGGCGATCGCGGCCGGGCTTTTCGTCGCGGCAACGGGCATCGCCGAGAGTGTGTCGGCGCTCCGACGACGCAAGACCGGGGATCCGCTCGCGTGGACGGTCGTCCCGCTGGCCATGATCGCCATCTCCTCGCTTCCCGACCTGATCGGCGGGACGATGCTTGCCGCCGGGATTGAAGCCGGGCTCTATTGGATCGCCGTCGGCATCGTCCTGAGCTTCATTGCGACCCTGCAGAACGGCTGGGTTCTGCTCGTGGAGATTCTTCGCTAGCCATGTCCGACTTCCTCCAACGCATCGAAGCCTACAAACGCGAGGAGATCGCGGCCGCCAAGGCGCTCAGGCCATGGAACGAGGTTGCCGACGAGGCGCACGATGCGCCGCCGGTTCGCCGTTTCCTTTCCGCCCTTCGTGCCAAGCGGGCCAAGGGTGAATACGCGCTGATCGCCGAGGTGAAGAAGGCGAGCCCCTCGAAAGGCCTGATCCGCCCCGATTTCGAGCCGGCCGAGATCGCCCGCGCCTACGAACTCGGCGGCGCCACCTGCCTCTCGGTCCTCACCGACCGCCCGAGCTTCCAGGGTGCGCCGAACTACCTCATAGAAGCCCGCGCCGCGACCCAGCTGCCGGTGCTCCGCAAAGACTTCATGTTCGAGACCTACCAGGTCGCGGAGGCCCGTGCCTGGGGTGCCGACTGCATCCTCGTCATCCTTGCGGCGGTCGGCGACGACACCGCGCGCTATCTGCTCGACGCTGCCGCCGAATGGCGCATGGATGCGCTGGTCGAAGTGCACGACCAGATCGAAATGGACCGCGCGGTGGCACTCGACGCCGAGTTCATCGGCATCAACAACCGGAATCTTCGTACCTTTGAGACGACGCTCCAGACCTCGGTCGACCTCTCGGGTGGCGTGCCGCCGAACACCCTGCTTGTCGCCGAAAGCGGCATCACCACGCACGCCGACGTGCAGAAGCTTCACGACAAGGCGGGCATCGGCACCTTCCTCGTCGGCGAAAGCCTGATGCGGCAGCAGGACGTCACCCGTGCCACCCAGCTCCTGCTGTGGGGCGACAAGGGCCGCCCGTGAGCCCAAAGCTCACCCATCTCAACGAGCGTGGCGAAGTCCATATCGTCGACATCGGCGGCAAGCCGGTCACCGCCCGCCGTGCCGTCGCCCGCGCCACGGTTGAGGCCCTGCCCGAGACCGTGGCGGCGATTGCCGGCGGCACCCTCAAAAAGGGCGACGCCCTCGCCGTCGCCCGCATTGCCGGCATCATGGCGGCCAAAAAGACCAGCGAGCTGATCCCGCTCTGCCACCCGATCGCGCTGAACAGAGTCGAGGTCGAGATCACAAGCGCCGGCGGCACCATCACCATCCTCGCCACCGCCGAAACCTCCGACCGCACCGGCGTCGAGATGGAAGCGATGACCGCCGCCTCGGTCGCGGCGCTCACCCTCTACGATATGGCCAAGGGCATCGACCGGGCGATGCGCATTTCAACCGTCGAGCTCGTTGAAAAGTCCGGCGGCAAGTCCGGGGACTTCCGCAGATGATCACGGTCGATGAGGCGCTCGATCGCATCTTCACCCGGATCCCGACGCCCCTGCCTGAAAGCGTGCCGCTTGGCCGCGCGCATCGCCGCGTGTTGCTGAAGCCGCTGCTCGCCAAGCACACCCAGCCGCCCTTCGACGCGAGCGCCATGGACGGCTACGCCGTGCGCGCCGCCGAGATCGTTCCCGGCAAGCCGGTGTTCCTCGCCGGCACCTCGCAGGCGGGCTCGCGCTTCACCGGCATGATGCAGTCCGGCGAGTGCGTCCGCATCTTCACCGGCGCGCCGCTGCCGATCGGCGCCGATGCCGTGATCATGCAGGAGCAGGCGACCGCCCGCGGCAACCAGGTGAGTTTCGACAAGGCTCCCAAGCCCGGCCAGTCGATCCGCCGCAAAGGCAACGACTTCACCGAGGGTAAGGAGCTGCTGCAGCCGGGCCTCAGCCTGACCCCGGCGATGCTCAATCTCGCCGCGTCCGCCAACTATGCCAATCTCGAGGTTGCCCGTCGGCCCAAGCTCGCGGTCCTTGCGACCGGCGACGAGCTCGTGCCGCCCGGCACCGATCTCGGTCCCGACCAGATCGTCGCCTCCAACTCCTACGGCCTGATCCCGCTGCTCGCGCCCTATGCCGACAAGATCATCGATCTCGGAATCGTCCGCGACGACAAGAAGGAGCTCGAAAAGTCCATCCTCGGCGCCCTCGACTATGGCGTCGAAGTGCTGCTGACGTCGGGCGGCGCCAGCGTCGGCGAGCGCGATTTCGTCCAGGACGTGCTGCGCGATCTCGGCGTCGAGCTCGACTTCTGGAAGATCCTGATGCGGCCGGGCAAACCTCTGATGTTCGGCACCCGCGGCAAAACGCTGGTGTTTGGCCTTCCTGGCAATCCGACCTCGGCGTTCGTGACGGCCGCCGTGCTCGTCCGCCCGGCCTTGCGGCTGATGACCGGCCACACCGATCCGTTCTTTCCGTTCATGGGGGTGCCGCTCGCGGCGGACCTGCCGGCCAATGGCGAGCGCCGGCACTTCGTGCGCGGCAAGCTCAACCGCAACGAGATCGGCTTCCTCGAGGTCGTGCCGATCGCCGAGACCGACAGCAATCACTCGACCTCGCTGGCCGAGGCCGATGCCCTGATCATCCAGCCCGAAAACAATCCCGGCACGCCCGCCGGCGAGATCGTCGAGATCATCCCGCTCAATTTTCTGGCCTGAGGCTGTTCAGAGCTCGAGGATGCTCCGCAGCATCATGAAATCGGTGTTGATCCACTCGATTGAGGATGCGTAGACCTCGTCGCTGATGCCGGGCCGGCGGAAGAACATGAAGGTCAGTTCGCACCCCTCGCCGTTGGGCGTCACCCGCATCGGCAGCATCAGCGGCTCTTCACCCTGGGCGAAGACCGCGTGGTCCAGCACACCATAGGGATTGGGCTCGCAAAAACGCACGATGCGCTCGCCGAACGCCATCTGGGCTTTCCACTCCAGCGGCCCGATTTGCGTCATCGGTCCTTCGACGGCGGCCCATTCGGCGTAGTTCTTCGGCTTCGACAGGAAGTCGTAGACGTCGGCCGCCGACCGCTTGAGCGAAAGATGGATCAGATGTGCCGGACGCATGGTCATCAGGATGGTGCTTTGAGCGGTCCGCCGCGACCGCCACGTCCTCAATCCCACGG
Organism: uncultured Devosia sp.; assembly: GCA_964570695.1. Classification (GTDB taxonomy): domain Bacteria; phylum Pseudomonadota; class Alphaproteobacteria; order Rhizobiales; family Devosiaceae; genus Devosia_A. The sequence goes on from CAZNAE010000141.1 coordinate 8,677, forward strand.
TCGTTTCTGCGCTGCAAGCGTGTTCTCCCGAGGCGGGTCGCTGCCGAGTGGATCAGCAGCACCCGCAT
>CAZNAE010000142.1:0-8729 GCA_964570695.1 uncultured Devosia sp.
TGCGGGAGTAGCTCAGTTGGTTAGAGCGTCGGCCTGTCACGCCGAAGGTCGCGGGTTCGAGCCCCGTCTCTCGCGCCACTTCCCCTGATCCAGAGCAATCGTCGGAAGCCTGCAGTGCGGCGACACGGTTTCGCCGCGTTTCGAACCCATTTCGTTCACAAAATGGGATCAGCGTCCTCTGGTGGCGGAATTTCCGGTGGCGGAAAATCGTTCGGTCGATGAAGAAATCGATGGAACCTTTGAGGCGGCACTGAGTTTTTCAGCCAACGGGCAATCACCGCGGCGGGGCGAAGCGGCTGAAACAAAACACCTAATCGCATCCGTCCCAACCTACAGCCTCAGGCTGTACCTCGGATTTCTACGAGGTAAAATTGTTGTGACTTATCAAAGTGTTGCATGAAGACCACAGTGTGGCGGATGCGGCACAGCGATGACCAAAACGGGGCAGTTGCGGTTTTGAAATACATCCTCACGCGTTAGATGTGTGCCTGCGGGAGTCGCAACCTCCCAAGAGCGTCGACCGCACTCGATTAAAAAGGACTTTGACATGCGTTCTCTCAAGCTTGCCTTGCTCGCTACCGCGGCTATGGCTGCGCTTTCTTCGGCGACCTTCGCCGCCGACCTGATCGCGGAACCGCAACCGGCGGCTCCGGTCATCAACAATAGCTTCAATTGGGACGGCGCATATATTGGCGCGTTCCTCGAAGGCCAGACCGCTCCGAACGCGTTCGGCCTCGGCGTCGATCTTGGCGTCAATGCGCTGATGAACAATCTCGTTCTCGGCGGCGATCTTGAAGCGGTTGCGGCCACCGGCGGCAACTTCTCTGCTCAGTTGACCGGTAAGGTCGGCGGGCTCCTTAGCGACAGCGTGTTCCTCTACGCCTATACCGGTCTCGGCTCGCGCACGCCGTCGAGCTACTACGTGCCGGTTGGCGCGGGCGTCGAATTCGCCGTCGCCGACAATGTGAGCATCAAGGCGGAAGCCCAGTACAATTTCGATCTCACCACCTCGGCCGAAGACTCGGCAGAGGTGAAGGTCGGTCTCAACTGGCACTTCTAAGCCTGGCGCCGCGCTCAAGCGCGGCACTCTCGATCAAGGGGCTCCGCCGTGCGGGGCCCCTTTGCTTTGGCGGTAACCAATCGTTAAGCCTATGAGATAATTAAACTTTGTGGCTAATTGCGAGCAAGCCCGCGGCCGTGCAAAATCCCCAAAATAGGACCAAGACCTCCAGGGGACTTTCATGAAACTCGCGCACTCACTGCTGGCCGGTGCCGCCCTTGCGGTCTCTATGGCCTCGGGCGCCAATGCCGCCGACCTGCTGAAACCAGCGGACCCGATCTACTCCAGCCCGCTGTTCAATTTCGAAGGCCTCTATCTGGGTGCCACCGCGGGCGGCGCGCTGAGCGGTTCGCTCGCCGGCACGCTCGGCGTGGTGATCGGTTCGAACTTCGCCATCACCGACGGCATCATGGCCGGCGTCGAATTCCAGGGCGATACGTACTGGAACGGCGGCTATGCGGCCTATGACGCACTGGCCTTCGGCCGCATCGGCGGCTTTGCCTCCGACAATGTCATGATCTACGGCGACCTCGGCGCAGGGTTCCTCAACGGCACGACGGCCTACGCACTCGGCGGCGGCGCCGAAATGGCGCTGACCGATCAGCTCAGCCTCCGCGGCGACCTGCAGGGCATTGGCGCCTTCGGCGCGGCGCCCACGGTGGTCAAGGCGACGGCCGGCCTCATCTGGCACATGAACTAGTTTCTACGGCGATCACATCGATCCCATGCAAAGAAGGCCCCGCGAGAGCGGGGCCTTTTCGTCGCGGCGCCGCAACAACGACCCGGGATTCGTTAATGGGCTGGTCACACTTGTGGCGCGTGGGGTGGCCTGCAGCGGGGGGCCCATCACCCAGCAGTTCAAGATCTACGGCTTCGGCGAACTGGGCCTCATTGGCGGTGCCGGTGCGAATGGTCTTGGCGCCGGCGTCGAGTACAAGGTGTCGGACAGCCTGAGCCTCTATGGCGAAGGCTTCGGTCGCGGCCTGACGGGCACGATGACGGAGGCCGGTTTCCGCGCCGGCCTGCGCCGTGCCGTTGCCCAACTTCGGAAACTGACGGGCGCGACTAGCATCGCGCGATGCGTGGCGACCGTCGGCCGCTATAAGCCGAGCTATCATGCGTCATAAGCTGATCTATATGATCAGCATTTGTTTTCCTTGAATCGGGGTGGGGCGTGGGCTAAGCCCGGTGCATCGAATTTGCGCCGTCCATGGGGCCCATCATTGCCCTCTGGCCCGCGCTTTGAGGCCGGTTTCTCCGGCCACAAGACAGGCTGCAGAATGACCGATCTGCTCACCAACTACCTGCCGATAGTCCTCTTTATCGGCCTTTCCGGCGTTATCGGACTGGCGCTGTTGCTCGCTCCCTTCATCGTCGCGGTGAAGAGTCCGGACCCTGAAAAAGTCTCCGCGTACGAGTGCGGATTTGATGCGTTCGACGACGCGCGGATGAAGTTCGACGCGCGATTCTATCTCGTGGCGATTCTCTTCATCATCTTCGACCTCGAAGTGGCGTTCCTTTTCCCCTGGGCGGTGGCGTTCAAGGACGTGGGGTTGTTCGGCTTCTGGTCAATGATGATCTTCCTCGGCGTCCTCACCGTCGGGTTCATTTACGAATGGCGGAAGGGCGCGCTCGAATGGGATTGAACGAGACGCTCGTCGCGCCGGCGCCCAAGGGTGTCCTGGATCCGCGCACCGGCAAGCCGATCGGCGCCGACGATCCGTATTTCGTCGAGATCAACAACGAGCTGGCCGACAAGGGTTTCCTCGTCACCGCTACCGACGAATTGATCAACTGGGCCCGCACGGGCTCCCTGATGTGGATGACGTTCGGGCTTGCCTGCTGCGCGGTCGAGATGATCCAGATGTCGATGCCGCGCTATGACGTCGAGCGCTTCGGGCTCGCGCCGCGCGCCTCGCCGCGGCAGTCGGACGTCATGATCGTCGCCGGCACGCTGACCAACAAAATGGCGCCGGCGCTGCGCAAGGTTTACGACCAGATGCCGGGACCACGCTACGTGGTGTCGATGGGTAGCTGCGCCAATGGCGGCGGCTATTATCACTACTCGTATTCGGTGGTCCGTGGCTGCGACCGGGTCGTGCCGGTCGACATCTACGTGCCGGGCTGCCCGCCGACAGCCGAGGCGTTGCTGTACGGCCTGCTGCTGCTGCAGAAAAAGATCCGCCGCACCGGCACGATCGAGCGATAGGCGGAACAATGGGGGACGTTCCGAACCTGTCACCGCTCCAGGCGCTCGAGGCGCATGTCGTTGCGCTACTCGGCGACCGCGTCGAGCATCACGTCATTTCCTTCAACGAGCTGACCGTAACGCTGCATCGCGAGACGGTGCTCGATGCGGTGCGGCTGCTGCATGACGATTCCGGCTGCAAGTTCATCTCGTTCGTCGACGTCTGCGGCGCCGACTATCCCGATCGCGAGGAGCGGTTCGAGGTGGTCTATCATTTGCTGTCGCCGACCAAGAACCAACGCATCCGGCTCAAGTTGCACACCGACGACGAGAACCCGGTGCCGTCGATTACGCCGGTTTTTCCGGGCGCCGACTGGTTCGAGCGCGAAGCCTACGATTTTTATGGAATCCTGTTCTCGGGACACCCGGACCTCCGCCGTATCCTCACCGACTATGGCTTCGACGGGCATCCGCTGCGCAAGGATTTCCCCACCACCGGCTACGTCGAAGTCCGCTACGACGAGGAGCGCAAGCGCGTCGTCTATGAGCCGGTGAAGTTGGCGCAGGAATTCCGGCAGTTCGACTATCTGTCGCCCTGGGAGGGGACGGACTACGTGCTGCCCGGCGACGAGAAGAAGAGCTCGTAATGACTCAGGCCGACGTCAGAAACTTCACCATCAATTTCGGCCCGCAGCATCCGGCGGCGCATGGTGTGCTGCGGCTGGTGCTGGAGCTCGACGGCGAAGTCGTGGAGCGGGTCGATCCGCATATCGGGCTGCTGCACCGCGGCACCGAGAAGCTGATCGAGACCAAGACCTATCTGCAGGCGGTGCCGTATTTCGACCGGCTCGATTACGTCGCGCCGATGAACCAGGAGCACGCCTTCTGCCTCGCGGTCGAGAAGTTGCTCGGACTTGAAGTGCCGTTCCGTGGCCAACTGATACGGGTGCTGTATTGCGAGATCGGCCGGCTGCTGAGCCACATCCTCAACACCACCACGCAGGCGATGGACGTCGGCGCGCTGACGCCGCCGCTTTGGGGTTTTGACGAGCGCGAAAAGCTCATGGTGTTCTACGAGCGCGCTTCGGGCAGCCGGATGCATGCGGCGTATTTCCGTCCCGGTGGCGTGCATCAGGATTTGCCGCAGGCGCTCGTCGACGACATCGAGGCGTTCTGCGATCCGTTCCTGAAAGTCTGTGACGATCTCGAGGGACTGCTCACCGGCAACCGCATCTACATGCAGCGCAACGCAGATATCGGCGTGGTGTCGCTCGAAGACGCGTGGAAGTGGGGCTTTTCGGGCGTGATGATCCGTGGCTCGGGCGCGGCGTGGGATCTGCGCAAGGCGCAACCCTATGAGTGCTACGACCGGCTCGATTTCGATATTCCGATCGGCAAGAACGGCGATTGCTACGACCGCTACCTCGTCCGCATGGACGAGATGCGGCAGTCGATCCGCATCATGAAACAGGTCATCGGGCTGCTGAATTCGGCGGAAGGCAAGGGACCGGTGTCCTCGACCGACGGCAAGGTGGTGCCGCCGAAGCGGGGCGAGATGAAGCAGTCAATGGAAGCCCTGATCCATCACTTCAAGCTCTACACCGAGGGCTACAAGGTGCCGGCCGGCGAGGTCTATGCCGCGGTCGAAGCGCCGAAGGGCGAGTTCGGCGTGTATCTCGTCTCCGACGGCACCAACAAACCCTATCGCTGCAAGATCAAGGCGCCGGGCTTCGCCCATCTCAGCGCCATGGATTTCCTCTGCCGCGGCCACATGCTGGCGGACGTTTCCGCGGTGCTCGGCTCGCTCGATATCGTCTTCGGCGAGGTCGATCGATGAAACGCGTATCGGTTCTTTCGATGGCGGCCTTCGCGCTTCTAGCCCTGCCGGCGGTCGCGCAGGATGTGCCGCAAAGCGTCGGCGAGCTGTTGAAGAATGGCTACGAGGTCAAAGGCATCATGCCGTCGAACGCCGGGCCGGGTATCCTGCTCGAGCACAGCAGCAAGGGGACCGATGGCGCCGTCCAGACGGACTTGATCATGTGCTTTGTCGCCGAGACGCCGGCTTCGCCGACCATCAAGACTCAATACTGCAAGCGGGTGGAGTAGCTCTTAGATGTCCGTCCGCCGCCTCGCTGCCGATGCGATCCAGCCTGCCAGCTTTGCATTCTCGCCCGAGAACCAGGCGTGGGCGGAGAAGGTGATTGCCCGCTATCCGGCAGGCCGCCAGCAATCGGCGGTGATCCCCATCCTCTGGCGGGCGCAGGAGCAGCAGGGCTGGGTCACACGCGCATCGATCGAAGCCGTCGCCCGGTTGCTCGGCATGGCCTATATCCGCGTGCTCGAAGTCGCGACCTTCTATACGCAATTCCTGCTGAAGCCGCCGGGGAGCAATGCGCATATCATGGTGTGCGGAACGACCCCGTGCATGCTCCGCGGAGCCGAGGAGCTGATCGACATCTGCCAGCACAAGATCGCCCACGATCCACTCGAGGTCAGCGCGGACGGCAAGCTCAGCTGGGAAGAGGTCGAGTGCCCGGGCGCGTGTGTCAATGCACCGATGATCATGATCGGCAATGACACGTATGAGGATCTGACCGCGGCCCGCTTCGAGGAAATCGTCGAAGCGTTCCGGGCAGGCAACGGAGCCTCGATCAAGCCGGGGACACAGATCGAGCGGCAATATTCCGCGGCGGAGGGTGGTGCGACGACGCTGCTCGAACGCCCGACGGCCCAGCGCACCTATAGGCCGTTCCCGCCGCCACCGCCGCCGGCCACTCCCCCGGCCGCGCCTGCCGCTGCACCGGCGACAACCGCTGCGCCGGCCACGCCTGCGTCAGCGGCCGCGACGTCGCCAGCGCCGACAAACAAGGGCAGGGGCGCCGAGACGGCGACCGAATCTGCGCCGGCCCTGAAAGGCCCGCCGAATTCGCCGAAGGTCTCGGAGGAGAAGGCCAATGGCGAGCGGCTGAAGGCGAACGCCGGGGCCAAGGCGGACGGCGAGCCGAACAGGGCGATGCGCGAAAATGCGACCGGCGCGGAATCGCCGGCCGGCAAGATCGATGGCGGCAAGGCGCCGCGCAAACCGCGCGCCAAAAAGACGCCGCCTGCAGAAGGTAGTTCGTGATGCTCGCTGACCAGGACCGCATCTTCACCAATCTCTACGGCCAGGGCGACTGGCAGTTGGCCGGCGCGCGAGCGCGCGGCGGCTGGCAGGACACCAAGATTTTCATCGATCGCGGCCGCGACTGGATCACCAACGAGGTCAAGGGTTCGGGGCTGCGCGGCCGTGGCGGCGCCGGGTTCCCTACCGCGCTCAAATGGACCTTCATGCCGAAGGTCAGCGATGGCCGGCCGCACCAATTGCTGGTCAACGCCGATGAGTCCGAGCCGGGGACCTGCAAGGACCGCGAGATCCTCCGGCACGATCCGCACCACCTGATCGAAGGCTGCCTTTTGGCCGGCCGCGCCATGGATGCGCATATCGCCTACATCTACGTGCGCGGCGAGTTCATTCGCGAGCGCCAGCGGCTGGAGGCCGCCGTCCAGGAAGCCTACGATGCGCGCCTGATCGGCAAGGACAATGTCCACGGTTGGGACTTCGAGATCGTCGTGCACCACGGCGCCGGCGCCTATGTCTGCGGTGAAGAGACCGCTCTCATGGAGTCGCTCGAGGGCAAAAAAGGCCAGCCGCGGCTGAAGCCGCCGTTCCCGGCCGCGATGGGCGTCTACGGCAACCCGACGACGGTCAACAACGTCGAGTCGATTGCAGTGGTGCCGGAGATTTTGCGTCGCGGCGGCGCGTGGTTTGCCGGGATCAACCGGCCTAACAATACCGGCACCAAGCTCTTCAACATCTCAGGTCACGTCAATCAGCCGGCGACGGTTGAAGAGGCGATGGGCATTCCCCTTGATGAGCTGATCGACAAACATTGCGGCGGCATCCGTGGCGGCTGGGACAATTTGCTCGCCGTGATCCCTGGCGGCTCGTCGACGCCATGCGTGCCTGGCGAAAAAGCCCGTCACATGTTGATGGATTTTGACGGCACCAAGGAGGCCGGGTCCTCGCTCGGCACGGCCGCCGTGATCGTCATGGACAAGTCGACCGACATCATTCGCGCCATCTGGCGGCTCAGCGCGTTCTACAAGCACGAGAGCTGCGGGCAATGTACGCCGTGCCGCGAGGGCATGGGCTGGATGATGCGCGTCATGGAACGCATGGTCGAAGGTCGCGCCCAGAAGCGCGAGATCGACATGCTGTTCGAGGTCACCAAGCAGATCGAAGGCCACACGATCTGCGCGTTCGCCGACGGCGCGGTGTGGCCGATCCAGGGCCTGATCCGCAACTTCCGCCCGGTGATGGAAGAGCGGATCGACAGCTACACCTATCGTTCTGACAGCGAGGGCGCGGTGCCCTCGATCGCGGCGGAGTGAGAATGCACGTCGCAGAGCTCAACATAGGCCGGCTGAACTATCCGATCGACGATCCGCGGATGGCGGATTTCGTCAACAATCTCGGTCGCATCAATGCGATGGCCGACCGGATGCCGGGGTTCATCTGGCGGCTCGTCGGCGACGGCAGCAACGACGGCGCGCTCGAGCTTCGGCCCTATGGCGATCCGATGATGGCCGTGAATATGAGCGTCTGGGACACGGTCGAGCATCTCGAACAATACGTCTGGAACACCGTTCACAAGCGCTTCTACAATCGCAAGGCGGAGTGGTTCGAGCCGATGAAGTCGCATCACTTCGTGATGTGGCCGGTCGAGGAGGGGCATATCCCTTCACTCGAGGAAGCCAAGGCGCGGCTCGATCATCTCGAAGCGAACGGCAACTCCGACTTTGCCTATGACTGGGCGCATCTCGAGCATATCAAGCTGTGGATGAGCCAGAGGTGCTCGGCATGAAGCCGGCCCGCACCAAGACCACTACGCCAGGCAGCGCCGCGACCTTTGCCGGTCTCGCGCTGATGTCAGCGTCGCTGGCGTGGTGGGTGAGCTACTACAGCCAGATCGGCGGGCTGACCTGGCGCTTCGACAGTAAGCTCGGCTGCCTCTCCGGCGACGGCATCGACTGCACCCATCTGCAACAATTCATCGGACCATCGCTCCTGCCCGCCTATTCGCCGCTGCTGTTGTGGTTCGGGGCAGTCGTGACGATCCTCGGTCTCTTCCTCTCGCGCTGGAACAGGGCTTAGCGCCATGGCCAATATCAAAGTCGACGGCAAGCTGGTCGAGGTGCCCGACTACTTCACGCTGATGCAGGCGGCGGAAGCGGCGGGCGCCGAGATTCCGCGCTTTTGCTATCACGAGCGCCTGAGCGTCGCCGGCAATTGCCGCATGTGCCTGATCGAGGTCAAGGGCGGGCCACCGAAGCCTCAGGCAAGTTGCGCCATGGGGGTCAAGGATTTGCGCCCCGGCCCGAATGGAGAAGCGCCAGAGATTTTCACCAACACGCCGATGGTCAAGAAGGCCCGCGAAGGCG
>CAZNAE010000143.1:0-8716 GCA_964570695.1 uncultured Devosia sp.
CCGATCGAGCCGCAGAGCCGGCTGCATTCGGCGCTGCAGCAACTGGCGATGCGTCCGGGCATCGGGGGCAGGGCCGCTTGAAGTCGATCCGCCTCCTTCCGGTCGTCATCTTCGCCGCGCTGGCGCTGCTCCTCTTCAAGGGGATCGGGCTCGTCACCAATGGCGGTTATGTGCTAACCGGACCGACGGCAGTCGTGGCGCAGGAAGCGTCACCCGACGACAACAACGTGTCGCTACCCTCGGAGGTCACGGCGACCGACACCAGCCCGACGCTCGGCGATACGGCGCCGACGCTGCCGGCGGCGCCGGATGCGGCGAGTCACGTGAGCAGCAGCGGCGAGGCCGCGTCGTCCGCCGCGTCAGGGGCGTCGTCAGCATCGGCCCCCGCCTCCGCCGAGACCCGCGGTTCGGCCAGTGCGTCCTCGGAAGCGGCGGCGAATGCCTGCGACACGTCGAGTTCTGCCGCTCCACCCTCTCCCGGTGCAGGCGGCGAGCTTAACGACAAGATCGGCAACGCGCTCGCCAAGGGTTGTCCGCCGCCCGACATTCCCGTCAACGCCAACGGCGACGCCCTGCCGACGATCAAGGACGGCAACGGCCACATCGTGCCGCTGCAAGTGGTCGACGGAGACAACAGCGAGCCGGCCCTGCTGCAGCGGCTGAGCGACCGTCGCGCCGAGCTCGACAAGCGGTCGACGGAACTCGATATGCGCACCGCGTTGGTCGAGGCCGCGGAAAAGCGGCTCGACGACAAGACCAAGGCGCTCGAAGCGCTGCAGGCGCAAGTCAATGCGCTCGTCGATGAAAAGCAGGCGACCGAGGATGCCGGGTTCAAGTCGGTGGTCAGCATGTACGAGACCATGAAGGCCAAGGACGCGGCGCGGATCTTCGACACACTCGATCTGCAGGTGCTGCTCAAGGTGGCGCGCGCCATGAACCCGCGGCAGATGTCACCAATCCTCGCGGCGATGAGCGCGCAGCCGGCCCAGCAGCTGACCACCGCGATGGCCGCCACTGTCAACACCAACGTTGTGCCGGACCCCAGCGAAAACCTGGCGGCGCTGCCGCAGATCGTCGGCAAGTAGCCGCGCAAAAGCCCCGGATTCGTAAGCCGGTGTTAAGCCGGCATGGCTATGCTTAACGCTTGTTTGCGTAGCGTTGAGTAGCGTCCGGCAATGTACGGGGTTTGGCGGCAGGCGATAAGGCCGGTACGGCTGTTACTGGCCACGCTGTTTTGCGTTGCGCTGTCGTGTGCCGGTGCGTTCGCCGAGGACCGCGTCCAGGTGCACGCGACCGCCGAAGATGGGTTCGGCCGGATCATCCTCGAATTCTCCGGCCGGCTCGACCTGCCGCACTACAAGATCGCGTTCGACAACAACGTCCTGACCGTCACGTTCGACGATCCTGTCACCATGCCGCTGCCGGACATGGCGACCGTGCTGCCGCAATATCTGACCGTCGGGCGGGCCGACCCGGACGGCAAGGGCGTGCGCTTCGGCCTCCGTTCTCCGGTGACCATCCACAGCATGGAAGCAGGTGAGCAGCTCTTCATCGATATGCTGCCCGTTGGCTGGCAAGGCCTGCCGCCAAGTCTCCCACCCGAAGTGGTCGCGGCGCTGACCGAGCGCGCCAAGAATGCTTCCATCATCGCCGAGCAGAAGCGCAAGGCGGACGAGGCACTGGCTCTTGACCCGAAGGCGACCCTGCAGGTCGGGCGCAACCCGACGTTCATGCGCGTCGAGTTCGACTGGAGCGTCGATACCAAGGCCGAGTACAGTCAGGACGGGACGACCGCGACGATCAATTTCGACTGGCCGGTACCGGTCGATTTGTACGAGCTCAAATCCAACCTGCCGAGCGAGGTCACCGCCGTCGCCGACAGCGTGTCGGCCTCCGGCAGCAAGATCGTGCTCACACTCGCCGACGGGGTGACGCCGCGCTTTTACGGCGAGAGCGGCCGCTCATTCACGCTCGACGTCGACCTGACCACAGCGGAAGTCGCGCAGAATCAGACAACGGCGGAAGCGGCGGTCGAGCAGGCCGAGGCAGCAGCGGCGGCCGCCAAGGCCGCTGCCGCCAAGGCACAAAGTTCCAGCGTCGATGCCACGGCGCAGCCGGCCGACGCTACAGCCGAGAGCAACGATCCGCCGGGCACCGCGATCACGCCGACCATCGACGAGGCCTCGGGCACGGTCCGAGTGACGTTCCCGTTCGACCGCGACACGGCGTCCGCGGTGTTCCGGCGCGGCGATACGCTCTGGATGCTGTTCGACACACCGACGCTGATCAACCCGCCCGGGCAATCGGATGCCCTGTCTGCGATTGCCACCGCATTCAACATCGTGCCGGCCGGAGAGACGCAGATCGTGCGCATCGATCTGTCGACGCAAAAGCTCGCGACACTGGCGTCGGAAGGCCGGTCCTGGGTGCTTTCGATCGGCGATGTGCTGCTCAACGCCACCGAGCCGCTGACGCTGAAGCGGCAGCGCGACCAGGACGGCCATTTCCAGATGACCGCCGATCTCGGGCGGCCGTTTAAGGTGCACAGCTTCCGTGATCCAGTCGTCGGCGATTTGCTCGACGTGGTCACGGCGTTCCCGCCGGCGCGCGGCAGCGTCCGCGATCTGAGCTATGTCGATTTCGATGCGCTGCGTTCGGTGCAGGGTCTGATCGTCCGGCCCGACAATGCCGACCTTGCCGTCAATGTCGACAAGGGCACGACCACCATCACCACGCCCGACGGCCTGATCCTCTCCGACCAGGATGCACCGCGAACCCTCGACAGCGGCAACGCCTCGGAGTTCCGCGACAGCTTCGTCGACTTCGTCGCGCTCAAGGAAGACAACCCAGCGGTGTTCGAGAAAAAGAGCGAGGATCTCGCTACCGATGCGTCGGTCAAAGAGGGCTCGGCGCAGGAGGTCGCGCGCTTGACGCTGGCGCAATACTACGTCGGCAATCAGTATGCCGAAGAGGCGATCGGCGTGCTCAACGTGCTCGAGAGCGACCTCAAGAGCGACGAGCTCCGCAAGAAAGTGAAGCTCACCGATGCCATCGCCGATGTGCTGGCGGAGCGGCCCCGCGACGCGCTGACGATCCTCAATGGGCCGGCGTTCTCCGACGAGGTCGACGCGGTGATGTGGCGCGCCATCGCCCGCACCGACAACGCCGACTATGTGGGCGGGCGCGCCGATGCGCTGGCGTCGGAGACGGTCATCAATTCCTACCCGGTCTGGGTGCAGCAGAAATTCCTCTTTGCCGGTATCCGCGCGGCGCTTGAGGCGTCGGACGTGCCGATGGCGGAGCGTTACCTCAAGCTCATCACCTTCGCGCAATTGTCGCCCGAGGACGTGACGCTCTATCAGCTGATGCAGGGGCGCGTTGCCGAGGCCGAGGGGCAGATGCAGACGGCGCTCGACAGCTATGGCCAGGTGATCGCCGCCGACGTACGCCCAACTCGCGCCGAAGCCGTTTACCGCACGATGCTGGTGTTGCGGCAGACCGGCAAGATCGATCTCGCCAAGGCGACGGAAACGCTCTCGGCCGAAGCCATGCTGTGGCGCGGCAACGATCTCGAAGTCGACATGGAGAAGCTCCTCGCCGAGCTCTACTTCGCCCACAAGGACTATCGGCTCGGCTTCGAGACGGCGCGCGACGTGGCGCAGCACAGCCCTGAGAGCAAGCAGATTTCGGATTTGATGGATGAGACCGAGGCGCAGTTCGCCGATCTGTTCCTCAATGGCGCGGCCGACCAGCTCAGCGATCTCGACGCCCTCAGCCTCTATTACGATTTCCGGCAGCTGACGCCGCCGGGCGCGCGGGGCGACGAGATGATCCGCAACCTAGCGCGGCGGCTGGTGAAGGTCGATCTGCTCGGTCAGGCCGCTGACCTCCTGCAATATCAGATCGACAGCCGCCTCAAGGGTGTAGCGCAGGCCCAGGTCGCGGCCGACCTCGCGCTGATCCGCATCGCCGACCGCAACCCTGAAGCGGCGCTCCGGGCGCTCAACCAGACGCGCATCGAGAACCTGTCGCCGACACTCGAACGCCAGCGCCGCATCCTCGAAGCGCGGGCGCTGATCGACGCCGATCGTGAGGATCTGGCGCTCGATCTGCTTGCCCGTATCACCGGGCGCGACGCGGATCTGCTGCGCGTTGACGGCTATTGGAAGGCGAAGAATTACGGCGCCGCCTCGGACATGATCGAGAATGTCTATTCGAGTGATCCGACCGAGGTACTGAGCCAGCAGGCCCGGCTCGACATCGTCAAGGCGGCTGTCGGGTTGGTGCTTGTCAACGATCAGCTCGGCCTCAGCCGGCTGCGCAGCAAATTCGCCGACCGCATCGCGCAGTCGGCGGAGTGGCCGATGTTCGACTACATCACGAGCCCCGACGCGTCGGTCACCGGCATGGAATTCAAGGCGGCGGCGAAGGCTGTCTCGGCGATGGATTCGGTGACGGCATTCCTCAAAGCCTACCGCCAGCTCTACCCGGTCGACACCGCATTGGCGCCGACCCAGGCGTCCGCCAAGTCCAGCGTCTAGCCGGCGTTGAAGCTTCGGATCAGCGAGCCGGCGACGAGGTGCCAGCCGTCGACCAAGACGAAGAAGATCAGCTTGAACGGCAGTGAGATCACCACCGGCGGCAGCATCATCATGCCCATCGACATCAGCACCGACGCCACGACCATGTCGATGATGACGAACGGCAGGAACAACAGGAACCCAATCTCGAAGGCGCGCCGCAGCTCCGAGATCATGAAGGCCGGGACGAGGATTTTCAGCGGAATGGTCTTGGCGTCCGTTGGCGGCGTCTCGCTGCTCATGTCGTAGAACAACTGCACGTCCTCTTCGCGGACGTTGGCGGCCATGAAATCGTGCAGCGGCAGCGAGCCCTTGTCGAAGGCTTCCTGCACCTGGATCTGCCCGGCGAGCAGAGGCGCGATGCCCTGGTCGTAGGACGCCTGCAGCGTCGGCTGCATGATGAAGAAGGTCAGGAACAGCGCCAGCGAGATCATCACCGAGTTCGGCGGCGCCGACTGCAGGCCGAGCGCCGTGCGCAGCAGCGACAGCACGACAACGATGCGCGTGAAGCTCGTCACCATGATGAGGATCGACGGCGCCAGCGCCAGCACCGTGATGAGGCCGATGAGCTGAACGGCCCGCTCGGTCAGCGTCGTGTTGTCGCCGAAATTGATCGAGACGTCCTGCGCCATGGCGGCGCCGGGGATGAGGATCAGGCCGAGGGCAATGAGGGCGACGAGCGCAGGACGCGAGACGCGGCGGCGCTCAGGTCCGGTCGCCGCGCGGGACGCTCCTGAAGAACCTGCTTCGTCCGAGAAGCCTGGGGTGACCGTTGGTGCCATCGATGGCGGCGGTTTTAGCTGAGTCGGACGACGCGCCAGCGGAATTATCGACGCGGAGGGCCGGGCCCATGGGGATAACGTCGGAGTCCTGCCGCGCAGTCGGGCGCATCAAGCCGGTGTGACGGATCGACTCATGCGCCCGAAGCGGGGCTGGCCGGGCGAGATCGTGCAGGCGGTCGACGATTTCGCGGGACACCGGATGGTCGGCGACGATCGGCGTCGCGATATCGACCGGCCGCTGCGGCGGCGGTGTTTTGGGTGGGCGCGGCGGGGCTGCGCTGCGCGGCGGCGGCGCTTCGGCCACCGGCACGCTGGACTCGATCACGAGGTCCTGCGGCCCGCCGGTCATGATGAGATGCTCGACATTGTCGCGGCGGATGATGATCACCTGGCGCTTGGCGTCGACCATGGCGCTGTCGACGATGGTCAGCCGCCGGTTGCGACCGCGTGCCATGTTGCTGCCGGCCTTAGTGAAAAACTTCAGCACCCACAGGCCGAGGACGATGAAGACCAAAACCAGGCCGAGCGCGAACGCCGACTTGATGAAGGGATTGTCGCCGCCGCCCAACAGGGCCGTCATGAACTGCATGCCGCGCTCCATGGTCTGCCGGTCCCCCTTTCCGGCATCACCAAGCATATTTTGCCGAGTCTTGCTGGAACATTGTGCAGAATGCGAGGCGAAGCCCGCAGGTTCCCGCGTGGTTAACCAGCTCTTAACCATCAATCGGCAGAATTTGCCTATTGGGGTGAACAGAGTCTGAAGATGCAAACCACGGGCTTGGGGATTTTCGACGCCATGGCGTCAAAGATGCGGTGGCATCAGCAGCGGCAGCAGGTACTGGCCGAAAACATCGCCAATGCCGATACGCCCGGCTTCACCGAGCGTGACCTTACCCCGTTCTCCATCGACGACGGCAGCAAGTCCGTCGCCAGTGTTTCCGTCGCGACCACCAGTCCCATGCACATTTCTGTGTCGAGTGGCGGCATGGACGGCGCCGACACCGAGTCGGCGCCGTTCGAAATTACACCGAGCGGCAACGGCGTGACGCTCGAAGACGAGATGATGAAAGTCTCGGGCAACGACATGGACTACCAGACGGTCACCAGCCTCTACACGCAGTCGATGCGGCTCATCCGCACTGCGCTTGGCCGCTGAACCCCAGGAGCGTGAATGGCTGACTTCCTTTCTTCGCTGAAGATCGCCGCGTCGGGCCTGCATGCGCAGAACGCCCGCATGATGGTGATCGCCGAAAACATCGCCAACGCCGACTCCGCCGGCAAGACGCCGACCGACCAGCCCTATCGCCGCCGCATCCCGACCTTCCAGGCCGTGATGGACGACGACGCCGGGGGCGAAACGGTCAAGATCGGCAAAGTGGCGCTCGACATGTCGGACTTCCAGAGCCGCTACGAGCCGGGCCATCCGGCCGCCGACGCGCGCGGCTATGTGAAGTACCCCAACGTCGATCCGCTGGTCGAGGCGATGGACATGCGCGAGGCGCAGCGAACCTACGAGGCCAACCTCAACGTCGTGACCGTGACGCGCCAGATGCTCGGCCGCACGATCGATATCCTCAAGGGCTAGGGACAATAGAATCACTCCATGAGCACGCCCTTCAACGCAGTCGCTGCGGCCTACAACAACACCGCCAAGCTGATTACCGACAATGCCAAGACTTCCATCGGCACATCAGGTGGCGGGGCCCAAGGACCTGATTTCGGCAAGTTTCTCGCCGATCAGATGCAGGGGGTCATGAACGCCGGCAAGCACAGCGACCAGATGTCAGTTGATCTTCTCAACGGCAAAGCCAATGTCGTCGATGTGGTGACGGCGATGAGCCAGACGCAACTCGCGATGGAAAGCATGGTCGCCGTCCGCGACAAGGTGATTTCCGCCTACGAGGAAATCATGCGGATGCCGATTTAGGATATTTGACATGGACGGAGCACAAGTCCTCGATCTGGCCCGCGACGGCATCTGGGTGATGATCCTTGTGGCGGCGCCGATGATGGCCGTCGGGTTGATTGTCGGCGTGGTGATCGCGCTGTTCCAGGCGCTGACGCAGATCCAGGAACAGACGCTGGTGTTCGTCCCCAAGATCATCGCCATCTTCATCACGCTGTTGATCGCGCTGCCCTTCATGGGAGCGACCATGTCGGGCTATATGACGCGGCTCGCCGACATGATCGTGACCGGCGGATGATTTCGCTCAACTGGCTGCCGGCGACAGCCTATTTCTACATCCTGATCTTCGCCCGCGTCGGCAGCATCATGATGCTGATGCCGGCTCTGGGCGAGATGACCATCCCCGCCCAGATGCGGCTCGGCTTCGCCCTGATATTCAGCCTCGTGCTCTACCCGCTGGTGCAGCCGGAACTGCCCGACATGCCGGCCGATATCCTCATGGTGCTGGTCTACCTGCTGCATGAGCTCGCCATCGGCTTGATCCTCGGTTCGATCACACGGCTGGTGACGATGGCGGCGGCGGTCGCCGGCTCGGTGATCGCCTTCCAGTCCGGTCTCTCGGGCGCGCAGGGTGCCGATCCGATCAATGGCGGCGCGCAGGGCGCGCTCATTGGCGCCTTCCTCTCGATGCTGGGCGTGACGCTGATCTTTGCGACGGATCTCCACCATGTGGCGTTGATGGCGATCCGTGACAGCTACATGATCTTTTCGCCGAAAGAGCCGCTGATGTTCGGCGACGCGGCACAGATGGCGGTGCAGTCGGCGGCCTCGGCCTTCGTCATCGGCATCCAGATGTCGGCGCCGTTCATAGTGCTCGGACTCGTGTTCTACCTTGGCATGGGCCTGTTGGCGCGGATGATGCCGCAGCTGCAGATTTTCTTTGTCGCCATGCCGGCGACGATCTGGGTCGGGCTGATCCTGCTCGGGCTGCTGCTGACCATGATGATGGGCTGGTATCTCACGCATTTCGAGAACGAGCTCGCGATGTTCCGGGGCGCCTAGATGAGCGACGAAGCTCCGGAACAGGCCTCCAAAACCGAAGACCCGTCGCAGAAAAAACTCGACGACGCGCACCGGCGCGGCGACGTGGTCAAGAGCCAGGAGGTCAACAACTGGTTCATGATCGGCGGCTCGGCGCTGTTGTTTTCATTGATGGCGGCGCCGAGCGCCACCGGTCTTACCGACAGCCTGCGTACGCTGCTTGCCAATGCCGGCGAGTTCGAGATCGGCGGCGGCGCGTTCAGCAGTTTCATCGGCAGCCTGACGACGACGATCCTGCTCGTCGCGCTGGTGCCGCTCGCCGTGCTCGCCGCCTGCGGCATCGCCGCCAATCTGGTGCAGCACCGGCCGCTGCTGTCGCTCGATCCGATCATGCCGAAGCTGTCGAA
>CAZNAE010000144.1:0-8649 GCA_964570695.1 uncultured Devosia sp.
ATCAATATCAATCGCCAGCTCGCCGCCGGGCTTCGCGCCTCGCCGCAAGAGTGAGATTCTAGCCGGAATGCCGGCTAAACTACTGGGTATCACCCCCGAGAAGGTGTGCCCTTCGCGTCAGACCCTCAATCGTCATCCCCGGATTTGATCGGGGATCCAACCGAACGCGCCGCTGGATCGCCAGATCAAGCGCGGCCGTGAGGCGGGCGTGGTGGGACCGCGAACCAGATCCGGTTACGACTTCAGGTAGTTGACCAGCGACAGGTTGGCGATCATCGATGTCGCCTGGTAGCTCGCCTGGAGCCGCGTCTGCAGCGCCAAGAGCTGCGTTGCCACATCTTCCTGCGGGATCGATTCGATGCCCGACAGCAACCCTTCAAGCTGGGCGCTGGTGTTGGTCTGGCGATCCGAGATGGTCTTCACCGCCGCCTGTGCATTGCCGAGCTCGACGCCCTGCATCTGGATCGAGCCCTGGTCGCTGTTGTGCGTCGCCGACGTCCGGTCGAGGTTGCGTGAGGCGACGGCGTCAAACCGCGCCTGCGACGTTGGATCGGAGGTCGGAAAATTCTGGATCGCCATCACAGCGAGGCTGCGCACCAGGTTGACCGTGCCGCTCTCGTTGGCCTGCGCGCCATAGTTCACGCTGGCGTTGTCATCGATCTTGGCGCTGACCGAGGCGCGCGCGTCAGCCGCGTCGCCGCCCTTGTACCACATGATCGTCGTCGTCGGGTCGGCGGTCACCAATTGCGTTGCAGTGGCGAAGTTCGGCCCCTGCACCCTCATCACGGATTGGCCCTGCCCGTTGAAGAAATTGTTGGCAGCGGCGTTGTTGGAGGCGGCGACGAGGGTCGTGCTGCCTTCAGTCGTCAGCGACGCCTGCAGCGCCGTCTTGAAATTGGCGGCCGTCGTATCGGCGTCGGCGCCGATCTGGAATTCGCCCGCGCCCGGCGTCCCGGTCACCGCCTTGAGCGTGATGCCGTCTGACGTGCCATCGGGCAGCGTCAGCCCGATCGTTACGGTGTCGCCCGCGTTCGGCACGCTGTTGAACTGCACCGCCAGCGACTGTGGCGCCGTTCCACTCGGCTGCGTCAACGACACCGCGCCGCTGCTTGCGGTGAGCGTCGAGAGCTTGAAGCCGAACGGGTGCGCGCCGTCCTCGGCGAGCGTGACGGTGTCGGTCGCGGCTCCGAGGGTCAGCCGGCCGAGGCCGTCGCCGACATCGGCCTGCTGGCGCTCCATCGCCACTTGCTGGAATCCCGCCTTGCCGCCAGCCCCGTCGATCACCTCGTCGGTGGTCGCTACCGGTTCCTGGTCCGTGTTGGCGCCGCTGTAGAGATAGCGCCCATTGACGTCGGTGTTGAGCACGCTCAGCGTCTGATCGAGGTTGGCACGCGCCAGACTCGGCACCGTGCCGAAATTGATGTCGTCGGTGCCATAGGCGCTCGGCGTCATCGCGCTCCGCGCAGTCGACTGGATGGTGTCGAGCTGCGAGTTGGCCTGGCTGGCCGTGGTCAGGCGCAAGTTGACCATGTTGATACTGTCGGAGTACCCTGAAATGCGCGACATCTTCGAGCGGATCGATAGGTCGAAATAACGATCCGAGCCAAGCTCGGCCAGATTGCTTGCCTTCTGCCCCGTCGCCAACTGCGTCTGCAGCACGCCGAACTGCTGCTGCATTTTCGCGATCAGGTTCATGCTGGTCTGAACCGGGTACATGGTGCGGTTGACGACGCTTGTCATCGCGAAAACTCCTAGAGGTCCAGCAGCTTGGACATGAGGTCCTGCACCACCGAAATGACGCGCGAATTGGCGGCATAGGCGTTCTGCAGCTCGACGAGGCGCGCCATCTCGTCATCGACGTTGACGCCGTACTCGCTGTCCATCCGCTGGCTCAGCGAATCCATTGTTGTCTGCTGCGTACTGTCGTCGCTCGCAGCAGAGGCAGCGACGCTGCCGGTATAGTCCATGGTCTGCGAGATCAGGTCGCTGACCGAGCCACCGAGCCGGAACGTGCCGGCGTCGGCAGTCTTGGTCTGCGACGAGGCGAAGCTCATGTTCTGCAGCTGATCGAGCAGATAATTGGGGCGTGTCGAGTCGCCGAGCGAGCCGCCCGCCGTCTGCTGCACCAGCAACTTGTTATCCGTCAGGATCGCCGAATTGACCTGGATGCGGCTCGCAAACCCAAGCTGCTGACCGCGACCGTCGAGGCTGTTGGTGAAGTCGGCATTGCCGCTGTCGACGAACAGGCTGACCGCCGCCTGCCCGGTCTGCGTCCCGCTCACGGTCACGTGGCTGGTGAGCGCGCTTACGTCAGTCGTGCCCGCCGAGCCGTCGTCGAGCACGGTGATGTTACTGCCCGAGCCGCTGACGGTAAAGCCGGCGCCGAGCGCCGTACTGAGCTGTGCTGCGATCGCGCTGGCCCCGGCGGAGAAGTCCGCGCCGATCACCCGCGTCCCGTTGGCGTCGAGATAGTCGAGCGGCAGCTTTGTGGGATCGCCGACGCTGACGACCTTGATCGATTTGTCGGAGCCGCCCTTGTTGTAGGTCAGCGTGAAGTCGTTGCCGTCGCGGATGCCGCTGATGTCGGTGGTGAAGCCATTCTTCGCCCCGGCACTCGCCGCCGTGCCGTCGGTGCTCACCGTCGACATCGACTGCGCGAGGCCGGCGGCGATCGTGTCGAGCTGGTTCTGCGCCGTCGTCAGCTTGTTGTCGCGCAGATCGATCAGCGCCGCGAGCTTGCCCGACTGCAGCACGTTCTGCTGCACCAGATCGAGCGTCAGCCCGGACGAGGTTACCAGCGTCAGCTGGCCGACACCGCTCTTGTCGGGATCGACATTGAATTGCTTTTCCGCGGTGATCGCACCTGCCGGCTGGAACTGGAACGTCCCCGGCTTACCGTCGAGAATACCGACGCCGGTGCGCGTCATCAGCGCCACCGTGTCGTCGCTGCGGTAGTCGACCTGCACGTCGACCTGTTCGGAGATCTGGCTGACGAGCCGGTCGCGCTGATCCTCGAGGGCGGCACGCGTCGCCTGGTCACTCGATTGATCGGCGAGCTGCGTGTTGATCTTGGCGAGCGAGGTGATCGACTGGTTCAGCGTGTCGACGCTGCTCGAGATCTGCGACTCGGTTTGCTGCCGCAGGCTTTGGACGTCCTGCGACAGCGAGTTGAGCGTCTGCGTCATCGACTGCGCCTGCGACACGACGGTCGCTCGCGTCGCGTAGTCGTCGGGGCTGGTGCTGAGTGTCTGGAGCGAGTTCTGGAACGAGGCGAACATCGTATCGAGCGAGCCATCGTCTCCCGGCTTGCCCAGATAGGTCTGTAGCTGATTGAGCATGTCGGTCTGCGCGGCGGTATAGCCACCGTTCGATGTCGCCGTGTTGTACGACGCTTGGAGGCTCGAGTTGAAGGCCCGCTCGACCCCGCCCGAACGGGCGAAGATCGAGTTGACGCCTTTGGTGTCGATGACGCTAAGCGACTGCTTGTGGTAGCCCGGCGTGCCCGCGTTCGAGACGTTGCGCGACAGCACTTCGAGGCTGCTCTGGCTGGTGCTCATGCCAGAGAGCGCATTGGTGAGCGACGCGCTAAGACCCATCCTCGACTACTCCGCCTCCAGAACCCGCCTCAGCGGATCATGTTGAGGGCCTGCTGCAGCATGTCGTTAGCTGCCGACACGATCTTGGTGCCCGCCGCGTAGGCCTGCTGCGTCACGATCAGCTTGGTGAATTCTTCCGAGATGTCAGTGTTGGAGCTCTCGAGCGACGACCCAATCACACCGCCGTTGACGTTGAGGATCGGTTCGCCCGAATCCGCAGTCGCCTCGAAGGTGCCGCCGTCGAGGCGTTTGAGATCGTTGGCGGCATTGAAGTTGGCGGTGACCACCTGGGCCGTCTCAACCGTCTGGCCATTGTCGTAGGATACGACGACTCGCCCGTTGTCGTTGATCGCGACCGAGACGTACTGGCCGGCCGGGTAGCCGTTCTGGCTGAGCGCGGTCACGCCCGCCGTGCCGTTCGGATCGTTGAACTGGGTGACGCCGCCGGCGCCGAAGCTGAGCTTCAGATTACCGACTGCAACGCCGTCGACATTGACGCCGGTGAGGTTAGTCTCGGTCAGTGCCGGGCTCAGGGCACCGTCGGAACCGAACTTGTAGTCCACCCCCGCATTCTGCCACATCGGTTGGCTGCCGGTGGCGCCGCTGTTGGTCAGGTAGAAGAGGTTCCAGGTGTCGGTGCCGCCCACCGCCGTGCTGGCGATCTTGGCCCAGCGCATCTGGACGTTCGCCGGCGCGCCGTTCGAGGCATAGACAGTGATCGCGCCACCCGAGATCGACTCGTTGATGAAGGCGTCGCTGTCCTGGCCCGCGATGGTAGGGACGCGCGCCGCGAGCTGCGCGGTCTGCGACACCGTCGCGCTGGCGGTCGCGGTGCCGATGCCCATGCCGCTCGTGCCATCGGTCGTTGCAACGGTGTCGGTGGTGTTGCCGGCCTTGACGCTGATGGTACCGCCGTTGATCGCCACAGTGGCACCCGTCGCGCCATGTCCCTGCAGGTCGCTCTGGATGTAGCCGAGCACCTGCGCGACCGTGCTGGTCGAAGGATCGGTCATGTCGATATTAAGGCCGGAGGTGCCACCGCCCGAGGTGAAGGTGTAGGTCCGGTCGGTGGTGCCGACTTTGACTTCGAGGGTCTGTCCGGCGCTGGCCAGGCGCGCCGCGCCGTCGGTCCCGGCAATCGCCGGCGTCGCGCTGCTGGTCCCGGTGCCGAACCCGACAGTGCCGTCAGCGGTCGACACACTGTCGGTGGTGCTGCCGGCCGTGATGTGAACCTGGCCGTCCTGTAGTGCCACCGACGCGCCGGTCGCGCCGTGCGCTGCCATGTCCGACTGGATGTAGGCCAGAACCTTGTCGACGGTGTTGGTGCTGGTGTCGGAGGTGTCGATCGCCGTGCCCGACGTGCCACCGCTGCCCGAAAAGGTGAAGGTGCGTGTCACTGACCCGATGGTCAGCGCGTAAGTGTCGCCGGACTTGGCAAGCCGCGTCGCCGAATCCGTCCCGGCCAATGTGGTGTTGGTGGTGCCGGTGCCGAGCCCGAAGCCGGCCGCTGTGCCGCCAGTCGTGACGCTGTCCGTGGTGTCGCCGCTGGCGACCCGGATCTTGCCGTCGACGATGGACACCGTGGCGTTCGGTTCGGTCGTCTGGATGTCTGTCTTGATGTAATCGAGCACTTTCTGCACGGTGTCGGTCGTGCTGTCGGAGGTGTCGATCGTCGTCCCCGAGGTGCCGCCGCTCGTTGCGAACGTATAGGTGTGCGTGCTGCCGCTGCCGATCTTGATGGTCAGCGTGTTGGTGTTGTTGGCGAGCGTCGAGGCCGCGTCGGTGCTGAGCACCGCCGAGCCGTCGCGGAACGCCGTCGTCGCGCCGCTGAACGCGGCCGGGGTCGCCGTTCCTGTGGTCACCGCCGCTGTATCGGCCGGAACGTTCTGAAAGTCCTGCGCCTTCAGCAGTTCACTGCCGACTGCTTTCGACTCCTGGTAGGCGCCGGTCTGGGGCAATTGCGGCAGGTTGAGCTGGTAAGTGACACGGCTGGTCGGGGCGGCCGGCAGGAAGGAGTTCGAAATGCGGATGACCTGCGGCAGAGAGCTCGAGATGTTGCCCGTTGTCGCGTCGATCGGCAGGCCCATCAGATAATAGCCCGATCCATTGACCAGATAGCCGCTCTTGTTGACGTCGAAATCGCCGCGGCGGGTGTAGTAGTTGGTGCCGCCGAACACCGCGGTGCCATCCGTTTGGCCGATCGCCGGCTCGACCACGAAGAAGCCCGAGCCGTTGACTGCCATGTAGGTGGCGTTGCTCACCGACTTGACGTCACCCTGCTGCGTATTGGTCGCCTGCGACTGCGCCAGCACCGAGCCCGAGGTCTGGATCTTGGTCGGCGCATCGGGGATGAGGTCGAGGAAGTCGGTGTCGACCCGCTTGAAGCCCGTCGTCTGTGAGTTCGCGATGTTACCCGAGATGTTCTCGAGCGCGAACGATTGGGCACGAAGCCCGGTCACCGCGGTTGAAAGAGCTCCATAAATTCCCATTGCCGTCCCCGTGTGCCTGGCCGCGATACGCGCGCCTATCCGGGAAGAGCAAAGCAAGGCTGATGCCAGTTCGGCATCTATCTGATTTTGCTATCGTTTTGATTTGCGGCAGCGTCCGGGGTGCTGTTCAGCCCGGCAAGAGAGTCCGAGCGATGCGGCAGATTCTGCCTTGTGCTTGTGCCTCATCGCCGCTTCCTCTAAACGCTCAAGCCAGTTGCTACGGGCCGAAAACGCCATGCTTTTCAAGTCGCCGGACGAGTTTCATGACGCGCCACGTCACGCCGTGACGGTGTTCGGCATGGCCGGTGTCGGCAAGACCCGGCTGGCCGCGTTGCTGCGCAAGTCGCAATGGTTCCACTACTCGGTCGACTACCGCATCGGCACCCGCCATATGGGCGAGTTCATCACCGACAACTTCAAGTCGGAGGCGATGAAGCTGCCATTCCTGCGCAATCTGCTGCGCTCGGACTCGATCAAGATCGCCTCCAATATCACCTTCTCGAACCTCGACCCGTTGTCGACCTATCTCGGCCGGCCCGGCAACACGGCGAAAGGCGGCCTGCCGCTCGACGAGTATCGCCGCCGCCAGGAGCAGCACCGCATCGCCGAGATCGCGGCCCTGCAGGAGGTGCCGCGCTTCATCGCGCGCGCCCACGACCTCTATGCCTATGACAATTTCATCGCCGACACCGGTGGCTCGCTGGTCGAGGTGGTCGATCCCGACAATGCCAACGATCCGGTAATCAAGACGCTAAGCGAGAATACCGTTCTACTCTATATCCGCGGCACCGAGAAGGACGCCGACGAGCTGATCCGCCGCTTCAAGCACTCGCCCAAGCCGATGTACTACCAGCCACCGTTCCTGACGAAGAAATGGGCGGCCTTCAAGAAGCTGAACAACATCACCGATGACGCCAAGGTCGATCCCGAAAAGTTCGGCGCGTGGGGCTTTGAGGCGCTGCTGCACGACCGCCTGCCGCGCTACCAGAAGCTTGCCGACAATTTCGGCTATACCGTCGATGCCGCCGATCTGCAGACGGTCCGCGACGGCGACGAATTCGTCGACCTCGTTACCAGCGCGATCCGGAGCCGAATGCGCTAGCGCCTGCCACTCCATTCGCCCCTTTCGCTGAGAGATCGCCTCATGCCCATCCGCATTCCCGACAATCTACCCGCCCGCGCCACCCTCGAACACGAGGGCGTGGTGGTCATGGATTCGACGCGTGCCGCCCGTCAGGACATCCGGCCGCTGCAGATCGGGCTTCTCAATCTGATGCCCAACAAGGAACGCACCGAGACGCAGTTCACCCGCCTCATCGGTTCGACGCCGCTGCAGGTGGATTTGACCCTCGTCCGCGTCACCGACCACAAATCGAAGAACACCTCGGAGGACTATCTCAAGACGTTCTACTCAACCTGGGAAGAGGTTCGCGCCAGAAAATTCGACGGCTTCGTCATCACCGGCGCGCCGGTGGCCAACATGCCCTTCGAGGAAGTGCGCTACTGGCCCGAGATGGTCGAGATCATGGACTGGACTCAGACCAACGTGCACCGCACCATGTTCATCTGCTGGGGCGCGCAGGCCGCGCTGCACCATTTCCACCATGCTCGCCGCTACCGCATGGACAAAAAAGCCTTTGGTGTCTTCCGCCATCAGGTGCTGAACTCGCGCTCGCCTTGGCTGCGAGGATTTTCCGACAGCCCGATGATCCCGGTGAGCCGCTACAACGATATCGACCGCGCCAGCCTCGGCCCCGACCTCGAGATCCTGATCGACCAGCCGGAAATCGGCGTCTGCTTCATCGACGACCCCAAGCACCGCGCCGTGCATATGCTGAACCATCTCGAATACGACAACCGCTCGCTCGCCGACGAATATGAGCGCGACGTCAAGGCTGGCCTTAACCCCATGCCGCCGGTGAACCTGTTCCCCAACGGCGACACCACCATCGAGCCCGAAAACCGCTGGCGCAGTCACGGCCATCTGCTGTTCCAGAACTGGATCAACGAGATCTACCAGACCACGCCGTTCGAGATGGCCAAGATCGGCCAAACCTGACTGATGTCAATCATTACTTGACACATGTAAGATAACACCTTACATGTCCTTGGTGTGATCGCGACGTTCAGGAGCAAAGGTCTGAGCGAGCTTTGGGCCAAGGGGTCTACGGGCAAGATCGATGCAAAGATGCACAAACGTGTTCTTGCCCGGCTCGATGCTTTGGATGCCTCGACGAGGCCCGAAGACATGAACATCCCGGGCTTCGATTTCCATGCGCTCAAAGGTTTCAACCCGACGCGCTACACCGTTCACGTCAACGGCCCGTGGTGCGTCACGTTCGAGTTCGATGGACAGGACGCCACCCAGATCGATCTGGAACAACACCATTGATGGAAGGGGACCAGCCTATGCCCAGCATCGCCAAGCGCGCCCCGGATCGCGCTCCCACCCACCCAGGCTTCTTGCTGGCCGACACGGTTATTCCGGCGACCGGCAAGAGCAAGGCCGAGATTGCCCGGCTGTTGGGTATCTCGCGTCAGCAGCTTTACACCATCCTTGATGA
>CAZNAE010000145.1:0-8643 GCA_964570695.1 uncultured Devosia sp.
CCATCGAGGACCATTGGCCCGCAATCGTCGAGATCGATGAAATAGGTATCGATGCGCGGATTGGCCTCGCTGTCCGGATCGTAGCGGTAGACCCGATATTCGCGGAGGCGAATGCCGGCCGGCTTTGGCCAGGTCTTGCCCTTGGTCGGCTGCGAATTCTTCGGGAGCGTGAGTTCAACCATGGGACACCTGGGCGGGCTCAGCGGGCGCGGGCTTCGCGCTGCTCGAGCCCGTAGATCTGATCGTTGACGTCGTCGAGCGACTTGGCGAACACCGCCTGCGCGTCGCTCAGGCCCTGATTGTAATAGAACGGGCCGATATTTTCGGTGAAGAAATTGAGCAGCAGCTCCGCGGGGATAGCGCCAATCTCGCTGTCGAGCTCCTCGACGAAGTAGCGCTGGATCTTGCCGACGATGGCAGCGCGCTGGTCCTTCTCGAATTTGAGCTTTTTCACCGGCCTGGCCTCACATGCCGGGGGCACAGACCGCGTTCGATTTGCCGATATAGACGGCGTATTTCATGGTGTCCTCGACCGGCGTGGTTTTGCCGTTCATCGAATCCAGCACGACCTGCATGAAGTCGCTGTCGATCAGCTTGTCGAGCTGCGCTTGTTTGCAGGTGCACAGCGTCTGGTTGCCGTCCGAATTCTTGAGGCATTCCTTGAGGAACTGCGCCTTCTGCGCGGCGGTCGGCGGCGCCGCCATGGCGCCTCCCACGGTGAGCGTCATCAGCGCGGCGGCAAGTACGAAAATCTTCATCTCAGCTCCTTGCGGATCACCAGTTTGAGACCCGACCATACGTCATTGACCGCCGCGACTTTGACATCGACGAGGCCGATCGGCAGAACCACCTCGCGGATCACGTCCTCGGTGATGTCTGTCGCTACCTTGCTGGCCTTTTTCGGCCAGGAAATCCAGATCGAACCGTTGCGGTCGATCTCCTCCATCAGCGGTTTCGCGGCCTTTTCGAGCACCACACGCGAGCTTGTGAAGCCGTGGATGACGTCATAGCCGCTGTCGCCGTCAGCAAAACTCTCCCAGCCGGCCTCGGCGATCTCGACAAAATGGCGCGACTTGCGGAGGTCCTTGAGCTCCTTGGGCAGCGCGATGAACAGGACGCGCTGCCCGTCCTTGAGCCCGAGCTTCTGCGGCAGAGGGGTACCGGAATAGCCGGCGGCGGGAGTCATGATGAAAGCGGCAAGCCTGCAAGCAAAGAGGCCAGACCTTGCTCCGACGCCCGCTCCTGCAGTTCCTGATCGTACGTGACCAGAATGGTCTTGCTGCGCTCGGCCATGGCAAGATAGATGCAGTCATACACCGGATGATACATGAGCTCTGCAAGCTCCAGGGCACGATCGAGTATCTCCGCCGACGTACGTTCAAGCTGGACCTTCTCGCGGATAAACTGCAAGCCTGCCTTGGCGTGATCAATACTTATGTCGCCCACATAGACCTTCCGTCGAAGAGCGTTAGCCACTTCGATCAGCAGGAGATCAGGGGCAACCAGATCAGATCTGGTAAGCAGCGTTTCGGATAGGCTCGAGGTGTCCTCTTCCGCGATCCATTGCACTGCAACTGATGCATCGACAACGATCAATGATCGAAATCCCGGCTTGCTCGAATGAGTCTTGTGCTGCTCACCGGAATCGAGCCAAGCGGCGTCATCTCGCGGATTTTCCGGGCGCGTGCCACCCAGTCGGTCTCTCCGTGGAGCGGAAGCACCGTCTCCCGGACAATGGTTGCGACCTCTTCGTCAACCGAGTGCCCGTGGAACTCGGCGCGCCGTGTCAACTCGTCGAAGATTTCACGGTCGAGATCGATGGTAACTTTGTCGTCCATATATCCCTCCTGTTCCTTCTAGCGCCAATATAGCCGCTACTTCGCGTTCTTGCACGTATGCGGCGCTGTCGACATGAAATGGTCGACCGAGCTCAGTTCCTTGCCGGTCATCTTCTTCGACATCGCCGCGGAGTTGGTGACGTCGAGCGGATCGAGGCTGAGATAGGCAATGGCGAGGTCGTCGAGGGCCTTATCGGCGATATCGGCCATGCAGCTGCATTGCGGGTTGGTCATGTACATGCTGGTCTGGCAGCGGGCGACGAACCTGGCGCGCACGTCCTTGGTCATCGCCGCATAGCTCATCGAGGATGCGAGCACGGATGCAACAAGAATGCCGGCAACCAGAAAGTAGCGCATGTAAACCCTCGTTCTAGTAGACGCGCGCTTTCGGCGCGATTTTCTTGAGCGAAATGCCGCCCTCGCTTTCGGGCGTCAGCGGCTCGGTGTGCACCGGCCGGTAGCTGAGCGTAACATTGCCGGCGTCGTCGATGCGGCTGATCGAGTGCTTGCGCCAATTGACGTCGTCGCGGTTGGGGAAATCCTCGCGCGCATGGGCGCCGCGGCTCTCCGTGCGAGCTTCGGCCGAGACCACGGTGGTCAGTGCATTGGCCAAGAGGTTCTCGAGCTCCAGCGTCTCGACCAGATCGGAGTTCCAGATCATCGACCGGTCGGACACCTTGAGGTCGGCCTTGAGCCCATAGACGTCTTTCATGCGCCGCACGCCCGTGGCGAGCGTTTCGCCGGTGCGGAACACCGCGGCATCTTCCTGCATGGTGCGCTGCATGCGATCGCGCAGCACCGCGGTGGGCGTGCCGCCATCGGCGTGACGCAAGCGGTCGAAGCGCGCGAGGATCTTGTCCTCGGAGACCTGGTTGACCTTCGGGATCGCCTTGGCCCGATCCATCGTGGCGCCGGCCCGCAACGCCGCCGCCCGGCCGAACACCACGAGATCGGTCAGCGAGTTGGAACCGAGACGGTTGGCACCGTGCACCGAAGCGCAGGCCGCTTCGCCCACCGCCATCAACCCTTCGACGGTCGCGTCGGGATTGTCGGCAGTCGGGTTCAAGGCCTCGCCGTGATAATTCGTCGGGATGCCGCCCATATTATAGTGGACCGTCGGCAACACCGGGATCGGCTCGCGCGTCAGGTCGACGCCGGCGAAAATCTTGGCGCTCTCGATGATGCCCGGCAGCCGCTCGTGCAGCACGCTCGGATCGAGGTGGTCGAGGTGGAGAAAGATGTGATCCTTCTTCGGCCCGACGCCACGGCCCTCGCGGATTTCGAGCGTCATGCAGCGGCTGACCACGTCGCGCGAGGCGAGATCCTTGGCGTTGGGGGCGTAGCGCTCCATGAAGCGCTCGCCCTCCGAATTGGTGAGATAGCCACCCTCGCCGCGGGCCCCTTCGGTTATCAGGACGCCGGCGCCATAGACACCGGTCGGGTGGAACTGCACGAACTCCATGTCCTCGAGCGGCAGGCCGGCGCGCGCCACCATGCCATTGCCGTCGCCAGTGCAGGTGTGCGCCGAAGTCGCGGAGAAATAGGCACGGCCATAGCCGCCAGTCGCCAGCACGGTGAGCTTCGAACGGAAGCGGTGCAGCGTGCCGTCGTCGAGCTTCCAGGCGATGATCCCCTGGCACGACCCGTCCTCTCCCATCAGCAGGTCGAGGGCGAAATATTCAACGAAGAACTGCGCGTTGTGGCGGAGCGACTGGCCGTAGAGCGTGTGGAGGATGGCATGGCCGGTGCGGTCGGCGGCGGCGCAGGTGCGCTGCACCGGCGGGCCTTCGCCGAACTCGGTCATGTGGCCGCCGAACGGCCGCTGATAGATCTTGCCCTCATCGGTGCGCGAGAACGCCACGCCATAATGCTCGAGCTCATAGACGGCCGCCGGCGCATTGCGCGCCAGATATTCCATCGCGTCGTTGTCGCCGAGCCAGTCCGACCCCTTGACGGTGTCGTACATGTGCCACTGCCAGGAATCCGGCCCCATGTTCTGGAGGCTGGCGGCGATGCCGCCCTGCGCCGCGACGGTGTGGCTGCGGGTCGGGAAGACCTTGGTCACGCAGGCGGTGTTGAACCCCTGCTCGGCCATGCCAAGGGTGGCGCGCAACCCGGCGCCGCCGGCTCCCACGACCACCACGTCGAACTCGTGGTCGATGATGTCGTAGGCGGCCATGCGCTAACCCCAGAACAGTATTTTAGCGATGGCGACGACGGTCACGAGCGCCACCAGAATGGCGAACGCGGCATTGGCACGTTGCGCCAGATGGTTGGCCGGGCCCTCGAGGTAGTCCTCGATGACTTCGTTCATGCCGATGCGCATGTGGACGCAGACATTGATGATCAGGAGGGCCAGGACGATCGCGACGAACGGATTGCGGACGACCGCCACCATGTCGGTCCGGTCGGCGCCGGCAAGCCGCACCACGAACCAGACGAAGAAGATCGTGAACAGCACATTGAGCACGCCGGTAATGCGCTGCGTCATGAAGTGCCGCGTCGCCTCGTGCGGGGAGCCGTAGTGCGTCTTCGGATCGGAGATCTTCGCGCTGTCGCTCATTTGAACCACACGAACAGCGCCCACGCCCCGAGCGTCAGCACGATCGAGAGGGCGAACTGGATACGGGTGATGGTCTCGCGGCCGGCCGGGTCGAGCAGATTGCCCGAATCCCAGATGAAGTGCCGGATGCCGCCGAGCATGTGGTGAAACAGCGCCCAGGTGGCGAGGAAGAAGACGACCTGCACCAGCCAGAAGCCGTAGACCGCGTTGACGACGCCGACCGGGCCATCGCCGAGCGCCGCAGCGCCAAGCCAGATGACGATCAGCAGCGTGCCGAAATACATCGCCATGCCGGTGCCGCGCTGGATGATGGAATTGGCCATCGTCAGGGTGAAGCGGTAGATTTGCAGGTGCGGAGAGAGTGGCCGGGAGCGGGCTGCCATGAACGTCTCGACGGCGCGCCAGATCGGCGGCGCACCATGGGTGGAACGGTTCGAGACTTCTAGCCGCATGACCCGGTGAGGTCAAAGCGGAATGCCGCTGAAGTGGTCAGACTTTCTGCGGATCGAGACTGATTGGCGCCTGCCGAAGCGCTTCGAGAATGAGCAGCAGACTCAAAACCTTGCCGCTGCGCACGGCGACGGTCTGCAGCACGTCGGTCTTGGGCGGCGGCAGGCGCAATGCCGGCTCGCCGGCAAACGCTTCGCGCAGCATGCCGCCGTTGAGGGCGAGCACGGCGGCGACGATCAGCAGGGACGCGGCGATTCGGTGCATGGCAGTCTCCTTGATGGAGTGCGCTCGAACGTACCGCGCCCCTCGTGTCCCGCCGCTGAAGCCGCCGTTCAGATTCCATTCAGGCGGCAAGGTGTGGCAGAGAGCGCCCAACCAGGAGCCGTGCCGTGTCCGATCTCGTCCGCCCGATCAAGACCACCACTTTGTCCGAGGCCTGGGGCCTGCTGCAACGGCACGAGTTCGAACTCCAGCGCCGTAACGGCGAATGGCAGCACCAGATCCGCGAGACCTATGATCGAGGCGATGGCGCGGCGGTGCTGCTCTGCGACCTGTCGGACAAGTCGGTGATCTTGACCCGGCAGTTCCGTTATCCGGCCTTCTATCGGGGCGAGCCGCCGTTCCTGCTGGAGGTCTGCGCCGGCAAGCTCGACGGCGATGCGGCCGAGGCCTGTGCCCGCAAGGAAGCCGTGGAGGAAACCGGCTACCGGATCGACCGGCTGACGCAGGCCTATGACTGCTTCATGAGCCCCGGTTCGGTGACCGAGCGGCTCACTCTCTTTATCGGCTTCGTCGACGGCTCGCCGGCGGACAAGGGCGGCGGATTGGAGGACGAAGGGGAGGACATTGAAGTCATTCGACTCCCCTTCGCCGCAGCCCTCAGGATGATCGAAACGGGCGAAATCGCCGACGCAAAGACCATCCTTTTGCTGCAATACGCAGCGCTGAACGGGCTGTTTTCGTGAGATTTTCGGGGATCAGACCCGGGCGTCGAGATCGACGAAGCTCTTGGGCCGGCTGAAGCTCAGGCTGTCGATCAGGAAGGGATCCTGCAGCAGCAGGCCGAGGGTTTCCTGCCCCGGTGCCGCTACAGCCTTGAGAGTGGGTGAAGAAAACGTCCCTGCCAGGAACTGGCTGGCGGGAACCGGCAAGGCGACAATCGCTGCCACGAGGGCAATGCTCAGAACCTTGGCACTCATTTCCGTCACTCCACTCGGATGTTGCGGCTTCGTCTCGCCGCGTTCCTGAGGGTGCTTCTAGACCTGAGTGATACAACGGGCCTTGAACCGGGCGTTCATCTTTCGTTTATGAACGTAAACGCGCCGGCGACTAACGGTAGTCGACCAGTTTCTTGTCCGGATCGTAGGTTTGGTCGGCGACGATTTTGGTGACCGCCTGGCCGGCCTTCATCTTCTTGACCGACGGATCGTAGGCGTAGGTCGGCGAGCCGTGCAGGACCCAGCCTTCGCTGAGCGCCTTGGTGACCTTGTGGCAGAACGAGGAATCGTCCTCGCCGCTCAGAAACCGGTAGATCTGCATAGCCGCGATGCTCCCCGCCGAAGCGCCCTGGAGTTGAACCAGCGCCTACTTATCGCTAATCGGGTGGCCATGCATCGGTTTCCTCAGCATCTGCTCGACGGCTACAGGCACTTTATGGAGGGCCGCTACGCCCGCGAGACCGAGCGCTACAAGCAGCTGGCGCGCGGCGGGCAATCGCCCACCACCATGGTCATTTGCTGCTGCGACAGCCGCGCCGCGCCCGAGACGATTTTCGATGTCGGTCCAGGCGAGCTCTTCGTCCTCCGCAATATTGCCAACCTCGTCCCGACGTTCCAGCCGGACGCCGGCCAGCACGGCACCTCCGCCGGCATCGAATATGCCGTCAACGCGCTCGGCGTCAGCGATCTCGTCGTGCTGGGTCACGGCCGCTGCGGCGGCATCCGCTGGGCTCTCGGGCCCGGCGAACCGCTGGCCCAGGGCGACTTCATCGGCAAATGGATGGAGATGCTGGCGCCTGTCACCGAACAGGTCGCGAGCTATTCCTTCATGACGGCGACTGAACGCGAAACGGCGCTCGAGCGTCTCTCGGTGCGCAATTCGATCAAGAACCTCAGGACCTTCCCCTACGTCAAATCGCGCGAAGCCGAGGGCAAGCTCACCGTTCACGGCGCGTGGTTCGACGTCTCGACCGCCGAGCTCTGGCTGATGGACCAGGAAACCGGTGATTTTGTCCGCCCGGAAGTCGCCTAGAGCGTTACGTCCGCGTAACACGGGGCAAAGCCCCAGGCCTTGAGCACGTAACTCTTGCGCAGGCCGGCCGTGAAGAACGGATCGTCCTCACAAAGCCGGACGGCGTGCGCGCGATCGGTGATGTTGTCCATGATCCAGAGCCCACCATCGGGCGCGCCGCCAGGCTCGTCGCGGATGCCGCCGGCGAGCCGAATCTGCTCACGATGCTTTTCGAGATAGGCGAAATGCGCCTCTGACTGCGCCGCCCGAATGTCGAGCGCGCCGGGCTTGTCTTCGAAGATCGCGATCCACCGCATCTAGGCCTCCACGCGCCGCGCGATGAGCCGCGGACCGAAGACGTTGAGCAGCAGCCCGACGAACACCAGCGCGCTGCCGAGCCAGTCGAGTCCGGTCATCGCTTCGCCGAGGATCACCGCGCCGGTGCTGAGCCCGATGATCGGCACCAGCAACGTGAAGGGTGCCACCGTGCTGGCCGGGTAGCGGCCGAGCAGCAGGCTCCAGGCGCCGTAGCCGAAATCGGTCGAGATCCAGCCGACGAACAGCAGCGAGCCGATGCCGAGCCACGTGATATGGCTCAGCGCGAAGGGGATCGCGCCCGGCCCCTCGAAGATCAGCGAGAGCAGGAACAGCGGAATTGGCGGCACGAGACTCGACCAGATCACGAAGGCGAACATGTCGACCTTGCCGAGCTTCTTGACGACGATATTGGCGATTGCCCAGCTGCCGGCCGCCAGCACCGTCATCAGCAGCGGCCAGATCGCCGCGCCCTCGAGCTTTTCAACCGCGATGACGCCGATGCCGACCAGCGCCACCAGCGCGCCGAAGAGCTGCGCACCGCGCGGCCGTTCGCCGAGCAGCAGCACCGCCAGCCCGATGGTGAAGAAGGTCTGGAGTTGCAGGACCAGCGAGGCGAGCCCCGCCGGCATGCCCAGATGGATCGCCGAGAACAGCAGGCCGAATTGCCCGACGCCGACGAAGCAGCCATAACCGACCAGCATGCCGATCGCCGCCTGCGGGCGCTTGACGAAGAAGATCGCCGGCAGCGTCGCGACGATGTAGCGGAGCGAGCTCAGGAGCAGCGGCGGAACTTCCGCGACGCCCCATTTGATCGCCATGAAGTTGACGCCCCAGACGACGACGATCGCCAGCGCCAGGAAGATATCGCGAGGGGCCATCGTATGGGCCGCCTTTCATTGCCGGACCGGACAGAACATCCGATGCCGCTACAAGGCAAATGATTGGTCGTGATGAGGGTCATCAGCGATGCGGATGACGGGCCCGACCCAAGCGGACGGGCCCATTGTCGCGTCAGGCGGCTTTCCGCTCGACGAGGTTGCGCTCGATCAGCGTCTCGAGAATCTGCACGGTGTTGAGTGCCGCGCCCTTCCTGAGATTGTCCGAGACCACCCAGAGCGAGAGGCCGTTTTCGACCGTGTTGTCCTCGCGGATGCGGGACACATAGGTGTCGTACTCGCCCACCGATTCAATCGGCGTCGCGTAGCCGCCGGCCTCGCGCTTGTCGATCACCGAGATGCCCGGCGC
>CAZNAE010000146.1:0-6583 GCA_964570695.1 uncultured Devosia sp.
GCCGAACTCGAAGGCGAGATGGGCGATTCGCTCCCCGGCCTCCAGGCCCGCCTGATGAGCCAGGCGATGCGCAAGCTGACCGCCTCGATTTCGAAGTCGAAGGGCATGGTGATCTTCATCAACCAGATCCGCATGAAGATCGGTGTCATGTACGGCTCGCCCGAAACCACCACCGGCGGCAACGCGCTGAAATTCTATTCCTCCGTCCGCCTCGACATCCGCCGCATCGGCGCGATCAAGGAGCGCGAAGAGGTCATCGGCAACCAGACCCGCGTCAAGGTGGTCAAGAACAAGCTCGCCCCGCCGTTCCGCCAGGTCGAATTCGACATCATGTACGGCGAGGGTATTTCCAAGACCGGCGAACTGCTCGATCTCGGCGTCAAGGCCGGTGTCGTCGAAAAGTCCGGCGCCTGGTTTTCCTATGACAGCCAGCGGCTCGGCCAGGGCCGGGAGAATTCCCGCCAGTTCCTCAAGGACAATCCGCAGATCGCAGACGCCATCGAAAAATCCGTCCGCGAAAGCTCCGGTCTTTTGGGCGAGGCGCTCCTCGCCGGCCCCGAAGGCAACGAGGCGGCCGACGACGAATAGCCATTGGAGCCGTCACGGGCTTCGGTTGCGGGCGTCGGAGCCATCCGGCGCCC
Organism: uncultured Devosia sp.; assembly: GCA_964570695.1. Taxonomy (GTDB): domain Bacteria; phylum Pseudomonadota; class Alphaproteobacteria; order Rhizobiales; family Devosiaceae; genus Devosia_A. Next base: position 642 of record CAZNAE010000146.1, read on the forward strand.
GCTTTGTTTTCTGGGCGCAGAGTCGTGCGTGCTGCTTCACCACCCACGATGTCATTCCGGCGTAGGCCGGAATCTATCCCTGACGTTTTCTGACAATCCCATTCCCTCAGTCGTCATCCCAGCCGCGACTGCGGAGAGGGTGCCAAAATGGCAAAAGCACAAACTACGTCAGGCGCTTAAGAAAACTTATCTCCGCGCTTCCAGGCTCCCGCATAATCACCACATCCCACCGCACGGACGGATCCGGCGGCGAACGGCGTGGTGGGACCGGTAGGCGGGGGAAGATCGTCCTTCCCCTGGGGCGCGGTGCGGGCACACGGTGGATTCCGTGTCGAAGCCTCGCGCTCCGAAATCCTGCCGCCCCGAGGCGCCTGCGTCTCCGCATAAAATACATCGAGGCGCACGCGCCTCGGGGCCCGTCCTCTTCCCGCAAACCCGGAGGCATCGCCGATGGACACTTCCGCTCGCCTTCACGCACCTGCCCCAAGCGCCACGGCACAAAGGATGGACACAGCCCAAGGCCCCGCGATAGAAGGCCTTTCCTTGTGTTTCATGGCGGCTGAGGCCGCCTTTTTGGTGTGACGAGACGACCATGCAAAGCGTGAACGACATCCGCTCTTCTTTCCTCGGCTTCTTCGAGAAGAACGGGCACACGGCCGTCGCCTCGTCGCCGCTGGTGCCACGCAACGATCCCACCCTGATGTTCACCAATGCTGGCATGGTGCAGTTCAAGAACGTCTTCACCGGCGTCGAAAAGCGCGACTACGTTCGCGCTGCGACCTCGCAGAAGTGTGTGCGCGCCGGCGGCAAGCACAACGATCTCGACAATGTCGGCTTCACCGCGCGCCACCACACCTTCTTTGAGATGCTCGGCAATTTCTCCTTCGGCGACTATTTCAAGGAGCATGCGATCGAGCTCGCCTGGAACCTTCTCACCAAGGAATGGGGCCTACCCAAGGACAAGCTGACCGCCACCATCTACCAGGATGACGACGAGGCGATGGCGCTGTGGAAGAAGATCTCCGGTCTGCCCGAAGATCGCATCGTCCGGCTCGGCGCAAAGTCCAATTTCTGGCAGATGGGCGACACCGGGCCATGCGGCCCATGCTCGGAAATCTTTTACGATCACGGCGACAAATACTGGGGTGGCCCGCCGGGCTCGCCCGAGGAAGACGGCGACCGCTTCGTCGAAATCTGGAACCTCGTCTTCATGCAGTTCGAGCAGGCCGCCGACGGCAGCCGCTCGCCGCTGCCGAAACCCTCGATCGATACTGGCGCCGGCCTCGAGCGCGTCGCCGCGGTCATGCAGGGCACTAACAACAACTACGAAATCGACCTGTTCCGCTCGCTGATTTCCGCCGCGCAGCAGGCTACCGGCTTCAGCGGCGACCCGACCAGCGCCAGCCTTCGCGTCATCGCCGACCATCTGCGCTCGATGAGTTTCCTCATCGCCGAGGGCGTGCTCCCGTCCAACGAAGGCCGCGGCTACGTGCTGCGCCGCATCATGCGCCGCGCCATGCGCCACGCGACCCTGCTCGGCGCGACGGAGCCGGTGATCCACAAGATCGTCCCGACGCTGGTCAGGGAGATGGGTCAGGCCTATCCCGAACTCGTCCGCGGCGAGAACATGATCGAGGAGACGATCCGCCTCGAGGAACACCGCTTCATCAAAACCCTGAGCCGCGGGCTGCAGATTCTCGACGAGGCGACGGCCGGTCTCAAAGAGGGCGACATGCTCGAGGGCGTCACCGCCTTCAAGCTCTACGACACCTATGGCTTCCCGCTCGACCTGACGCAGGATGCGCTACGCACCCGCGGCATCAATGTCGAACTCTCGGGCTTCGAAGACGCCATGGCCAGGCAGCGCGCCGAGGCGCGGAAGAGCTGGGCCGGCTCCGGTGAGGCGGGCGAAGACAAGGTTTGGTACGCGGTCGCTGACAAGGTCGGACCGACCGAATTCCTCGGCTACGAAACCGAGACGGCCGAGGGCGTCGTCACGGCGCTGGTCAAGGGCGGCCGGATGGTCGACCAACTCAAGGTCGGCGAGGAAGGCTTCGTCGTCCTCAACCAAACGCCGTTCTATGGCGAGAGCGGCGGCCAGGTCGGCGATACCGGCCGTGTCACCGGCGACGGCGTCGCCGCCGATGTGATCGACACTGTCAAGCATCAAGGCGTCTTCGGTCACAAGGTGAAAGTCACCGATGGAACGATCAAGCTCGGCACGGCACTGAGCCTGCTCGTCGATCACGCCCGCCGCTCGGCGATCCGGGCCAACCATTCGGCGACGCATCTTCTGCATGAAGCACTGCGGCTCGTCCTTGGTGATCACGTCGCGCAGCGTGGCTCGATGGTGTCGCCCGATCGTCTGCGCTTCGACTTCGTCCACACCAAGCCGATCAGCCCACAGGAGCTGCAGCAGGTCGAGGAAATCGCCAACGACATCGTGCTGCAGAACTCGCCGGTCGAAACACGGCTGATGGGCGTCGAGGATGCCAAGCAGTCCGGCGCCCGCGCGCTGTTCGGCGAAAAATACGGCGACGAAGTGCGCGTTGTCTCGATGGGCGATCCCACCGGCAACGCCGTCGGCTGGTCGGTCGAGCTCTGCGGCGGCACCCATGTGCGGCGCACCGGCGACATCGGCCTCATCACCATTTTGGGCGACAGCGGCGTCGCGGCCGGCGTGCGTCGCATCGAAGCGCTGACCGCCAAGGGCGCGCGCCACCATGCCCGCGCCAACACCAACCTTGTGCAGAGCGCCGCCGATGTGCTTCGCTCGCAGCCGTCCGAAATCCTGACCCGCATCGAAGCGCTGCAGGACAATCTCAAGAAGGCCGAGCGCTCACTCTCCGACGCCCAGAAAAAACTCGCCCTCGGCGGCTCCTCCGGCGCCGCGGCGCCCGCAGTCGAAACCGTCAACGGCACGGCGTTCATCGGCCGGGCGCTCGAGGGCGTTGCCGCCAAGGACCTGCGCGGCCTCGTCGATCTGGAGAAAAAGAAGCTCGGCTCCGGCGTCGTCGCGCTGGCGCTCAAGGGCGAGGACGGTAAGGGCACCGTCGCCATCGGTGTCACCGACGATCTGGTCGCCAAATTCTCCGCAGCCGATCTCATCAAGCACGCAACCGTGGCGCTTGGCGGGCAGGGCGGCGGCGGCCGTCCCGACATGGCGCAGGGCGGCGGCCCCGATGGTAGTAAGGCGGAGGCCGCAATCGCCGCGGTGCGCTCAGCGCTCTGAGGAGATTTCCGCGGCGCCGGCGATCGGCGCCTCGAGCACGGCATCCGTGGGTCGCTCCGGCCGCGTCGACTCGCGCAGCAGCGACGGCCCGGCACCACCGGGCGACAGCCGCGAGAAGAAGCGGATGCGGGTCTCGTCGCTGAGCACGTTGAAGATGCCGGCGACGATGATCGCCGCCAGCCCGAGGAACGCCCAGGCGTTGGGGAATTCCTTGTAGAACACGGCTCCAAACAGCAGGGCCCAGAGGATCTGGCTGTATTGGATCGGCGCCACCATGCTCGCCGGCGCCCGCCGCGTCGCCGCGATGAAGATCAGGTTCGAGGTCCCGCCCAGCGCCCCGATCGCCAAGAGGAACCCCAGTTCCGGCAGCGTCGGCCAATGGAAGCCGCCGTTGAGGAGGATCAGCACGCCGTTGATGACAAGGATATAAATCGACGCCACCGCGATCAAGCTGGTCCGCGCCTCCTCCTTGGCGATGCGCCGCAACACCGAGGTCGTGACCGCGCCGCAAGCTGCGGCGACAACCGCGGCGAGGTGACCCCAATGCAGTTCGCGGAAGCCCGGCTGCACCACGGTGAGCACGCCGATGAAGCTCGCCCCCAGCATTGTCCAGCGCGCCGGACTGACGGTCTCGGCGAGCAGCCAGACCGATATGAAGACGATGAAGATCGGCGCGAGGAACGCCAGCGAATACGCCTCCGCCAACGGGATGGTGACGAACGCGTAGATGATGCAGAGATTGCCGATCGTGCCGCTGATGCCCCGCAGATTAAGCAGCAGCGGATTTTTGACCTTCCAGAAGGTCAGCCAGCTTTCGTTCTTGGGCGTCGTGAGCATCGCCGGCACCAGCGAGAACAGCGTGGTGAAAAACGCCAGCTCATAGACGCTAAGACCGCTGCCGAGACCCTTGATGATCGCATCACAGCACGAATAGAGCGCGTAAGCGCTTAAGGCAAAAAGGACGCCGGACGGCATCTGGGTGACCCAAACAAAGACTCGAAGGGGAGCACTCTAGCTATACGACCGCCGCACCACGCCGTCGATGGCTGACATGTTAGATTCAGGGTTGGAAAATACGGCGCAATTGTCGCAATCGCCGGCTATTTCGCCCGTGCCCGGTTGTTCTTCGGATTGTGCTCAAGCTCGACGAGGCCGAGCGCCTCGGCGACTGGCGTCACATAGTTCGCGAAGCGTCCGCGGAGGCCTTTCTTGAGCCCGTACCAGCCCTTCTTGGGATTTTCCGGCGAACGGGCCCAGGCCTCGATCGTACCGTCCTTGGCGGGCTTCTGCTCGTCGGCATTGCCCAGTTCCATCCAGTCGCCGTGTTTCTTCAGCATTGCGGCCAGATCCTCTGGAGCGCTGATGTGGTAGCGGAGCTCCGTGCCACCGGCGATGCAGACTAGTGCCGGCGGGTTAGCGGACGGATCGCGCCACAGCGTGATGTCGCTGGTTCCCGGCGGCGTCTTCAGCCGCCACGGATCGTCCTTGGTGCCTTTGGCCATCTCAGTCCTCCTCGATGAATGTCTTCAGCGCGGGCAACACGGCGTCCCAGCCTTTGATGAAGCTTGCGACGCGCTGCGGCCAGATCGCCTCGGCCGCGGGGCTCAGGGCGCGGTGCGTAACGGTGATTTCGGTGCCACCGCCGACCGCCGCAAACTCGATCTCGACCGACGTCGGTGCCGCGGGAGAACCAGGGAACCAGTCGAGGCTGATCCGGCTTGGCGGGTCGATCGCGGTCACCCGGCCCATCGTCCATTCGGAGCCGTCGGCGGCGTGCTCGACCAGCCGGCCGCCGGATTCGGGATTGAGGCTCAGCGAGGCGTCGCGGGAGCGGCGATGGCCGCGCGGCCACCAAAGATCGATCTTGCCGGTGAACACCGCGAAGGCGTGGTCGACATCGCAGTCGAGCGCGATCTTCCGCGTCAGGATGTCAGCCATTGCGCGAGCCTTTCTTCGGCATTGTGTTCTCCGCAAGAAGCTTGAGGCGAGCTCCCGCCTCGTCCCAAAAGCTGGTGAGCCATGCCGCGGTCGCCTCCAGGCCCGCCGCGTCGAGCACATAGATATTGCGCGTACCGTCGGCGTGATGCGTCACCAGCCCGGCGCGTTCGAGTTGGGCGAGGTGACGCGAAACGGCGGGCCGGCTGATCGGAAAGGCGGCCGCTAGCTCGCCAACGCTTTTTGCCCCTTCGGCGAGCGTCCGAACGAGCCTGCGGCGCTCGGCATTGCCGAGCGCGTCGAGCGCGGCTTCCGGAAGCTCGGTGGCATTCGTCTTGCGTAACATGAAAGTTACGTAACACCAATGTTACGAAGGCGTCAATCAGCCCGGGATGCGTCCGGCCATCTGCCGGCTGATCATCCAGCCGGGATATTCGGGGGGCAGGGCGCTCACCTCGTCGAGTATCTTCAATTCTTCCGGTGTGAACGTTACCGCGGTCGCGGCGATATTGTCGTCGAGCTGCTCGACCGTCTTGGCGCCGATGATGACCGACATTACGAATGGCCGCTGCAGCACCCAGGCGAGCGCAATGCGCGCCACCGAAACGCCCTTTGCCGCACCGATCTTCTGCATCGCCTCAATGCAGGCATAGGCGCGATCACGGTTGATCGGCGGAAAGTCGAACTCGGTGCGGCGCGAACCGGCCGGACCAGGGTTGTCCCTCGTGTACTTGCCCGAGAGGAACCCACCGGCGAGCGGGCTCCATACCATCAG
>CAZNAE010000146.1:6683-8568 GCA_964570695.1 uncultured Devosia sp.
TCCTTGACCTGCGTCATGATATGGCCGCGCGACGAGCCGCGATCATTGGCACCGGTCCCGACGCCGCCATTGAATTTGGTGGCGAGCACATAGTCCGAGCGTATGCGGCCGGAGTTGCGCAGCGCGAGACCGGTGATCTCCTCGGAGTGTCCCTCCGAGTAGACGTTCGCCGTATCGATGAAATTGACCCCGGCTTCGAGCGACCGGGCGACGATCGCGTCCGCCGTTTCCTGTCCGAGCGTGCCGATGACGCGCCAGAATCCGGCATCGCCAAATGTCATTGTGCCGAGACAGATCTCGGAAACCAAAAGCCCGGTGCCGCCCAGCGTTTTGTAGCGCATCCGTAAAATCCTTCATGGTGGGAAATGCGGCAGCAGAACGCCGCCGCACCGTCATGCTGACTCCGCGGCCGCGTCACCGTCAATACGGGGACGGGCAGGTAACTCGGTCGGCTAGTGCATGGCGACGTGTCCGCCACTGGACGAATGAAAATCGCGCTCGGCCGGGTTGCCGACGATTTAGACGTGGCCACCGCTCGATGCGTTGGCGCGCACGCGTGTTTGCACGCTTGCCTCGAGGCTGCCACCGGACCTGGCTTCCAGTCGGCACCGCACGGCGTCAAGCGCGTCGAGAGATGAACGGCGAAGAACGGATTGGTTCAGTCCGCGGTCAAATGTGGTATGATGACTTACAGCATCGTCGCTCATCGCTCAGCAAAGCAAAGGACCATCGTTATGCGCGCCCCCCTTGCCTCCGCCGTTCTCGTCGCCAGCCTCGTCGCTGCCATCGTCGCAGCCACACCGGCCCAGAGCGCCACGGAACTGCAATGTTCCAGCACAGTAGTTGGGGCTGGGCCTAGCCAGGACTATGCCGAGCAAGCGTGGTCGACGCAGGCTGCCAGCCAACTCGGGAGCGCATGGTCAAACTTCTCGCTCGCCAAGAACAAGCAATATAGCGAAACCGATCTCCACCTCGGCAACGCTCAGCTCTGGACAGTGAGTGCTCAGGCGTGCCGGCATGTGCTCGTCGTCCCGCTCGCCGGTCTCGGCAAGCTGCAGCTCAAGCAAAATCCTGGCGGCAACCCGCCGCCGAAGCGCAATGTATTCGGCACCATCGGCAAGGGCGTGAAGATCAACTGAACCGAAACTGCGGATGCGGAAGCCTCTGAGGCTTCCGCATCCGTCCGTCACGCCGCCATCGCCTTCTTGAGGTTGGCGTCGATGGCGTCGAGGAAGCCGATCGTCGACAGCCATTGCTGGTCGGGACCGACGAGCAGCGACAAATCCTTGGTCATCTTGCCTTCCTCGATCGTGTCGACGGTAACCTTCTCGAGCGTCAGGGCAAACCGGCCGAGCTCCATATTGCCGTCGAGCTTGGCGCGATGCGCGAGGCCCCGGGTCCAGGCGAAGATCGACGCCGTCGAGTTGGTCGACGTCTCCTTGCCCTGTTGATGCTGCCGATAGTGGCGCGTCACCGTGCCGTGCGCCGCTTCCGCTTCGACGATCTTGCCATCGGGCGTCATCAGCACCGAGGTCATCAGGCCGAGCGAGCCAAAGCCCTGCGCCACGATGTCTGATTGTACGTCGCCGTCATAGTTCTTGCAGGCCCACACATAGCCGCCCGACCACTTCAGCGCCGAGGCGACCATGTCGTCGATCAGCCGGTGCTCGTACCAGATCTTGAGCTCGTCGAATTTCGCCTTGTAGTCGCGCTCGAAGATCTCCTGGAAGATGTCCTTAAAGCGCCCGTCATAGGCCTTTAGAATCGTGTTCTTGGTGCTGAGGTAGCACGGCACCTTGCGGTTGATTGCGTAGTTGAACGAGGCGTGCGCGAAGTCGCGGATCGAGTCGTCGAGGTTGTACATCGCCATGGCGACGCCGGCGCC
>CAZNAE010000147.1:0-8541 GCA_964570695.1 uncultured Devosia sp.
CCCGATGACGCGGCCGAGTCGATCCAGACGTTCGGCGATGCGGTCAGCTACCTCACCAAGGCTGTCGGCTGATCCCAGCCGGCGGACGGTACCCATAGATGGAACTGCGCCGCGTCGTCGTGACTGGTCTCGGGACGGTCAACCCTTTGGGGTGCGGCGTAGAAACCACCTGGGCCAACCTTCTCGCGAGCAAGAGCGGCGCCAAGCGCATCAACGACTTCCAGGTCGATGACATCGCCTGCCAGATTGCCCATCGCATCCCGTTGGGCCCGCTCGCCGAGGGCAAATTCAGCCCCGACGACTGGATGGACACCAAAGAGCAACGCAAGGTCGACCCGTTCATCGTTTTCGCGATGGCGGCGGCAAGCATGGCGATCGCCGATGCGGGGGTCGAACCCAGGACCCAGGACGAGGCCGAACGCAGCGGCGTGCTGATCGGCTCGGGCATTGGCGGTGTCGGCGGCATCTACGAGGCCTCGATCACGCTGTTCGAGAAGGGCCCGCGCCGGATCAGCCCGTTCTTCATCCCCGGCCGCATCATCAACATGGCGTCGGGCTATGTATCCATCCGCTTCGGCCTCAAGGGCCCCAACCATTCGGTGGTGACCGCCTGCTCGACCGGCGCGCACGCCATCGGCGACAGCTGGCGCATTATCGCCATGGGCGATGCCGACGTGATGGTGGCCGGCGGCGCGGAATCGCCGGTCAACCGGATTTCGATGGCGGGCTTTGCCGCCTGCCGGGCGCTCTCGACCGGCTTCAACGACCGCCCGACTGAAGCGTCGCGGCCCTACGACAAGGATCGTGACGGCTTCGTCATGGGCGAGGGCGCGGCGGTGCTGGTGCTGGAAGAATATGCGCGGGCCAAGGCCCGCGGCGCCAAGATCTATGGCGAGGTCGTCGGTTACGGCATGTCGGGCGACGCCTTCCACATCACCGCCCCCACCAGCGATGGCGACGGCGGCTATCGCTGCATGCAGATGGCGGTAAAGCGGGCCGGCATCGTGCCGGCCGATATCGACTACATCAATGCGCACGGCACTTCGACGCCGCTTGGCGACGAGATCGAACTGGGCGCCGTAACGCGGCTGCTCGGCGCTGCCGCCGGCAAGGCCGCGATGTCTTCGACCAAGTCCGCCATCGGGCACCTGCTGGGTGCGGCGGGATCGATCGAGGCGATCTTCTCGCTCCTCGCGATGCGCGACAATATCGCCCCGCCGACGCTCAATCTCGACAATCCGTCGGTCGAGACGCCGATCAATCTGGTGCCAAAGGTGGCGGTCAAAAAGCAGATCGACGTGGCCCTATCGAACTCGTTCGGCTTCGGCGGCACCAACGCCTCGCTGATCTTCCGCAAAGTCGCGTAGACAATCGTCTTTTCGACAGAATTTGGGTGCGGGCGCGTCCTTGTTTTGCCCGCTTCGTTGAGGCAAATGGCCGGCTGAGACGCCGTTCGAGGTGGGGGAGTTCATGGCCGCAAGCGCGCGCAAGCCGAGACGGAAACGCAGCAGCGCGCTGGTCGTTCTCAACGCCCTGCTGACCATCGTCGTGCTCGGCATCGTGGTCGTGGGCGGCGCCTTCATCTATGGGGTCCACGTGTTCTACGAGGACGGCCCAAAGGCTGACGCGGCGGCGTTCCTCGTCGACAAGGGCAGCAACCTCGGCACGACGCAGACTCGCCTCGCCGAGCAGGGCTTCGTCAGCGACGGCCCGCTCGATCCGATCATCTTCAGCACTGCGACGCGGCTGCTCGGGGCCCGCAGTTCGAAACTCCTGCCGGGGCAGTACTTGATCCCGGCGCATGCCTCGATGTCCGATATCCTTCAGATCCTGACCGAGACCAAGCCGCAGGAATTCTTCGTCAACGTCATCCCGGGCGAGACCTCATGGCAGGTCGCCGACGCGATCAACGACCCGGCACAGAGCCTTGCGGGCGGGTCGGTGCAGCCGCCGCTCGAAGGCACGCTGCTGGCCGTCCGGCACGATTTCTTCCCCGGTGACACCCGGCAGTCGGTGATCGACGCGATGCAGAAAAAGATGGCGGATACGGTCGCCGACATCTGGGCAAACCATGACCCCTCGATCGACGACGTCATCAAGTCGCCGGCGCAACTCGTGACCCTGGCCTCGCTGGTCGAGAAGGAAACCGGCGTCGACACCGAGCGCGCCGAGGTGGCGTCGGTGTTCCTCAACCGGCTGCGCAAGCACATGCGGCTGCAGACCGACCCGTCGGTGATGTACGGCATCACGCTCGGGCGCGACAAGCTCGATCGCGCCCTGACCACCAAGGATCTCAGCGCCAAGACGCCATATAATACCTACCAGATTGACGGTCTGCCGCCGGGGCCGATCGCCAATCCCGGGACCGACGCGCTGATGGCCGTCGCCCACCCGGCCGATACCAAATATCTCTACTTCGTCGCCAAATCCGCCGACCCGGCCGACGGGCATTATTTCTCCGCGACCTACGCCGAGCACAAAAAGAACGTCGCTCTCTATCGGACCGCGGTGAAGCAGAACGAGGCGGACGACGCCAAGGATGCTCTTGAGGAAGAGCAGGCGAGCGAGGCAGGCGACACCACGCAATAAAGGGTGTATCCGGCCGTCATGGCCAATTCGCTGTCGAGCATGACCGGCTATTCGCGCGCCCAGGGTTCGGTCCCCGGGATCGCGTTCTCGGTCGAGATCAAATCCGTCAATGCCCGCGGCCTCGACGTCCGCATGCGGCTGACGCCGGGATATGACGCGCTCGAAGGCGAGGTCCGCCGGCGGATCAGCAAGGCGCTGTCGCGTGGCTCGGTGACGGTCAATCTCACTATCGAGCGCGAAGGCGAGGGCGGTCGGATAGTCGTCAACAAGCAGGCGCTCGACGCGGTGATGGCGGCGGTCAAGGATATCGCGGCGCTGACCAACTCGCCGCGGCCGACGCCGGATGGCATCCTCGGGCTCAAGGGCGTGCTGGAGCAACACGACGCGCCGCTGGCGCCCGACACCGAGGAGCGGCTGCAGGCCGCGGTCTATGCCGCCGTCGACGTGGCGCTCGCCGAATTGCAGGTATCGCGCCAGGCCGAGGGGGTGCACCTCAACGACATCCTCTCGCGGCAGGTCGACGAAATCGCAAGCCTGCGCGAGCAGGCGGCGGCGCATCCCGGCCGCAGCCGCGACGCCATCCTGGCCCGGCTCAAGGAAGCGATCGCCGATCTGCTGGCGTCGAGCACGGGCCTGAGCGAGGACCGGCTGGCGCAGGAAGCATTGCTTCTCGCGACCAAAGCCGACATCCGCGAGGAGCTGGACCGGCTGGCGGCGCACGTGGCGTCGGCGCGCCAATTGCTGGGCGAGGGCGGGCCGGTGGGCCGCAAGCTCGATTTCCTGTCACAGGAATTTAACCGCGAGGCGAATACGCTCTGCTCCAAGTCCAATGCCGTGGAGCTGACGGCGATCGGCCTTGATCTCAAGGCGGTCATCGACCAGTTCCGCGAGCAGGTGCAGAATCTGGAGTGACGATGGAGTTCGCGCGTCGCGGTGTAATGATGGTGCTGGCTTCGCCCTCGGGGGCGGGGAAGTCCTCGATCTCGCGCGCCATCTTCGAGCAGGACCCCAATATCTCGCTCTCGGTGTCGGTGACGACGCGGGCCCGCCGGCACGATGAGATCGACGGCATCCACTATCACTTCATCGACGTGGCGGCCTATGACCGCATGCGGCAGGACGGCGAGCTGCTCGAGAACGCCGAAGTGCACGGCAATTTCTACGGCACGCCGCGCGCCCACGTCGAAGAGAGGCTCGCCAAGGGTCGTGACATCCTCTTCGACATCGACTGGCAAGGCACGCTGCAGCTCCTGAAGAAGGCACGCGACGATATGGTCACGATCTTCATCCTGCCGCCTTCGATCCGCGAATTGCGCAAGCGCCTCGAACGGCGCGCGCAGGACAGCAAGGAAACCATCGAGACGCGGCTCAAGAACGCCCGCATCGAGATGGAGCACTGGAAAGAGTACGACTACGTTCTAGTGAATGAAGACCTCGACCAGAGCTGCGCCCGCGTCCGCTCGATCCTCGCCGCCGCCCGGCAAAAGCGCGACCGCTTCACGCAGATGGACTCGTTCGTCAAGGACCTGCAGAACCAGATCGACAGCTTGTAGGGAATGTCCACTCGGTGGAGCGAGGCGTGCACGGCAATCATGCCCGCACTACTCGTGCCATCTTCAGGAACGCCTCGACCGGCAGGTCTTCGGCGCGCTCGTCGCCCCTGAGGCCGGCGGCGGCCAGCAATCGGTCGACCGGCACGCCGGTCGATTTGAGGCTCTGGCGGATCATCTTGCGGCGCTGACCGAAGGCGGCCTTGGTGACTGCCTCAAGATCGCGCACGGCGACGCTCGCGTCGACCGGCTTCGGCACGAGGTGCAGCACCGATGATGTGACGTTCGGCGGCGGGGTGAACGCAGTGCGGGCGACGTTGAACGCGATCTTCGCGTCGGTCCGCCAGCCGCAGAGTACGCCGAGCCGGCCATAGGCGTCGTCGCCGGGCCCCGCGACAATGCGTTCGGCGACCTCGCGCTGGAACATCAGAGTCAGGCTATCGAAGAAGGGCAGCCACGGGTCACGCGTCAGCCACCCGATGAGCAGCGGTGTCGCGATGTTGTAAGGCAGATTGGCGACGATGCGGGTCGGGCCGTCAGCAAGAGAAGCGTAGTCGATCTCCATCGCGTCGCCGGCGATGATGGTAAGGCGACCTGGGTAGGCGGCACCGATCTCTTCGAGGGCGGGAATGGCGCGATCGTCGCGCTCAATGACGACGACTTTCCGAGCCCCTTCGGCGAGGAGCGCCCGCGTCAGGCCGCCAGGGCCGGGGCCGACTTCGATCACCGTGATGCCGTCGAGCGGGCCGGCGACGCGCGCGATGCGGGCGGTGAGGTTAAGGTCGAGGAGGAAATTCTGGCCGAGTTGCTTTTTGGCGCTGAGTCCATGCCGCGCGATGACGTCCCGCAGCGGCGGCAGATCGTCGATCTGGCTCAAGCGCCGCCCGTCATGCGGTCGGCGAGACGGAGGGCGGCCAGCATGCTGCCGACATTCCCCCGGCCGGTGCCGGCGAGATCGAACGCCGTTCCATGGTCGGGCGACGTGCGCACCAATGGCAGGCCCAGCGTGATATTGACAGCCTCGTCGAAGGCGACGGTCTTGATCGGGATCATCGCCTGGTCGTGGTACATGGCGATCACCGCGTCGTATTTCCGCCAGTTCGGCAGATGGAACAGGGTGTCGGCGGAAAACGGTCCCTCGACCAGCGAGCCGTTGTGCTGCAGGTCGATAACGGCAGGCATGATGATATCGCGGTCCTCGGTGCCGATGCTGCCGGCCTCGCCGGCATGCGGATTGAGCCCGGTGACCGCGAGTTTCGGCTCGGTGATGCCGAAGCGCGTGCGTAGATCGTGCTCGACGATATGGACGGTCTCGCGGATCAGCTTGGCGGTGACGAGGCCAGGCACGTCGCGCAGCGGCACATGGATGGTGAGCGGCACGACGCGCAGGGTGTCGTGCGCGAGCATCATCACGGGCTGCGGCGTGCCCTCGTTGTTGGCGCAGAGCGCCGCGAGATATTCGGTATGGCCGGGATATTTGAAGCCGGCATTGTAGAGCGCGGCCTTGTGGATCGGAGCGGTGACCACCGCGCGGGCCTCGCCCGACAACGTCTCGGACACCGCCCGGGCGATCGATTCAATCACCACCTTGCCGGAGAGGTGGCTGGTCTCGCCCGGCTTGTCCGGCACTAGCCCTTCGATGTGACAGATGGGCAGCGACACGGGGAACTGGTTTGCCGCGTCGGCTGGCGTGGTCGCGGCGAAATTGACATTGAGGCCGAGCCGGCGGGCGCGGGCGGCGAGAAACGCCATGTTGCCAACGACAATGAACGGCGGCAGCCGGTATTGCTCGCGGTCGGCATAGAGCCGGAGGATGAGGTCCGGGCCGATGCCGGCCGGCTCCCCCATGCTGATGGCGATGGGAGCCGGCATCTGCATGCTACTTCGCCACGATCTGGGCTTTCGCCTTGAGCGCGGCGAGGTACTTGTCGGCCTCCGTCTTCAACGCGCCGTTGCCGGCGGTCTGGCGGAGCTGATCGGCGATGAAAGTCGTGTCGTCGGAGCTTTCTTTGGAGCAGACCGCCAGCATCGAGATGCCGCCCTGCACGACGCGCGGCGCTGTGATGCCGCCGACGTTGAGCTTGCTGAGCTCGTCGGCGATGGCATCCGGCATCTGGTTGGCGTTGCGACGGCCGAGGTCGCGGACGGCAGCGTCGGTGTAGCTCAGGGCAAGCTGCACGGCGCTGCTGCAGCCGGTGAAGTTCTTGCGGTACTGGTTGGCTTGCGCGGTGCGCTGGCTCGCCGAGCCCTGGCCGTTCGGCATCAGGAACAAGACTTCCTTGAGGATGTAGTCAAAGCTGTTGGCGGCGGTCAGCTTGGCCTTCGCTGCGGCGTCGATGTCGGCTTCCGAGATCTGCACCTTGGCGCTGATCGCGGTCGAGGTCACCTTGCTCCAGGCGATGCTGCCATGGATGCGGTCGCGCAAGGTCTGCATGCCGACGCCGCTGTTCGTCAGTACCTGGGTCAGATTGGTGACGCTGAGCTTGAGCTGGCGCGCCAGTTGCAGCACGCCATCATCGATATCGGATTCGCTGACGGTAAAGCCGAGGCGCTTGGCTTCCTGGATCTCAAGTGCCTCGTTGACCAGCTCATCGATGGCGGCCTGCTGGCCGGACCGATGCTCAAGCTTGAACAGGGCCAGACGCTGCGAAATCTGCACGTCGGTGATCGGGTCACCATTGACGGTGATCTTGACCTCGGCGGCAGCAACGGGGGTCGCCGTCGTGGCGACGAAACCGAGAATAACAACCAGTGCGCCCAGAACGCGAAGCATCGTGTCGTCTGCCTATTTTGGAAAGCCCCAAGGCTTTCTGTCATCGAAAATTACGGCTGTCAGAAGGCAGACACGCCGTCCGGCCCCTTGAGGTTGAACGTTACGCCGAGGGCGTAGCTCGTCGGTGTGGCGCTGGCCGTGCCGCCGAACGTCAGGTAGCCATCGTCGTATGTGACGCCGGCATTGGCGGCGGTCCACGCCATGCTGGCGATATTGTAGGTGATGCCGCCATTGACCGTCCAGTAGTCGGCGACGGGCACGGAGACAGTCCCACCAATCTCGTGCTGGTCGGTGATGATGCCGAGTGATGGATCGGGCGCGATATAGATGTAGCTGACGCCCGTCGAGAACCGGTTCGAATTGGCGTAGTTGACCCCGAGTCCGGCGCGGGTGATGCGCGGAGTCGCGGGGTCGACCTGCATCTTGGCGCCAAACGAAATGCCGTTGCTGAGGCCGGCGTGAGCCGCCGCGACAAGGTAGGACGCCGTGCTGCCGAGGCCGCTGTCGGTCCCGACCAGGGTTGGGTCGGTGATGCCCAGCGCGTTGGTACCGAGCAGCTGGAACGACTCGCCGGCGATGAAATCGATCCAGCTGCCATCGGCGAAGTTGCCGAGATAATGCCCGCCGACATTGGCGCGGAGCCCGGTGTCCTGACGGTCGATGCCGGAGAAATGGTTGTAGGTGAAGAGGTTGCTCTCGTCGAAGACGAAGCTCTGCGCATCGTCGTTGGTGACGCCGACCAGAGTGGTCGACGAGCCGCGATAGACCAGCTGCGCCACCGGCTCGAGCAGATGGCTGTCGAGGCCATTCTTTGCGATCAGCGGCCAGCGGAAATCGACCGCCGCGATCGGGGTGGGTGTGAGCAAGAGCTGCGTGCCCGGATTCAGAGGAGCGGAACTCGTGCTGTCGTAGTTCGTCGCATCGAGCCGCATCCCGAGATAAGGACTTGCGGTTACGCCGCCCGGCAGGATGTACTGGTTCTCCCAGGCGCCCTCGAGTTCGAGGTGCTGTTTGTCGCCCGCGTAGCCGGGGACGTAGGTCGTCGCGGGCGAGAATGGATAGCTGGCGCTCAGGTTCTGGTCGGCATCGCGCTCGACGCCGAGCCACTCGCCTGAGACATGCAGGCGGCCCCAACCCGGCGCAAGATCCTGAACATGGTCGAACTCGACCTTGGGGAGCGCTTCGCCCTGCTGCGCATCGTCCGCCTGCGCGGCGGCATCGCTGGCAAACTGGCCGATGCGGTTGAAGTGCTGCAGCCGCGCGTCGAGCCAAGTGTCGGTCGTCAAGTAGGTGCCGTAGACTTGGTTGATCGACGTATCGATGTCGGTCGAGTTGTAGTCGTAGAGGTAATCGTTGTCGGTGAAGGCCGAATACGACCAGCCGACGGTCCAGTCCTTGGTGGGGGTAAAATGGCCCGAGGTCTGGATGGCGCCGCGCCAGTCGCGATAGCCTGCTGTGCCGGCGAATGCCGACTTGTCGAGTTGGTAGAGTCCCGATGCGGCGACGTCGATCTCGCCATATTGCGGCAGGCGCCACTTGACGCCGGCGCGCATCAGCGCGCCCTGCCGGCTGAGCAGCGTGGGGGTGAGGATGATGTCCACGTCGTCGGTCGCGGGGATGAAATAGGGC
>CAZNAE010000148.1:0-8412 GCA_964570695.1 uncultured Devosia sp.
CGTCGAGGAAATCGTAGAAGGTGCCGATGGCGTTGGAGCCGCCGCCGACGCAGGCAACGAGCGCATCCGGCAGCCTGCCCTCGGCCTCCTGCATCTGGACGCGGATTTCTTCGCCGATGATCTTCTGGAAATCGCGCACCATCATCGGATAGGGGTGTGGCCCGGCGGCCGTGCCGATCAAATAATAGGTCGTGTCGACATTGGTGACCCAGTCACGCAGCGCTTCGTTCATGGCGTCCTTGAGGGTGCCGGCGCCCGCCGTCACGGGACGGACTTCGGCGCCTAGCATCTTCATGCGCAAGACGTTCGGCCATTGCCGCTTCACGTCGGTGGCGCCCATGAAGATGGTGCAGGGCAATTCGAACTTGGCGCAGACAGTGGCGGCGGCGACGCCGTGCTGGCCGGCGCCGGTTTCGGCGATGATGCGGGTCTTGCCCATGCGCCGCGCCAGCAGAATCTGGCCAAGGCAGTTGTTGATCTTGTGCGAGCCGGTGTGGTTCAGCTCCTCGCGCTTGAAATAAATCTTCGCGCCGCCGAGGTGCTTGGTCAATCGCTCGGCGTAGTAGAGCGGCGATGGCCGGCCGGCATAGTGGGTGCGCAAATCCGCCATCTCGGCGATGAAGGACGGATCGTCCTTGGCGAAGAGATAGGCCGCCTCGAGATCGCGGATCAGCGGCATGAGGGTCTCGGCGACGAAGCGGCCGCCGAACATGCCGAAGCGGCCGTCCTCGTCGGGGCCGGTGCGGAGGGAATTCGCCCGGGGCGGTTCGCCGTCGATCTTGTCCATAGCCTCAGCTCGCCGCGGCGTGCCGCGCATTGGTGATGAAGGCGCGGATCAGCGCCGCATCCTTGACGCCGGGCGCTTTCTCGACCCCCGACGACACATCGACACCGATCGGCCGGGTCGCCTTAATAGCGGCGGCGACCGTCTCGGGCGTCAGGCCCCCGGAAAGCATGAAGGCCAGTTCCGGGTCAAGCGCCTTGAGCAGTGACCAGTCGAAGGTCGTGCCGAGGCCACCAGGGCGCGTTGCGCCCTGTGGCGGCTTGGCGTCGAGCAGAATGCGGTCGGCGCAGTCGGTAAAGCTCGCGACCGCCGCGACATCTTCTGGCCCGCCGATCGAGCAGACCTTGAGGATGGCAATGCCGGCCTCGTCGCGGATCGCCTCGACGCGATGCGGCGTCTCCGGCCCGTGCAGCTGGATCCAGTCGGGGCCAAGGGCGGCGACCTGCGCCACCAGCGTATTGTCGGGATTGACCAGGACCACGCAGGTCTCAGCGCGGCCGCGCGCCATCGAGATCAGCTCGCCGATCGGGTCGAGCTCGAGATGACGGGGTGAGCGCGAGAAGTGCATGAAACCGACCATGTCGGCACCGGCCTCGATCGCCGCATCGAGGATGGCTTCGGTCTTGATGCCGCAGATCTTGATAATGAGGGGGTCGCTCATCCGCTCTCAGGGTTTGGCCAGCTCGTCGACGGTCGGGAGCGCGGTAGGCGAGCGACGGATGGCGTTGACCTCGCGGTTGAGCCGCTCAGCCTCGCGCCGATACGTCCGCTCGTCGCGGCGATGCTGGCCCTGGGCGAACCAGGTGGCGACGCCACCGAGCACAACGCCGAACAGCAATACGGTGAAGAGCACCAGGAACATCGGGACGCCGACGCCCGGCGTCGTCAACGCTTCGGACGGCACCAATGGATTGAAGTTGATCACGACGAGCTGACGATTGGCGAGCGCGAAAACGATCAGCACCAGGCAGAGTGGCACCAGCACGACCCAACCGACGATGCGTCTGATCATCTATGTCCGTCCTGGACGGTCAACATCTGCGGCAGCGCATTGGCGAAAAACCGTGGTCCACTGTTTCGCGCGCTGCCCGCGTCAGTCCTTGTTGAGCCGTTCGCGGATTTCCTTGCCGGCCTTGAACTGCGGCACGTATTTCTCGCCGACATCGACCTGCTCGCCGGTGCGCGGGTTGCGGCCGACGCGCGCCGGGCGGTTCTTGACCGCAAAGGCGCCGAAGCCGCGAAGCTCGACCCGGTCACCGCGGGCCATGGCATCTCCGACTTCGTCGAGAATAGCGTTGACGATGTTCTCGATGTCACGCTGGAACAGATGCGGATTCTCGTCTGCAAGCTTTTCGACCAGTTCAGACTTGATCATCGCGCCCCCCGGGCGTTCCTGAGCCTATTCCGTTTTCGATTTCATCGACCTACGAGCCGGCAACCTGCCAAAGTGACACCAACCCGTCAAGCACGATGGGTCCATCGGCCGGAAGCCCGAGTGCGCTCCTGGCTTCACCACCGACCCATTTGCCGATATTGGCCCAGCCCGGCTGATCGGTTGGGTACCAGGTGGTGACCGGCAGATTTGCCTTGATGCCCTTGGTCTTTTCGAGCCAGTCGATGGCCTCGGCCTCGCCGCCGACCTCGTCGATCAGCTTGTCCTGGATGCCCTGGTTGCCCGTGAGAATACGCCCATCGGCGAGCGGCAATACCTGGGCCCGCGTCAGCCCACGACGTTCGGCGACGATATCGACGAACCACGAGAAGCTGTCATCGACGAGCGATTGCAGCGAGGCGCGGACTTCCGGCGTCATCGGATGGGTGATGTCGGGCTCTGCTTTGAGCGGGCCACTCGCCACCTTGTCGGAGCCGATGCCGATCGTGTCGAGGAGCTTACCGGCATTGTAGGTCTCGAACAGCACGCCGATCGAGCCGACGATCGACAGCCGCCGTGAGAAGATGCGATCCGTCGCGATGGCTGTCATATAGGCGGCGGACGCGCCGAGCTCTTTGATGACGGCGACGACCGGCTTCTTGGCGCGCAGCTTGCCCAGCGCCTCGTAGAGTTCCTCGCCGCCGGCGGTGGTGCCGCCGGGCGAATTGATCGCGACGATCACCGCCTTGACGTCATCGTTCTTGGCCAGCGCATCGAGAATGCGGAGGCGGGTAGGGTCGGTCGAGATGGTGCCGTCGATGATGACGCGGGCGATGGAGTCGCCCGAGAGACCGTTCTCAGTTGCGAACCGTCCGGCTCCCGCGAGGATCGCGATGACGAGCGCCACGAAGGCAATGATGCGCCAGCGAAAGCGCGAGCGGCGCAGCTGGCTGGCGGCCGGAATGGCGTGGGCAGGATCGATGATCGGATCGGACATGAACAGGCTCGCCGCAAAGGGTGAAGCGGCTTAGCCAGCCCCCACGTCTTTGTCCAGTCAGAGCCGGCGCACCATCAGGCGTGCGGCTTCCTCATAACTCGCAAGCTTTTGAGCCAAATCCCGGCGATCTTCGACCACGAAACCGTGCCGTTGCCAAAAACTCTGGCTGCCATTGACGGCGACGAGGCTCATCGAGGGAAAGCCGTGCGCGGCGGCATGCTTGCCGAGGGCATCGACGATGAAACTGGCGGCGCCGATGCGGCGCGCGACGGGAAGCAAAGCAAGGTCGTGGAGGTAGTAGGTGTCGCTGCCGGCGGGCAGTTCGCCGAGCAATGTATTTAGCTCCGGGAATGAACCGAAGCTCCAGGGATGGCTCAGCACATAGCCGGCGGGGCGCTCGCCAATCTCGAGCAGATAGGCGCCGTTGCGGTAGAGCCGCTGGCGTTCGGCCAGCACCTCGGGCGATTCGAAGAACGATGGATGCACGGCGGCGGCGATGCTCTCGACCGCACTGAGATCGTAGCCGGTCATGGCGCGCCAGGCGACGCCGGGAAGTTTCATCCGATCCCCCAAAAATTGAGGCCCGCACGGTTAGGCGCGGGCCTCGAATAAATCAACCGACCGTCGGCCGGCTACTTCTTGTCGCGATCCTTGAGCGCAGCGCCCAGGATGTCGCCAAGCGAGGCACCCGAATCCGACGAGCCATAAGCGGCAACCGCTTCCTTCTCTTCGGCGATCTCGAGGGCCTTGATCGAGAGGGCGATCTTGCCGGTCTTGCGATCATACTGGGTGACGCGGGCATCGACCTTGTCGCCCTTGGCGAAGCGCTCGGGGCGCTGGTCGTTGCGGTCGCGGCTCAGATCGGCGCGGCGGATGAACGCGGTCTGCTCGCTGTCGGCAATCTTCACTTCGATGCCGCCATCGTTGACCTCGGTGACGGTGCCGGTCACGACCGAGCCCTTCTTGAGGCCGTCGCCCGAAGCATCGGACGCTTCACCGGCGCCGAGCTGCTTGATGCCGAGCGAGATACGCTCCTTCTCGACATCGACGTCGAGCACCTTGGCCTTGACGATATCGCCACGGTTGTACTCGTCGAGCGCCTGCTCGCCCGGCTTCTGCCAGTCGAGATCGGAAAGATGGACCATGCCATCGACATCGCCGTCGAGACCGATGAACAAACCGAACTCGGTCTTGTTCTTGACCTCACCCTCGATGGTCGAGCCGATCGGGAACTTCTCAGCGAAGCTCTCCCATGGGTTCTGCAGCGTCTGCTTCAGGCCCAGCGAGATACGGCGCTTGTCGGGATCGACCTCGAGCACCATGACTTCCACTTCCTGCGAAGTGGAGACGATCTTGCCGGGGTGGACGTTCTTTTTGGTCCACGACATTTCGGAGACGTGGATGAGGCCTTCGATGCCCGGCTCGAGTTCGACGAACGCACCGTAGTCGGTGATGTTGGTGACGCGGCCGGTGAACTTGGCGCCGACCGGATACTTGGCCTCGATGCCTTCCCACGGATCCGCCTGGAGCTGCTTCATGCCGAGGCTGATGCGGTGGCTCTCATGGTTGATGCGGATGATCTGGACCTTGATGGTCTCGCCGATCGACAGCACTTCCGACGGATGGTTGACACGCCGCCAGGCGATGTCGGTGACGTGCAGCAGGCCATCGATGCCGCCGAGGTCGACGAACGCACCGTAATCGGTGATGTTCTTGACCACGCCGTCGACGATCTGGCCTTCCTCGAGCTGCTGGACGATCTCGGAACGCTGCTCGGCACGGCTCTCTTCGAGAATGGCACGGCGCGACACGACGATGTTGCCGCGCCGCTTGTCCATCTTGAGAATCTGGAACGGCTGCGGGACATTCATCAGCGGGCCGATGTCGCGGATCGGGCGGATGTCCACCTGCGAGCGCGGCAGGAAAGCAACGGCGCCTTCGAGGTCGACGGTGAAGCCGCCCTTGACCTGGTTGAAGATGATGCCTTCGACGCGCTGGTTGGCGTTGTACATCTCTTCGAGCTTGACCCAGCTCTCTTCGCGGCGGGCCTTCTCGCGGCTCAGCACGGCTTCGCCGAGCGAGTTCTCGACACGGTCGACATAGACCTCGACGATCGAGCCAACCTTGATGGTGCCGTCGCGGCCGGCCTGGCCGAATTCCTTGAGCGCGATGCGCCCTTCGGTCTTGAGACCGACGTCGATGATCGCGAGATCCTTCTCGATCCCGACCACGGTGCCCTTTACGACGGCACCTTCCATGGGCTCATTGTCCATGAACGAGTCCATCAACAGGGACTCGAAATCTTCTTTCACTGCAGCTTGCGTAGCCAAACTCTTCTCCAAATGCGTCCGGTGGTTTGAGTGAGCGGGCCCGGCCTCATCGCTTGAGCACATGCAAAAACGATCCGGTGCGCAAAAGCGCGAGCCAGCGATTTGATTGAAGTCCCGCGGCCGGTCCTTGGTCGATGCCGAAGGGGCTAGCGGAGAAAGGTTGGATTAGAGGCTATTGCCTCGCCTTTCCGGCCATGACCCCGTCGACAATGGCGACGGCTGCGCGGAGTGCGGCCTCTATATCCAAACGCGTGGTGTCCAGCAAGTGGGCATCCGGTGCCGGATAGAAGCCTCCATGGGGGTTTGCGCGGTCGCGCGCATCCCGCTCCTCGATCTGGTGATAGAGGGCGTAGCGGTCAACCGGCTGGCCCCTGAGCTCGAACTGCCGGGCCCGGCGCTCCATGCGCGACTTGCTGTCGGCCTCGATGAACAGTTTTACGTCGGCATCGGGACAGACCACGGTGCCGATGTCACGGCCGTCGAGCACGGCGCCCCCCGGCTGATGGGCGAAATTACGCTGGTACTGGCGCATGGCGATCCGCACCTCGTTGATCACCGCCACCTTGGAGGCGAGGATGCTGCCCTCGGCGCTGGTCAGTTCGTCGAGGTCGGTCAGGTGCGAGGGATCGAGGGCGCGCGCCGCCGCGATGGCCTCGGCCTCGAAGGTCGGCGTGTCGACCGCATCGCGCACGCGAATGCCCACGGCCCGGTACAGCAGTCCGGTGTCGAGATGCGGCAGGCCGTAATGGCGAGCAAGCCCCAGCGCCAGCGTGCCCTTGCCGGAGGCGGCGGGTCCATCGACCGCGATGATCACGCCGGCTTACCGGTCTTAAAACTCGCGCCGACGTGCTCGAACGCCGCGGCGAACCCGGGGAACAATTCGGCCATCACTCCTCCATCGTCGATGGTGACCGGCTTGTCGGCGGCCATCCCCAGAACGAGGAAACTCATCGACAGTTTGGGGTCAAGCCGCCCGAACAACTTTCCTCCGCCGGGGACGCGGGCGCGGCCGGTAATGGCAAGGCCCTGTGGACGCTCCTCGCAGGGCACGCCGTTGGCGCGCAGCGCACGGCTGAGGCTCAGCCGCTTCTGCCCCTCGCTCAGCCCTTCGAGCAGTGTCTCACCCTCGGCGAAGGCGGCAGCGACGGCGAGAATGGCGAAATCGTCGAGGTCGATACCAAGATCGGCGGGAATCACCGTGCCGGTGAGCTTGCTGTAGCGCGCCACAAGATCGGCCGTGTCACGGGCCGGGCGCTTGGGCGCCTCGAGCGCGATATCGCTGCCCAGCATCTGCAGTGCGTCGAGTACGGCCAGCCGGCTGTGATTGAGCGACAGCGCCTCGACGGTGATCTCGGAATCGGGGGCGATCAGTGCCGCAACTGTGGGGAAGGCCGCCAGCACCGGATCGCCCGGCACGCCGAAGGCCAGCGCGCGAAGCGGCGCCATGCCTTCGACGGCGACACGTGTGCCGGTCTCTTCCGCCGTGTCGGTGATCTTGGCGCCGAACGCCGCCAGCACGCCTTCAGCCGCATCGCCGCCGGGCTCAGGCAGATGCAGTACGCTGGTGCCGGTGAGGACGAGGCTCTGGAGCAGCAGCGGCGCCTGCAGCGCCGAAGCGCCGGGCGGCAGCGCCAGATCGAGCGGCACGCCGAAGCGCGGCGCGCGGACTATGAGATTGGTGCCATCACGCTCGACGCGGCTGCCGTTGCGATGAATGAAGTCGAGCAAGGCATCGATCCAGGCCGAGGCCGGCACACCGGTAAAGCGGCTCTCGAAATCATGCGCCGCCAGCAGGGCGATCGGCAGCAATGCCCCCTGCCCCATCGCCGACACATCGATCGGCCCGGCCGGCGCGAGAAAGCCGCCGACGCCGATGCCCTCGACGTGCCAGCGCGCGCCGTGCCGCGCGATGTGTACTCCCAGCTGCTCGATGGCGGCGATCAGCGGCGGGATATCGGGACTGCCGCTCAGGCTCTCGATGACGCTTTCACCGCGCGCCATGGCGGCAAGCAGCAGCGCCAGACGCGACGCGGCGGCATCGCCGGGAACGCGAATCGGACCACGCAGCCAGGGCGAACGCTCGGCCGTCAGGGAAACCGGAGAAGTCGGCGTCAGGTACATCACGCAACACGAGGAGGAGGCCGAGGGCTAGCACCCCGAGGCCGGATCAGGCAATTCCGAACCTTGGAGCCCTGCGGTGGACGCTTGGACGGCTGCCACTTTTTCAACGCTTTTGCGTTTGACAGGGCTCGGCTTTCAACCTAACCGGACGAACCCGAGCGGGCGGCCCCGCGTTTTCGAACTCAAAAGGAAGCAGCCTTGGCCAAAGATGACCGCGGAACCAAGCGCGAAGACCCCGAAACCGGCAAGAAGTTCTATGATCTGAACCGGGATCCGATCGTCTCGCCCTATACTGGCAAGTCCTACCCCCGCTCCTATTTCGAGCAGAACACCGTCCGCAAGGCCGGCGCCGAGCGCGATGAGGAGCAGGAGGAAGAGGAAGAAGTCGAGGTCGTCGAGGCCGTGGTTGCGGCACCCGATGAACCTGAAGTGATCTCGCTCGAAGACGCCGATGCCGAAGAAGCCGGCACCGAGGAAGAGATTCCCGAAGTCGAAGGCGTCGAGGATGTCGAGGATATCGGCGAGGACGATGCCGACGTGTTCCTCGAGGAAGACGAAGAGGAAGACGAGAACCTCGATTTCGACGTCGGCGGCGGCGACGAGCGCTAAGATATTCGCGCTTGCGTCCTCCGGGACGCTCCAATAAGTATCACCGCGCTTCGGCAGGGCCTGCCCCGCCGGAGCTTCCCAGGATAAGGGGCCATAGCTCAGTTGGGAGAGCGCTTGAATGGCATTCAAGAGGTCGACGGTTCGATCCCGTTTGGCTCCACCATCCACCGGCCGGCAATGACGGCATGACGAAGGGCGC
>CAZNAE010000149.1:0-5344 GCA_964570695.1 uncultured Devosia sp.
CCGGTGGTGCAGGAGATGGTCGGGCTGGTGCGCGACCGCCGCGTCATCACCTACGGCACGAACCCACAGGCCGACGTGCGGTTGGTGGATCTCGAAGTGATCGATGGACAGAGCCACTTTGCCGTCGAAATTCGCGACCGCATCCGCATGACGCACCTTCGCATCGAGGGTCTGGTGCTGCCGATGCCGGGCGAGCACAACGCGCTCAATGCCACCGCTGCCATTGCCGTCGCCGATCAGCTCAAGGTTCCCGCCGAAGCTATCCGTAAGGGGCTGGCCGCATTCTCCGGTGTCAAACGCCGTTTTACAAGGACGGGCACCATTGGCGGGATCACTGTTATCGATGACTATGGCCATCACCCGGTCGAGATCGCGGCCGTGCTGAAGGCAGCCCGGCAGTCGGCCAAGCGCGACGTCATCGCGGTGGTGCAGCCGCACCGCTATACGCGCCTCCACGATCTCTTCAACGATTTCGCCACCTGCTTTAACGACGCCGACACGGTGATCGTCGCGCCGGTCTATGCGGCGGGCGAAACGCCGATCGAGGGCGTCACCAATGAAGAGTTGGTGGCCCGGATCAAAGCGCGCGGCCATCGCGACGCCCGGGTCATCGATCGGCCTGAGGCGCTGGCGCCGCTGCTCGCGAGCCGCGTCGCGGCCGGGGACTACGTCGTCATGCTTGGCGCCGGCAACATCACGCAATGGGCCTCGGCGCTGCCGGCGGAGCTCGGCAAGCTCCTCGGCAAGGAGCCGGAGCTGCCATGAGCGATATGACCAACGTCTGGCCGGACCTGCTGCCGTCGCTGCAGCCCTGGGCGGTCGATGTGCGCGGGCAGCTGCTGCCCAACCAGCCGCTCGGCGAGATGACGACACTGCGCGTCGGCGGGCCGGCGCAATTGTTCTTTCGGCCGGCCGACGAAGCGGATTTGGCGTTTTTTCTCACGCGTCTGCCTCCCGACATCAAGGTCACGGTGATCGGCCTCGGCTCGAACCTTCTGATCCGCGAGGGCGGCCTCGACGGTGTGGTGATCCGGCTGCCGGCCAAAGGTTTTGGTGCGATCGACATTCTCGACGGCAATCGCGTGCGGGCAGGGGCGGCGGTGCCAGACGTCAAGGTCGCGACAGCGGCGGCCGAAGCCGGCATCGATGGACTGTGGTTCTATCGTGGCATTCCGGGCGGCATCGGCGGCGCGCTCTACATGAACGCCGGCTGCTACAAGACGGAGACCCGCGATCGCATGGTCGAGCTCCGCGCCGTGACGCGCGAGGGTGAGATTGTTACGCTCACCAACGCCGACATGGGCTATCGCTACCGCAAATCGAATGGTCCGCGCGGCGCGGTGTTTGTTTCCGCGACGTATCAGGGCTTTCCCGGCGATCCGGCAACCATCCTCGAGGAGATGCGGACCGTCACCGAGCGGCGCGAGAGCACGCAGCCGACGCGCGCCAAGACCGCGGGCTCGACCTTCAAGAACCCCGAGGGCCATTCGAGCTGGAAGCTGATCGACGAAGCGGGCGGCCGCGGGCTGACCTTCGGGCGTGCCCAGATGTCCGAGCTGCATTCGAACTTCCTCATCAATATCGGTGAAGCGGACGCGTTCGAGGTCGAGACCGTCGGCGAAATGATCCGCCAGCGCGTCCGCGACAAGCATGGCATCGAGCTGCGCTGGGAGGTTCGCCGCATCGGCCACTTCATCCCCGGCCGCGAAGTCCGCGAGTTCATGGACGGCGCGCCGTTCACGGGGATGGTGTGATGACCAAGCACGTCGCGGTCCTCAAGGGTGGTATCTCGAACGAGCGCGAGGTGTCGCTCAGTTCCGGCCGCGAATGCGCGCGGGCCTTGCGCAATTCGGGTTTCGAGGTGACCGAGGTGGATGTCGGCTACGACGTCGCCGAGCGGCTGCGCGAGGTTGCGCCGGACGTGGTGTTCAACGCGCTGCACGGCCGCTACGGCGAGGATGGCACCATCCAGGGCGTGCTCGAGTTCCTGCGCATCCCCTACACGCATTCGGGCGTGCTCGCCTCGGCGCTGGCGATGGACAAGCATCAGGCCAAGATCATGTTCAAGGCCGCCGGCATTCCGGTCACCGATCACATCATCGCCTCGCGCGCCGAGGTCGGGCATGCCCACATGATGACACCGCCCTACGTGGTGAAGCCGGTGGCCGATGGCTCCTCGGTCGGCATCTTCATCGTCAAGTCGGATCAGTCGCATCCGCCGCAGGAGATCCTCGGCACCGACTGGAAGGGCGGCGAAGCGTTGATGGTGGAGCGTTACATCCCGGGCCGCGAGCTGACCTGCGCAGTGATGGGCGATGTCGCGCTCGGGGTTACCGAGATCATCACCGATCTCGCTTTCTACAATTATGAAGCGAAATACGCCGCCGGCGGCTCGCGGCACGTCATTCCGGCGGACATTCAACCGAAAATTTACGACAAAGTGCAGAAGATGGCATTGAAGGCGCATGCTGCGCTTGGGTGCCGGGGCGTATCGCGGACGGATTTCCGCTTCAACGAACGGGCGGGCGCAGACGGCGAACTCGTCTGCCTCGAGATCAACACCCAGCCAGGTATGACCGAGACTTCTCTGGTTCCCGAACAGGCGCGCCATGCCGGCCACTCGTTCGAGGAACTGGTCACCTGGATGGTGGAGGACGCGAGTTGCAACAGGTAGGCGCACAGGGCTTCGCCAATGCCCAGCTTGTCGACCCGCGCCAGCTTCCGGTCCCGCTCAAGAATTTCCCGCTCCGCACCCGCCTCGGCCTCAACCGCGCCTGGATTCTGCATCGCAAGCTCATGCTGCGCGGTATTGCCGCCGGCGTCGTGCTGGTCGGCGCGGTGGGCGCCTACGAGGCACGCGACAGCGTCTACGCCGGCGCCGTCGCCGTGTACAATCTGGCGCAGGGCGAATTCGCCCGCGCCGGCTTCGGCATTTCGCAGATCAATATCACCGGCCAGACGCTGACCAGCGAGGCGGCGATCCTCAAGGCGCTGGACATCGGCCCAACGACCTCGACACTCAACTTCGATGCCGATGCGGCGCTGACCCGCGTTCTCGCCATCCCCTCGATCAAGTCCGCCCAGATCCGCAAGATCTATCCGGGCCAGCTTTCGGTCGCGGTGGTCGAGAAGGTCCCGATGGCGCGCTGGCGCATCGGCGACGCGACCTATCTCGTCGATGAGGACGGCACTCCGATCGTCGCCGACGATGGCAGTTTCAAGTCGCTGCCGCTGGTGGTGGGCGAGGGCGCCGCCGACGATGCGACGGTGATGATCCACGCGCTCGACAAATATCCATCGATCACCGAGGACCTTGCGGCGCTGAGCCGGATCGGCGACCGTCGCTGGGATCTGATTTTTTATTCGGGCCTCCGCGTGCAACTGCCGGAGAACGGCGTTGCGCAGGCGCTGCAGCAGCTCGACGGATACCAGCACCAGTACCAACTGCTCGATCGCGACGTGAACGTCATCGATCTGCGGGTGCCGGGCATGCTGTCGCTGAAGCTCGGCGATCTTGCCGCCGCGGCGCGGGCTGCCGACGCCAAGAAGAACAAGCACGTCGTCAAGGGCGACGCTGAGTACGAGACCGCGGCCGAGCGCGCGGCAGAGAGTAAACCGCAATGATGTCCGAAACGATGACCGCCCGCCTGAAGCCGGTGCAGCCCGGCCGTGCTTCGCTGATCTCGGTGCTCGATATCGGCTCGACCAAGATCTGCTGCGTCATCGCGCGGCTGACGCCGCGGCCGGAGGGCAAGGCGCTGAAGGGCCGCACCCACGTCGCCGAAGTCATCGGCTTCGGCTACGGCGCCTCGAACGGCATCAAGAGCGGCGTCGTCACCGATCTCAGCCAGGCCGAGCAGGCGATCCGCACCGTCGTCGGCATGGCAGAGCGCGCCGCGGGCCTCACGGTACAGTCGGTGGTCGTCAACGTCACAGCCGGCCGGCTCGGTTCGGAGACCTTTTCCGCTACGGTCGATCTTGGCGCGCAAGAGGTCGAGAAGGCCGACATCCAGCGTGTGCTGCGCGCCGTCAACAGCCGCAGCGTGCGGCCGGAGCGCTCCATCGTCCATGCGCTGCCGATCGGGTACGCCATCGACGTGCAGAAGGGCGTCAAGGATCCGCGCGGCCTCGTCGGTGAGAAGCTCTCGGTCGATGTCGCGGTGATCAGCGCCGAGACGCTGGCGATGCGCAATATCGAGCTCGTGCTCAATCGCTGCCACCTCCAGATCGAAGCGCTGATGGCGACGCCCTACGCCTCGGGCATGGCGACGCTGGTCGATGATGAAGCCGAGCTTGGCGTCGCCGTGGTCGATTTCGGTGGCGCAACGACGACCGTCGCGGTTTTTGCCGAAGGTCATCCGGTCTATTGCGACGCGCTTGCCATCGGCGGGCATCATCTGACGCTCGATATCGCGCGCCAGCTTTCGGTGTCGGTAGCCGATGCCGAGCGGCTGAAGACGGTCTATGGCAGTGTGCTGCCGGGCCAGGCCGACGAGCGCGAAATGATCTCGATCGTGCCGGTCGGGGCAGGGGCCGACGAGGCGCCCGGCATGATCCCGCGCTCGCACATCACCCGCATCCTCCGCCCGCGCGTCGAGGAAATCCTTACCGCCGTGCGCGACCGCATGCAGGCGACCGGCATGATGGACGTCTGCGGCCGCCGCTTCGTCCTCACCGGCGGCGGCAGCGAATTGACCGGTCTGCCGGAGGTGGCGCGCCGACTCCTCGGACGCAACGTGCGCAACGGCCGGCCGATGGGAATCGCTGGTTTACCGGAGATGGCGCGCGGCGCCGGCTTCGCCACGGTCGCCGGAATGCTCATTTACCCACAGGTCTGCGCGCAGGAGTTCGCCGAGCCGCAGGTCACCGCCAAGCTCACCGGCACCGATGGCTATTTTGCCCGTGTCGGCAATTGGTTGCGCAGCAGCTTTTGAGCAATACCTGATGGTTAACGAGGCGTGAATTTCATCGCCCGCAACCGTTGCATTCTGCATCGCCATTAAGGGATTGGCATGGATTGTTAGGGTCCGGTTAACGAATTGGCGACTAACAATGGCGCTATCCGCCAGTCCATGGGGCCATTCATGACCATCAATCTCGCTATCCCCGATATCCAGGAGTTGAAGCCCCGCATCACCGTATTCGGTGTCGGCGGCGCTGGCGGCAACGCCGTGAACAACATGATCCTTTCGGGTCTCGACGGGGTCGACTTCGTCTGCGCCAATACCGATGCGCAGGCGCTGGCGCTCAGCAAATCGCAACGCATCATCCAGCTCGGCGTCTCCGTCACCGAGGGTCTCGGCGCCGGCTCGCACCCGGAAGTCGGCCGCGCCGCGGCGGAAGA
>CAZNAE010000149.1:5444-8323 GCA_964570695.1 uncultured Devosia sp.
TGTTCCGCGTCGCCAACGAGAAGACGACCTTCGCCGACGCCTTCAAGATGGCCGACCAGGTGCTGTTCTCGGGCGTCTCCTGCATCACCGACTTGATGGTCAAGGAAGGCCTGATCAACCTGGACTTCGCCGACGTGCGTGCCGTGATGCGTGGCATGGGCAAGGCGATGATGGGCACCGGCGAAGCCTCCGGCGACGATCGCGCCCGTCATGCGGCTGAAGCGGCGATTGCCAACCCGCTGCTCGACGATGTGTCGATGCAGGGCGCCCGCGGCCTCCTGATCTCGATCACCGGCGGTCCCGACCTCACCCTCTACGAGGTCGACGAGGCGGCGAGCCGCATCCGCGAGGAAGTCGATGCGGACGCCAACATCATCCTCGGCGCGACCTACGATCCGGAGATGACGGGCAAGATCCGCGTCGCGGTGGTCGCGACCGGCACCGACGCCACGATGGTGCAGGCGCTCGAGCCGATGAAAGCCAATACGACCCGCGCTCCGCTGCAGGCCACTTCAGTCCGCCGCGCCATGGAACCGGCGCCGCAGCAGCAGATCCAGCATACGCAGTTCGAGGCCGATGTGCGGCAGGCCGTGGCCGAGGCCATCACCTACCAACAGCCGGCCCACTCGCCTTACGACGCCGACGACGGGGTGACGGTCGAGCCCTACGTTCCGAGCTCGATGGCTGACGAACTGGAGGAGCCGACTCGGGCGCCCGAGCCCGCCGTTCCGAGCGTCTATGTGCCCTCTCACGCCGAGCGTCCCGACGGGCAGCGGCGGATGCCCCGCACCGAGGAGCTTCCGGCTGTTGCCAGAAAATCACTTAACGTCGAAGAACGACATGAATCCGAGCCCCGAAATGCCCGTGCTTTGTTCAAGCGGCTGGCCTCGAATGTGGGCATCGGGCTCCGTCCGCCGCACCATCCAGGGCTCGATGAGAGTCCCTATTCGGCCGCCGAAGACGCCGCCGCGCGCAGTGCAATTGAGGCCGGAGCGGCCCGGAATTCGGGCAGTTCTGCGGCGCCCGAGGGGGCCGCCGGCCGTCTCGATCCGCATGGCCGCCAGCTGCCGCAGAAGGAACAGCTCGACATCCCATCCTTCCTCCGCAAGCACGGCTAAGCACAGTTCCGATCAGGTCTGACCCATTCGCCGGCGCGCTTCCGCGCCGGTTTCTTTTTGGTTAAGACTGCTTCGGGTCTCAGGGGTCGGAGTTGGTGTTGATGCAGAACCTGTCGGCGCGCCAGCGCACCGTTGGTGGTGTGCTTGAGTTCAGCGGCTTTGGCGTGCATTCGGGCCTGCCGGTCACCCTGACGATCGAACCGGCTCCGGCCGACAGCGGCTACAAAATCCAGCGCAAATTCGAGGACGGGTCGATCGTCGGCCCGGTTTCCGTGCACTTTGCGCGCGTCACCCGCACCACGCTCTGCACCACGATCGATCTTGGCGACAGCGTCTCGGTCGCCACAGTCGAGCATGTGATTTCGGCCCTTTCGGGGCTCGGCGTCGACAATGCGCTCCTCACCGTCACCGGGCCGGAGTGCCCGATCATCGACGGCAGCGCCGCCCCCTTCGCCGAGGGCATCATGCGTGCCGGCCTCGAGATCCAGAACAAATCGCGCCGCTACATCAAGATCATGCGGCAGGTCCTGGTGCGCAACAACGAGGCCTCGGCGGCGCTCGAGCCCTACAATGGCCGGCTGCTCGACCTCGAGATCGATTTCGACAGCAAGGTCATCGGCCGGCAGCGGATGATCTTCGACTGGACGCCGCGCAAATATATGGTCGACGTGGCTCGCGCCCGCACCTTCGGCTTCGTGCGCGACGCCAAGATTCTCCGCCAGGCGGGCTACGCACTCGGCTCCTCGCTCGACAATTCGATCACCGTGCACGAGGATCGCATCCTGAATCCGGGCGGGCTGCGCTACGAGGACGAGTTCGTCCGCCACAAGCTGCTCGACGCGATCGGCGATCTGGCGCTCTGCGGCCTGCCGATCTACGGCCGGTTCCGTTCCTACAAGGGCGGCCATGCGCTCAACGCGCTGGTGCTGCATGGCCTGTTCGCCAGCGAGGCGAACTACGAGGTCGTCAATGCAGAGGATCTGCCGCTCGGCTACGACGCTCTCAACGATATGCCGGACGGCCTCGAAGTCCGCCCATATCTGCGCTCCGTCGGCTGATCTTCGGGTCACAGTTTTGATCGAATTGATGTCTAGGCCGCAGAGCGGTGCTATGATGCTGCAGGCAATAGGGCGGGGCGTTTCGTGACAGACAGTGCATTTGCGGCGTTGGCGACCCGGGCCGGCCGGATCGTGACGGTGGTAGGGTTTGCCGCATTGCTGGCCGCCTGCAGCATGTTCGGCCCGACCAAGATCAAAGAAGAAGAGATCATCCCGCCCGATACGCTGTACCAGACCGTTTTGGCGGACATGGACGCGCAGCGCTACAACAACGCCATCGACACGCTGAAGAAGCTCGAGCGCCAGCATCCCTACTCGGACTACAACGAGAAGGCGAAGCTGATGGAGGTCTACGCCAACTATCGCATCGGCAAGTTCGACGACGCGATTTTGGCCGCCGACCGCTATATCGCGCTGTTCCCGTCGTCGGATCAGACCGCCTATGTGCTCTACCTTAAGGGCACGGCGTATTTCGCGCAGATGGCCGACATCACGCGCGACCAGCAGATCGCCCAGAACGCCATCGACACCTATTCGCTGCTGATCGGCAGCTATCCCACGAGCGACTACGCCAAGGACGCCCGCGACAAGATGGTGATCGCCGTCGACCAGCTCGCCGGCAAGGAGATGTCGGTCGGCCGCTACTATGAGGGCAACGGCCAGTACGCCGCCGCGATCAATCGCTTCCGTACGGTGGTCGACA
>CAZNAE010000150.1:0-8273 GCA_964570695.1 uncultured Devosia sp.
TCGAGGCGGCACCGACTTCCTACCCACCCGGGCCACCGGATGCTTCCGCTCGCCCGCAAACCCTTGCAGCCCAGCCCATATAAAGATATCTTTATATCTCGGAGAACCGATTTGGCGGACGCGGCAACATTGGTGGGTGCATTGCGGGCGGCGGGCGAAACAACCCGGCTGCGGCTACTCGCTTTGCTGGCCGATGGCGAGCACACGGTCAAGGATTTGACCGAAATCCTCGGGCAAAGCCAGCCTCGCGTGTCGCGCCATCTGAAGCTGCTGGCCGACGCGGGCCTTGTCACCCGCAACGCCGAGGGTGCCTGGGCGTACTACCGTCTCGCCGACAATGCGGCCGCCGCCGATCTCGGCCGCTGGCTGGTCGGCCGGCTCGACGGCGACGATCCCGACCGCGCCCGCGACCGTCTCCGGCTCGACGCCGTCCGCACCGCGCAGCAGGCGCAGGCGGCTGCCTATTTCGCGAAAGTTGCCGACCGCTGGGACGAGTTGCGGCAGTTGCACGTGCCGGAGGAGGCGGTCGAGGCCGCGATCCTCAAAGCAGTGCAGGGCAGGGTGGTCGATCTCCTCATCGACCTTGGCACCGGCACCGGCCGCATGCTGGAGTTGCTCAAGGACCATTATCGTCGCGCCATCGGCATCGATGCGAGCCGCGAGATGATCGCCGTGGCGCGCGCCAAGCTCGCGGCCGCCAACGTCGCCAACGCGCAGGTTCGGCTTGGCGACATCGCCGATCTCGACGGTAGCGCGGGGCTCGCCGATCTTATCCTCATCCATCAGGTGCTGCATTATTTCGACGACCCTGGCCGTGCTCTGGCGCAGGCCCGCCGCGCCCTCAAATCCGGCGGCGAGATGCTCATCGTCGATTTCGCGCCGCACGATCTCGAGTTCCTCCGCACCGAGCATGCGCATCGCCGCCTTGGGCTGAGCGAGGGCCAGATGGCCGGCTGGGCCCGCGCGGCCAGCCTCAGGATCGCCGACTTCACCACGCTACCGCCCACCAAAGGCGCCAAGGGACTGACCGTCTGCCTCTGGCGCCTCAGTGACGAACAGGATTCCAAATGACCTTCCCCTCCGACCACCGCGCCAGCCGCCAGAGCCGCAAGGCGCCGTTCGCGGTGTCGTTCGAGTTCTTTCCGCCCAAGACCGACGTCATGGAGGAGCGGTTCTGGGAATCGATCCACAAGCTGGCGCCGCTCCACCCGCGCTTCGTCTCGGTGACCTACGGCGCCGGCGGCTCAACGCGCGAGCGCACGCTGCGCATGGTCAGCCAGATCAAGGCCGAGACCGGCGTCGATGCTGCCGCGCATCTCACCTGCGTCGGCGCGACCAAGGCTGAGGTGGACCAGGTCGTACATGCGTACAAGACAGCCGGCATCAAGCGCATCGTCGCGTTGCGCGGCGATCCGCCCGGGGGCGTAGGCCAGCCGTTCGTGCAGCATCCGGGCGGCTACGCCAACGCGGCCGAGCTGGTGGCGGGGATCCGCAAGATCGGCGATTTCGACATCTCCGTCGCGGCCTATCCCGAAAGACATCCGCAAAGCCCCAATTGGGACGTCGAGCTCGACAACCTCAAGCGCAAGCTCGATGCCGGGGCAAGCCGGGCGATCACGCAGATGTTCTTCGACAACAATTACTATCTCGAGCTGCTCGAGCGGGCGGCGAAAGCAGGGATCACGGCGCCGATCGTGCCGGGTATCCAGCCGATCCATTCGTTCCGCCAGATTTCCGGTTTTGCGGCCAAATGCGGCGCGACGATTCCCGGCTGGATGGCGGAGCGGTTCGACGGGCTCGAGGACGACCCGGAAACACACGCGCTGGTCGCCTCGGCTGTGGCGGCGGAGCAGGTGCTGGAGCTGGTGGACAATGGGGTGACGCAGTTCCATTTCCTCACGCTCAACCGCTCGAATCTGGTGCTGGCCCTGGCCCGCCTGCTGGGCGTACGGCCGGACTGACCAGAGGCGTTCACCCCCAGTTCAGCTTGCCTCCGGCACGTTCGGCAGGATCGCCGCTTTCACAGTATGGCCATGTTTTGCGCCTCAAAGACGCCGCTTGGCGCGGGGGCGCTGAGTGAGCAGAGACAGCAGATGAAACTCAACTCGAAAGTCACCTGGGGCCTTGCGTGGGCAGGCCTCGCTGTGATCGTCGCCGTCCCCTCGGCCGACTTCCTGACCGGCAAGATGGGCACCACCGGCAACAAGGCGCTGCTGACCTCGACCACGGAACCGGTGACGACCCCCGCCGTTGTCCCGACGACCCTGCCGACCGCGCCCATGCTGACCCCGGCCCCGGCTAAGGTCGCCTCGGTCGTCACATCGACCCGCACCGCGACCGGCGTCACCATTACCCCCGCTGGATCGCCGCTGCCGACGAGCAGCGATCCGGTCAATCAATACATCAGCAAGAACAAGGCGCTCCCCGACTACATCTCCGACGGTCCGGCGACGGCCGCCACCAAGCCCGCGGTCACGGCACCGACAGAGGTCGCGACCGTCGAGCCGCCGCCCGTCGTCGTGGCGCCAATCCCATTCCCATCATGGGCTCGGCCGCGAGACGTCGTGAAACCAGCCCCGGCTGCTGTTCCGGCGCAGCCGCCGGTCATCGTCGACGAGAACGCGCTCGCCACCGGGCAGGGTGATGCCAACCCCGATGTCGCGGCGCTCGACACCGCCGGGCCAGTCCCGCCCGCCGGCATCGACGACGACAATGCCAAGAGTTGGCAGCGCAAAGGGCTTACCCAGTACCTCGACCAGCAGGGGCTGCTGAACGATCCGAGCGCTGATGGCCGCAGCAGCGCCTCGGTCACCGTCGTCAAGCGACCATCGCCCACCTATGACCCGGATGGTTTCTACCTGAGTGACGGCCCCAATAGCGACCGTGCTGCCCGCCGCGCGGCGCGCCTCCGCGCCATGTTCGGCGACGACTATGTGGACGATGGCAGCGACCAGCCGCCGGATCAGCTCAACGTCTTTTGACCCTGCCGCCGCGCGGGCGTATAGGTCCGCGCCCGGAACGGAGAGGGTCATGGCGTCGGTCTGGCAGCGGCTCGCCGAAATCGTTGGATCGGTCGACCGCCGCACCGGCGTTGCCGGTTCGCTCGCCAATCTGCTCGACCCCGACAGCTGGCTGCCCGGTGGCAAAGATGCCGCATTCACGCTGGCGCTGATTGCGCTCTCGGCCAAAATGGCGGTGTCGGACGGCATCGTCACTGCCTCCGAACTCCGCGCCTTCAAACGCACGGTCGATATTCCGCCCGGTATCGAGCAGCAGGTCGACCGCGTCTTCCAACTCGCCCAGCAGGACGTCGCTGGCTACGAGGCCTACGCCAAAAAGATCGGCCGCTTCTTCGCCGGCAGTCCGGACACGCTCGAACACGTCCTCGACGGGCTGTTCTACATCGCGTCCGCCGATGGCCTGATCCATGAGGCGGAGCTCGACTACCTCAAGCGGGTCAGCGACATCTTTGGCTTCGACGACGCACGTTTCGAACAGATCGCGGCGCAGCACGTCGTGCTCGACACCGGGGCTGATCCTTACGTCGTCCTCGGCCTGATGCCGGGCGCCGATCCCAAGGAGGTGAAGCGGGTCTACAGGTTGCTGGTCGCCGAGCACCATCCCGACCGGCTGATCGCCAAGGGCGTGCCGGAAGAGCTGATCGACGTGGCGACGGCGCGAATGCAGGCCATCAACCACGCGTACAGCAAGATCATCAAGCTGCCGCCGCCGCGCAGCGCCGCTTGACCTTCTGCCTTTTCGCCGCCACAACCCGCCCGCCAGTTGACCGGGTGACCGCACCCAAAAGGTGAGGAAAGTCCGGGCTCCATCGAAATACGGTGACGGCTAACGGCCGCCGGGGGCGACCCCAGGGAAAGTGCCACAGAGAGCAGACCGCCCATCCTCGGATGGGTAAGGGTGAAAGGGTGCGGTAAGAGCGCACCGCGGGCCTGGCAACAGGGCCGGCATGGCAAACCCCACCGGGAGCAAGACCAAATAGGGATGACGCGGCGAGGGGCGACCTTTGCCAGCCGGTTTTCGAGGCCTGTCATCCGGGTTGGTTGCTTGAGGACGCCGGTAACGGCGCCCCCAGAGGAATGGTCACCACGCCGGCGCAAGCCGGCCCTACAGAACCCGGCTTACAGGTCAACTGGCGCTTCTCTTGAGGACGAAGCGGGGAGGGCGTATGTATATCCCTTGGGATATACAAGGAGGCGAAGATAGCCAACCTGTTTCGCAGCAATCGCAGCCAAGCTATCCGACTCCCGAAGGCGGCAGAGTTTCCGCCCGAAGTGAGGGAGGTGGAGGTCGTCGTTGATGGTGACCGCCGCGTCCTTGTGCCCAAATACCCACCGCCCAAAAATGGATGGATAGAATATTTCAAGAATGGGCCGTTCCTGCCGGATGACTTTCCCGACGACGTCGAGGACTCTCCGCCCCGGCCGGTCGATCCTCTCTGATGTTGAGGTTCTTGGTCGATACCAACATCTGTATCTACGCCATGCGTGGCCGCCATCCGGGCGTCAGGGAGCGGTTTGTCGAGCACTTCGGTCACATCGCGATCTCGGCGGTTGTCCTCGGAGAGCTCAAATTCGGGGTCGAGAAATCGGACCGTCCGCAAGCGAGCGGCGAGGCGCTAGCGGCATTCCTCAAAAATCTGGCTGTCCTCCCCTTTGACGTCGATGCCGCCGCTCATTTCGGCGAACTGCGAGCGTCGCTCGAACGCGCAGGTACACCATGTGGCCATGCCGATATTCAAATCGGCGCTCATGCCCGCTCGCTCGACCTCACTCTCGTGACCAACAATCGGCGAGAGTTCGATCGCATGCCGGGGCTCAAGGTCGAAAACTGGGTTTGAGCCCAACGCCAAATCGCGCCAACCCGTTGTGCTTAATGGAATCTCAACCGCACTCGGACAATCTGGCCGATATTGCGTACCGGCCCTTTGCCGGGGTGGAGTCGTAGACCCAGATGGCCAAGCCGGTCGCCAGCGAGCAGAGTGCGCCGCATGTGCCGGTGCTTTTGGCGGAAGTCCTCGACGCACTCGCCCCACTGAGCGGCGCCCGCATCGTCGACGGCACCTTTGGCGCCGGCGGTTATTCGCGGGCCATGCTCGAGGCAGGCGCCTCGGTCATCGCGATCGACCGCGACCCAAATGTACGGCCGTTCGCCGAGGCGCTGAGCGCGGAATTCCCGAGTCGCTTCAGCTTCGTAGCCGGGGCGTTTGCCGAACTCGATGAACTGGCTGCCGGGCCGGTAAATGGCGTCGTTCTCGATATCGGCGTTTCGTCGATGCAGCTCGACGAGGCCGATCGTGGCTTTTCGTTCATGCGCGATGGTCCGCTCGACATGCGGATGGCCCGCGAGGGCGACAGCGCCGCCGATCTCGTCAATGGTCTCGATGAGACCGATCTCGCCAACCTGTTGTTCGCCTACGGCGAGGAGCGCAAGTCGCGCCGCATCGCGCACTCGATTGTCGCAGCCCGCGCCGCGCAGCCGATCGCGAGCACCGCTGAACTAGCCCGGCTGATCGAAAAAACCATCGGCCGGAAGCCCGGCGACGCCCATCCGGCGACCCGCAGTTTCCAGGCGCTCCGCATCGCGGTGAACGACGAGTTCGGCCAACTGGTCGAGGGGCTGTTCGCCAGCGAGCGTCTCTTGACCGAGGGCGGTCGGCTCGCCGTCGTCACCTTTCATTCGCTCGAGGACCGCATCGTCAAACGCTTTTTCGACCCGGACAAATCCGCGCCGACCCAGTCGCGGCATCTGCCGCAGACGATTGGCGAGGAGCGGCGCTGGGTCGACGTCGCCAAGGCGGTGAAGCCGTCCTCCTCGGAGACCGCCAGCAATCCCCGTGCCCGCTCGGCGATCCTCAGGAGCGGCCGGCGCTCGGCGGCAACAGCCCGCGCCGTCAGCTTCGCCGGCCTCGGCGTGCCGCGCTTCTCGGGTGCAGCATGATTCGTGTGCTCAACGTCCTGCTGGTCTGCACCAGCATCTGCACTTTGGTCGGCGTCTATGCGTTGAAATATTCGGTCGCCGACGTTGCGTTGGAAAAGACCGCGCTGCAGCGGCAGATCGACCGGCAGAGCGCGGATCTCTCGCTGCTCAAGGCCGACTGGGCGTTCCTCAATCAGCCGGCCAACGTTGCGCCCATCGTGGCTCGGCATACCGCCGAACTGAACCTCCAGACGCTGTCGCAGGACCAGTTCGGCAATTTCGACAATCTGCCGATGCGGCTCAAGGCGCCGGACACCAACGCGCTGAACTCGCTGTTCCAGTCGCTGAATTCCGGCATCGATCCGATCCAGCAGATCATCTCGGAGTCCAACTGATGGCGGCGATCACCGAAGCCGGCTTGCCGATCGCGCTCGACGGCGCCAGCAAGACGCGCCGCCATCTGACGAAGGCCCGCATCCGCTGGGTGATCCTCGTCCTGCTGCTGATGTTCGGCGCTGTCGCGGGCCGCCTGATCCAACTCGGCCTCGTGGTGCAGGACACGACCATTGAGGGCCGGGCTCGCGATCTCATCACCGCGACCCGCCCCGCCATCCTCGACCGCAACGGCCTCGAGCTCGCCGTCGATATCCGCGTGCCGTCGCTGTTCGCCGAGCCGCGCCGCATCATCGACGTCGATGAGGCTGCTGCGGGCATCCATTCGGTGCTACCGGACCTCAACGAGGACTGGCTGCGCGATCGCCTCATCGGTGACAAAGGCTTCGTCTGGATCAAGCGCGAGCTGACACCGGCGATCGAGGACAAGATCATGCAGCTCGGGATCCCCGGCCTCGATTTCGTCACCGAGAGCAAGCGCTTCTATCCGGGCGGCAACGAAGCCTCGCATGTACTGGGCGCCGTCAATATCGACAACCAGGGCATCGCCGGCATCGAAAAGGCGATGGACCAGGACGACGTCGCCCTGCTCCAGCAGGTCGGTCTGGCGCGCGGCAACGAGCTGGCGCCGGTCAACCTTTCGATCGACCTGCGCGTCCAGCATGTCATGCACGACGTGCTCGCCGATGCGCTCACCCGCTATCAGGCGTCCGCCTCCGCCGGCGTGATGATGGACATCCATACCGGCGAAATCCTCGCTCTCGTGTCGCTGCCCGATTTCGATCCAAACGATCCGGTCACTGCGCTACAGACCGGCAACTTCAACCGTATCACGGCCGGCATCTATGAGCTTGGTTCGACGATGAAGTCGGTGACCATCGCGGGCGCGCTCGACAGCGGCAAGGTCAAGATCACCGACAGCTTCGATGCCCGTTTCGGCGTCCGCTTTGGCCGCTTCACCATCACCGACTTCCACGGCAAGAACAGGATTCTGACCCTGCCGGAAGTCTACAAATATTCCTCCAACGTCGGCGCCATCCACGTCATGCAGCAATGGGGCAAGGAGAACTTCCGCGCCTTCCTGCACAAGATGCAGTTCGATGTGCCGGAGCCGCTGCAGCTACCGGAAAAGCGCAACCCGGTGGTGCCCAAGGCCTTCTCCGACATCGTCGCGGCGACCGCGGCGTTCGGTCACGGCCTCTCGGTCTCGCCGGTCGCCATGCTGCGCGCCATGGCTGCCTTCGCCAATGACGGCATCATGGTGATGCCGACGATGTACAAGACGAGCCTTGAAGACGCGCAAAAAACCTACCAGCGCGTGGTTTCGGAAAAGACCAGCATGGAGATGCGCTACATCATGCGCCTCAACGCGCTCGAGGGCTCCGGCTCAAGCATGAACAAATTCGCCGAAGGATACCGCGCCGGCGGCAAGACCGGTACGGCCGAAAAGGTCGTCAAGGGTCGCTACGACACCGGCCACGTGCTGTCGCTGTTCGCCTCGGTTTTCCCGCTGGACAAGCCGCAATACGCCATGATGATCTTGGTGGACGATCCACATACCGAGCCCGGCCAGGGTGGGCACACGGCCGGCTGGAATGCAGGTGAGGCAACCGGGCGCATTATCGCCAGCGTCGCGCCGATGCTTGGGGTCAGCCCGGATTTCAACCCAATGTTGGATGACGAGCTTGTCCCGCCAGAACTCCGCCACTAACGTCCTAGCCGAGGAAATGCCGCCTGTGTCATTCGCGCTCGAGGAGTTGCTGAAAGGCGCCGGCAGCAAATCGCCTAGGCTGGAGGTCGAGGGCGTCAATGCCGATAGCCGCGCCATCAAGGCCGGCGAGGTGTTCTTCGCCGTCCCAGGATTGCACGTGCATGGCAACGAATTCGCCGCGCAGGCCCGTGCCAATGGGGCGAGGGCGATGGTCACCGACCGCGCGCCGGCG
>CAZNAE010000151.1:0-8265 GCA_964570695.1 uncultured Devosia sp.
GTGTCGACGAGATCTCTCATTTCCGGTTGCCCCTGGATGAATGCCGAATCGGCGCGAATGGCCGAGGTGAGACGACGCCTCGTTAAGGCGCGGTAAAGGCAGAGATAGGCGGGACTGTGGCGGGCTTCAATGGTGGGCACAGCTCTGTGCTTAACGCCCGCGTCACGGGGTTTACGCGCACCCCGATGTTCGGCAAAACTGCGCAGAGGTCTTGGGAGGCTTTTGCCATGAAACTGCTGACGACGTTGTTGACTGCCGCCGTGCTCGCCGCCGCCGCTCCGGTCTACGCCGACGACACGAGCTCTAGCTCGGCCGAACCGCCCCCGCCGCCGGTGGCCCTGGCGCCAGGCGAGGTGGCGGCGAAGGACCCGCAAAGCATTCTCGCGGCTCTGAGCAAGCTCGGCTATCCCGGCACGATGGATAAGATGCAGGACGGCCGTCCTTCTATTTCCGTCCAGATTTCGGGCCTGAAAACCTTCGTCGATTTCTACGACTGCGCCGACGATCTCACGGACTGCTACACTCTCCTGTTCAACGTCTCGCTTGACCTCAAGGGGAGCGCGACGCTCGATCAGGCCAATCAGTGGAACAGCAAGGAGATCACGGGC
Source organism: uncultured Devosia sp. (assembly GCA_964570695.1). Classification (GTDB taxonomy): domain Bacteria; phylum Pseudomonadota; class Alphaproteobacteria; order Rhizobiales; family Devosiaceae; genus Devosia_A. The sequence continues at coordinate 609 of CAZNAE010000151.1, forward strand.
CGCGTCTGGCTGGACGACAAGAAGAACCCGACGCTGGACTTCGCGCTGTCGACCTTCGACGGAATTTCGGAAGACGCGTTCGATCAGAACGTCAAGCTGTGGGACAAAAAAATCGGCGACCTCAAGGACTTCTTCAAGTTCTGAGCCGTTGCGCTGACCTGAGGAGGGCGACGCCTCAGCGCCGCCCTCGCCATTCTGGCTCAGTTGTAGCGATTGACCGGCAGGTTGGAGCAACCGGCCGCGAGGAACTCGCACGGCATCTGGGTGGTGGTCCCATGCGGATGGCCGCTGCCGCCCGATGTCGTGCTGAACTTTTCGGTGGTGTGATAGGGGCTGGTGCGGCCGGTCGTCTTGGTGGGCTGGCCGGTGCAAATCGTCCGGGTGCCGACGACATGGGCGTGGGCCGCATTGTTGTAGTAGGTGGTAACGGTGCAACTCGCACTGGTCGCCATCGCGAGGGTTGGCGTCGCCGGCAGAATCGACAGGCTGATCGAGGTGAGCAGGAGCGGCAGAGCGGTGGCCGCAGCTAGAAGGATACGCATTCTCCAGTCTCCTATGGTTTCGCCCGAAGGTGTGTGGGGATGGAGGGAGCCTGCCGCCGGCCATCTGAACCTCCGGAAACCATCCGTTCAGGAACTGCCGCCCGCTCAAACTCCATTCAAAAACGGCGCCGCTGGCCCTATCGTGCGCCAACTCGCAGAGTCAGGACCATGACCGATACCGCTTTCACGATCTCCGCCGCCGACCGCAGCGCCAGCGCGAGGCCCCGCGACGCAGCGTTCTACCAAAACCCCTACGCCTTCTATTCGGCGCTGCATCTTGGCACGCCGACCTTCCGCTGGCAGGACTACGGCCACTGGTGCTTCACCGGCTTTAAGGAGGTCAACGCGCTGCTGCGTGACAAGCGCTTCGGGCGCGAAATCCTGCATGTGATGAGCCGCGAGGACCTCGGCTGGGCGCCACCCAAGCCGCACACCGCCGCATTCGACCTCACCGAGAAATATTCGCTGCTGGCCCTCGAGCCGCCGGCCCACACGCGCCTGCGGACCCTGGTGAATCGCGCCTTCGTCTCGCGGCAGGTCGAGCAATTGCGGCCGCGCATCGGGCGGCTCGCCAACGAGATCATCGACAGCTTCGAGGCCGACGGCGGGACCGAGCTGATCAAGTCGTTTGCGGCTCCCATCCCGGCGATCATCATCGCTGAGATGATCGGGCTGCCGGCCGAAATGGCGCCGCAGTTGGTTAGCTGGTCGAACCGGATGGTCCAGATGTACATGTACGGCGTCACGCGCGACACCGAGCTTGACGCCAACCAGGCCTCGGCCGACTTCATGGCCTACCTGCGCGACGTGATCACCGAGCGCCGTCGCGTGCCCAAGGAAGACCTCCTCACCCACATGCTGACGGCCGATCCGGTCGACGGCCAGAAGCTGAGCGAGGACGAGGTGATCTCGACCGGCATCCTGCTGCTTAACGCCGGGCACGAGGCGACCGTCCACACCGCCGGCAACGCGGTCAAAACCATCCTCGAAAGCGGCCTCGATCCCAAGGCGCTCTTCGCGAACGAGGAGCAGACCGCGGCGACGGTCGAGGAGTGCCTTCGCTTCGACGCACCGCTTCACATGTTCACGCGCTACGCCCTGAGCGACGTCACCCTCGACGATGGGCTAAGCTTCAAGAAGGGCGAGACGATCGGCCTGATGCTCGGCGCCGCCAACCGCGACCCTGTACGATTCAGGGACGCTAATACCTTCGATCCGTTCCGCACCGACGGCCAGAACGTCAGTTTCGGCGCGGGCATCCATTTCTGCATCGGCGCGCCGCTGGCCCGGATCGAGCTGCAGGTCGCACTCTCGACTTTATTCCGCCGCCTGCCGGCCCTCAGGCTGGCAACCGAGCCGCGCTACAACAACGTCTATCACTTCCACGGGCTGGAGCGCCTAGACGTCGCCTGGTGAAGTGCCGTTCGCCTGCGCTTCACGCGCCCGCTGGCACTGCTCGGCACTTCATGGAGGTGTCCGATGCCCAAGCTGCTTGCCTGTTCGCTGCTCGTCCTGATCGCCTTCGCCGTACCGGCTGCGGCCGCACCGGCGCTCGTCTTCTCGACGGCCACATCAGCAGAGCACGATACCATTAAGGCGCTGATGCAGCAGGAAGGGGGAGTCGACATCAAGGACAAATGGCTGAACATCGCACCGATCGACCTCGATCTCGACGGCGTCCCCGAACTCTTCGTGATGGCGATCAACACCGACTATTTCTGCGGCGACGCCGGCTGCGTTCCGGAGATTTACCAGCGTGACGGCCAAGGCTGGCGAAAGATCGACCTCGGCCTCAACGAATTCATCAACAGCGACCTTGCCGATTGGACTGTCTTGCCGGAGCCGCAGCACGGCCGCCTGGCGCTCAAGCTGACCGAGAGCCAGTTTAGTACGACCTTTGTCTGGGACGGCACCGCCTATGTGAGCCTCGAAGCGCTGTCCGCCGAAAGCTCGGAGAGTTCAGCACAGTGAAATTGCGCAGCACGATCTACTGATGTTCTGCGATTTCTGTGGGGCTAAGTTCTTCCCATATTGGAGGAACTACTGATGTTTAGATCATTGATTGTCACAGCGCTGCTATTGGTACCGACCGTCGGCTTCGCCCAACAGACTCCCGCAGCGGACACCTCGCCGGCGCGCTGCCTGCTCGGCGGCAAGTCCTTCTCGCCCGGCGCAACGATCCGCGCGTCCTCGGGCGTCAACGTCTGCAATCCCGACGGGACGTGGGGAGCAACAGACAAGCCCGCCGCCGGCTGCTTCTTCTCCGATGGCTTTTATTCCGTCGGCGCCACGGCGGCAGTCAGTAACAGCAAGACGACGATCGAGACCTGCGGCGCGGACGGCATTTGGTCCTCTGTGCCCGCCGCCGGTTAGAGCGACGCCAGAACGTCGGGGATGAGGCCGGGCATATCTTCCGCGATCAGCCCCGGCCGGCCAAACCGGTTCGCGGCCTCGGCGTGAATCCACACCGCCGCCGCAGCAGCCTCGAAGCCAGCCATCTTCTGTGCGAGCAGCCCGCCGGCAATGCCCGCCAGCACGTCGCCGGAACCCGCCGTGCCGAGGCTGGGCGGTGCGTTGCTGTTGATCGCCGCCCGGCCGTCCGGCGCGGCGATGACGGTGTCGCTGCCCTTGAGGACCACCACAGCACCTGAGCGCCTCGCCGCGGCACGGGTCCGCTCGAGCTTCGATCCTACGATGGTGCCGAACAGCCGCTCGAACTCGCCCTCGTGCGGCGTCAGGATAACGGCGCGGTCGGCGCGGGCCTTGATCGCCTGGAACAGCGTTTCGGGATCGTCCTTGAACGCCGTCATCGCGTCGGCGTCGATCACCGCCGCCGGCGCCAGCGACAATACATTGAGCACGTGCCGCCGCGTCGCGTCGTTCACCCCCGCCGCGGGGCCAATGACCACGGCGTTGACCTTGTCCTGAAGAATGCCGCGAAACTCGTCGTCGGCCTCGAACGGCCTCAGCATGATCGCTGTCACCTGTGCGGCATGCACGAGCAGCGCGTCCTTCGCTCCGACGAGGGTGACAGCCCCTGCCCCGGCGCGTAGTGCCGCGGTGGCGGTCAGGCGCGTCGCGCCGGTCTGCAACGCTCCGCCGGAAACCACGACACAATGGCCGCGCGAATATTTGTGTGCCTCCGCGCCGAGCTTCGGGATTGACCACAAATGCCGTCCATTCTCGTGCGCCGTCGCGCCGATATGGGCGAGGACGGTCGCTGGAATGCCGATGTCGGCGACAATGGTCTCGCCGCACAGATCGCGACCGGGCACCAGCATATGGCCTGGCTTCTTGCGGAAGAACGTGACGGTGAGTCCCGCCTTGATCGCTGTTCCGCGCGCCGCCCCGCTCGCACCATCGACGCCCGATGGAACATCGATCGCGACAACCGGAACGTCGCTCTTGTTCACCGCCTCGATCAGCCCGGCCAACTCACCCGTAACATCGCGGTCGAGCCCGGCGCCCAGCAGCGCGTCGACGATCAGTCCTGCGCCCTCGACAGCCGCATCCAATTCGCCCCAGCGGCCGGCGTTGACCGCCGCGTCGCCCTTGAGCTTCGTGCGATCGCCGTGCAGCGCCACCCGAACCGGCCAACCCGCATCGCGCAACAGTCGCGCCACCACGAACCCATCGCCGCCATTGTTGCCTGGCCCGCACAGCACCAGCACCTTGCGCTTGCCGTAGCGGCGGAGGATTTCCGTCGCAACGGCCTTCCCGGCGTTCTCCATCAATGTCAGTGACGGCGTGCCCGACGCTTCGGCGAGGCGGTCGGCGCGCGACATTTCGGCCGGCGTCAGGAGGATGTGCTCGTCGCTCATGCGAGACCCTAACGTCCCGCGCACCAAACAAAAAGGCCACCCGAAGGCGGCCTTTCCAAACTTAATGCCAGCGTCCGATCAGTGATCGTGGCCCTCGTGCTCATCATGCTCGTGGTGATGCTCGTCGGGCACGTCGCCCTCGTCCTGGATGATCTTGGCGAGGTCCTCGCGGCTCATTTTCTTGTCGGTCTGCGTCGCCAGTTCGGCGACATAGTCGACGACCTTGTTCTCGAATACGGGCGCGCGGAGGCCGGCCAGAGCCTGTGGGTTCTTGCGGTAATAGTCGTAAACCTGCTGCTCCTGGCCCGGGAAGCGGCGCACCTCGGCGATCAGCGCCTGCTGGTGCTCGTCCTCGGTGACCTCGATCTTGTTGCGGTTGCCGACTTCGGCCACCACCAGTCCGAGCCGCACGCGGCGCTCGGCGATCTTGCGATACTGCTCGTGGGCCTCCTGCTCGGTCGTTCCCTCGTCTTCGAACGAACGGCCGTGCTCGGTGACCTCGTGCTTGACGCGCTCCCAGATGGAGTCGAACTCGGCGTCGACCAGCTGCTCCGGAACGGCAAACTTGTGGCCTTCGTCGAGCGCGTCGAGGATCTGCCGCTTCACCGCCTGCCGGCTCATCGAGGCCAGCGCCGCACTCATCTGGTCGCGGACCGCACCACGCAGCGCATCGACATTGTCGAGGCCGAGGCGCTTGGCGAATTCGTCGTCGAGCACGCCGGCCTGCGGCGCATCGATGTGGAGCACCGTGACCTCGAAATCGGCCTTTTTGCCCTGCAGCTCTTCCTTGTTGTAGTCCTTCGGGAAGGTAACCTCGATCGAGCGGGTCTCGCCCTTCTTCATGCCGATCAGCTGTTCTTCGAAGCCCGGGATGAACTCGCCGGCGCCGACGATGACGTGCGCGTGGTCGGAGCTGCCGCCGGCAAATGGCTTGCCCTTGATCTTGCCGTCGAACGAGATGCCGAGATTGTCGCCTTCGGCGACGACACCGTCGTCCGGCTTGGGCTCATAGCCGCGATTCTGGCGGAACACGCGCTGCAGTTCCTTCTCGACGTCGGCGTCGGTCACTTCGACGACCGGCTTGTCAAGCTTGAGGCCCTTGAACTCCATCAGCTCGACCGACGGCAGCACTTCGTAGCTGACGTCGAAATTGAGATCGGCCTCGCCGTCGAGCACCTTGTTCAGCGTGCCCTGGTCTTCCGGCAGGTCGACCTTCGGCTGCGCCGCGGCGCGCTCGGAACGGCTTGTCATCGCTTCGGAAACCGTCGCGTTGATCGCGTCCTGCATCACTTCGGCCATCGCCGATTTGCCGTATACCTTCTTGAGATAGGTCGCCGGCACTTTGCCCGGACGGAAGCCCTTGATGTTGGCCTGGTTCTTCAGTTCGCCAAGGCGCGTCTCGAGCCGGCTGGTGAGATCGGTCTTGGGGATGACCACGTTCAGCTTGCGCTTCAGGCCGTCATTGAGGGTTTCGGTGACCTGCATTCAAGAAATCCGTTTCTGTGGTCCGTGTTGACCGGGGCGGTGCGAGCGCGGGCGAAGGCTGGTGCGGGTGAGAGGACTTGAACCTCCACGCCTTGCGGCGACGGAACCTAAATCCGTTGCGTCTACCAGTTTCGCCACACCCGCAAATTGCCCTACGGCCGGGCTGGCGAGCAGATATAGGAAGAGTGGCAGGCAGTCAAAGCCCGCGTCCCTCAAAGGTCAAAAAGCTTTGCGGGCTGACCGCGATGGGCGCCATCTGGCGCGCAATCAGGCAGTCGCTCGCCGGCCGCTGCGCGCCATGCCCAAGGACTTTGCAACCTGCATAAATATGATGCAGTGTCGCGCCGCACCATCTCGCAGGCCGCAAGAACTTCTCGATGCAGCCTGCTGGATTCACTCAACATTGTTCGCCCCGGCAGCGCTGGCACATTCCGTGCATTCCGGTGGGCGACACCCGCGAGGGCGAAGTGGAGGCCTGAATGAAGAAGATCGAGGCTATCGTAAAGCCGTTCAAACTCGATGAGGTCAAGGAAGCGCTGCAGGAAGTGGGCTTGCAGGGCATCACCGTGACCGAGGCGAAGGGCTTCGGCCGTCAGAAGGGTCACACCGAGCTCTATCGCGGGGCCGAATACGTGGTCGACTTCCTGCCGAAGGTGAAGGTCGAGGTCGTGTGCCCCGACGAGTTCGCCGAGAAAGCCATCGAAGCCATCCGCAATGCCGCCCAGACCGGGCGCATCGGTGACGGCAAGATTTTCGTCTATTCGATCGAACAGGCCATCCGTATCCGCACTGGCGAATTCGGCGACGACGCGCTTTAAGGCGCGCCATCGAACTCAAACAATACGCAGACTTTCAACGGGGAAAACCATGACGACTGGAAGCGACCTCCTCAAGAGGATCAAAGACGAGAACATCAAGTACGTGGACCTGCGCTTCACCGACCCGCGCGGCAAACTGCAGCACGTGACGTTCGATCAGACCATGATCGACGAGGACATTTTCGAAGAAGGCACGATGTTCGACGGCTCGTCGATCGCCGGCTGGAAGGCCATCAACGAGTCCGACATGGTGCTGATGCCGGACCCGGATTCGGCCTACATGGATCCGTTCTTCTCCGCCTCGACGCTCGCCATCAACTGCGACGTGCTCGACCCGCTGACCTACCAGCCCTATAGCCGCGATCCGCGCACCATCGCCAAGAAGGCCGAAGCCTATGTGAAGTCGCTCGGCATCGGCGACAGCGTGTATTTCGGGCCCGAGCCGGAATTCTTCATTTTCGACGACGTGAAGTTTTCCAACACCACCTACAAGGTCAGTTTCGAGGTCGACTCCGCCGAACTTCCGTCGAACAACGACACCGATTACGAGCAGGGCAACTCCGGCCACCACATCGGCCTCAAGAAGGGCTACTTCCCGGTGCCGCCGCTGGACAGCGCGCAGGACATGCGCGGCGAGATGCTGGCCGCCATGGGTGCCATGGGCGTGCCGATCGAAAAGCACCACCACGAAGTCGCCTCGGCCCAGCATGAGCTCGGCATCAAGTTCTGCCCGATCATCAAGGCCGCCGACAGCGTCCAGATTTACAAGTACGTGATCCAGCAGGTCGCCAACGCCTACGGCAAGACCGTGACCTTCATGCCCAAGCCCGTCTATGGCGACAACGGTTCGGGCATGCACTGTCACCAGTCGATCTGGAAGGACGGCAAGCCGCTCTTCGCCGGTGACCAGTATGCGGGCCTCTCGATGGATGCCCTCTACTACATCGGCGGCATCATCAAGCACGCCAAGGCCATCAACGCCTTCACCAAC
>CAZNAE010000152.1:0-8137 GCA_964570695.1 uncultured Devosia sp.
CTTCCGGCAGGGTGACCACGCCGGTCACGTCGGTGGTGCGGAAGTAGAACTGCGGACGATAGTTGGCGAAGAACGGGGTGTGACGACCGCCCTCTTCCTTGGTGAGGATGTATGCCTCAGCCACAAAATCGGTGTGCGGGGTAACCGAACCCGGCTTGCACAGCACCTGGCCGCGCTCGACCTGCGTACGGTCGATACCGCGGATCAGTGCGCCGATGTTATCGCCAGCCTGACCCTGATCGAGCAGCTTACGGAACATCTCGACGCCGGTGACGGTGGTCTTCTGGGTCGCCTTGATGCCGACGATCTCGACTTCCTCGCCGACCTTCACGATTCCGCGCTCGACACGGCCAGTGACCACGGTACCGCGACCCGAGATCGAGAACACGTCTTCGATCGGCAGCAGGAACGGCTGGTCAACCGGGCGGGCCGGCTGCGGGATGTACTTGTCGACAGCGGCCATCAGCTCGAGGATCGCGTCGTGGCCGAGCTTCCTGTCGCCGTCGTTCAGCGCTTCGGTCGCCGAGCCCTTGACGATCGGGATGGTGTCGCCGGGGAATTCGTACGAGGTCAGCAACTCGCGAACTTCGAGCTCGACGAGTTCGAGCAGCTCCGGATCGTCGACCATGTCGCATTTGTTGAGGAACACGACGAGTGCCGGAACGCCGACCTGACGGGCGAGCAGGATGTGCTCGCGAGTCTGCGGCATCGGGCCGTCGGCGGCCGACACGACCAGGATGGCGCCGTCCATCTGCGCGGCGCCGGTGATCATGTTCTTCACATAGTCGGCGTGGCCCGGGCAGTCGACGTGGGCGTAGTGACGGTTGGCCGTCTCGTATTCCACGTGGGCCGTATTGATGGTGATCCCGCGCGCCTTCTCTTCAGGCGCCGCGTCGATCGAGTCGTAAGCGCGGAACTGCGCGCCGCCGGTCTCGGCCAGCACCTTGGTGATCGCAGCCGTCAGCGACGTCTTGCCATGGTCGACGTGACCGATGGTGCCGATGTTGCAGTGCGGCTTATTGCGGGAAAACTTTTCCTTAGCCATCGCTATCTCCTAAACAGCCCAACGGGCCGGCTTTGGTTTTTCTCTGAACTTCGAACTAGGCGTACTTCGCCTGGACTTCCTGGGCGACCGCGTTCGGGACTTGCTCGTAGTGGTCGAAAGTCATGGTGTACTGGGCGCGGCCCTGGCTCATTGAGCGCAGCGAGTTGACGTAGCCAAACATGTTGGCCAGCGGCACCATTGCGTCGATCACCTGGGCAATGCCCCGGCCCTCGGTGCCGCGGATCTGGCCGCGGCGGGAATTGAGGTCACCGATGACGTCGCCCACGTAGTCTTCCGGGGTCAGAACTTCAACCCGCATGATCGGCTCGAGGATCTTCGGATTGGCCTTCTCGATGGCCTCCTTGAAGCCCGCGCGACCGGCGATTTCGAAGGCCAGCACCGAGGAGTCGACATCGTGGTAGGCACCGTCCGTGAGGATGAACTTCACATCGACGATCGGGAAGCCGATGAGCGGGCCTGCACCCATCACCGAAGCCACGCCCTTCTGGACGCCCGGGACGTATTCCTTGGGCACGTTGCCGCCGACCACTTCCGACTTGAACTCGAAGCCGGCGCCGGTCTCGTTCGGCTCGATGCGGAACTTGATGCGGGCGAACTGGCCCGAACCGCCCGACTGCTTCTTGTGGGTGTAGTCGTGCTCGACCATCTTGGTGATCGCTTCACGATACGCCACCTGCGGCGCGCCGATATTAGCCTCGACCTTGAACTCGCGCTTCATGCGATCGACGATGATGTCGAGGTGAAGCTCGCCCATGCCCGAGATAATCGTCTGGCCGGATTCCTCGTCGGTCTTGACGCGGAAGCTCGGATCCTCGGCAGCGAGCTTGGCCAACGCCATGCCCATCTTTTCCTGGTCGGCCTTCGACTTCGGCTCGACCGCGATGTCGATGACCGGCTCCGGGAAGATCATGCGCTCGAGGATCACCCGGTTGTTGGGGTCCGAGAGAGTATCGCCCGTCGTCGTATCCTTGAGCCCGACGATCGCGACGATGTCGCCGGCGTAGGCCTCGTTGATCTGCTCGCGCGAGTTGGCGTGCATCTGGAACATGCGGCCGACGCGTTCGCGCCTCTCCTTGACCGTATTTTCCAGCATCGCGCCGCCTTCGACGTGACCGGAATAGATGCGGCAGAAGGTCAACGTGCCCATGTGCGGGTCGTTGGCGATCTTGAACGCCAGCATGGCCAGCGGCTCGTCGTCCGACGCGTGACGCTCGGTCTCGGCGTCGGTCTTGACGTCGATGCCCTTGATCGCCGGAATGTCGATCGGCGACGGCAGATAGTCGATGACGCCATCGAGCAATGGCTGCACGCCCTTGTTCTTGAAGGCCGAGCCGCAGAACACTGGGAAGAAGGTCGAGTTGATCGTGCCCTGGCGGATCAGGCGGCGGATGGTGTCCTTATCGGGCATCTCGCCATTGAGGTACGCTTCGGTCGCAGCGTCATCGACTTCGACGACGGTCTCGATCAGCAGCTCGCGATATTTCGCGGCGCTTTCCTTGAGGTTGTCCGGAATGTCGACGACATCCCATTGCGCACCCAGCTCTTCATTGTGCCAGATGAGCGCGTTCATCTCGATGAGATCTACGATCCCGACGAAGTCGCTCTCGGCGCCGATCGGTAGTTGCACGATGGCGGTCTTGATGCCGAGGCGCTTATGCAGCGTGTCGACGCAGAAGTAGAAATCGGCGCCGATCTTATCCATCTTGTTGACGAAGATCAGACGCGGAACGTTGTACTTGTCAGCCTGGCGCCAAACCGTCTCGGTCTGCGGCTCGACGCCCTGGTTGCCATCGAGCAGCGCGATGGCGCCGTCGAGCACGCGGAGCGAACGCTCGACTTCGATGGTGAAGTCCACGTGGCCGGGGGTGTCGATGATGTTGAAGCGGTGCATGCGCCCGTTGCGACCCTTCCAGAAGGTCGTGGTCGCGGCGGACGTGATGGTGATGCCGCGTTCCTGCTCCTGCTCCATCCAGTCCATGGTCGCGGCGCCGTCGTGGACTTCGCCGATCTTATGGGACTTGCCGGTATAGTAGAGCACGCGCTCGGTGGTGGTGGTCTTGCCAGCATCGATGTGCGCCATGATGCCGAAATTGCGGTATTCGTTGATCGGGTACTCGCGGGGCATAGTTCTGTTCTCCCCTTACCAGCGGTAGTGCGAAAAGGCGCGGTTGGCGTCGGCCATCCGGTGCGTGTCTTCGCGCTTCTTGACAGCTTGGCCGCGGCCGTTGACGGCATCCATGAGTTCGCCTGAAAGGCGCTCCTTCATGGTGTGCTCGCCGCGCTTGCGGGCAGACTCAATGAGCCAGCGGATAGCGAGAGCCTGCTGGCGATCGGTACGGACCTCGACGGGCACCTGATAGGTGGCACCACCGACGCGGCGCGAACGCACTTCGACGGCGGGGCGGATGTTGTCCAGCGCGGTGTGGAACGCGGCAATCGGGTCCTGCTTGGATTTCTGCTGCACGATGTCGAAGGCGCCATAGACGATCGACTCGGCGACCGACTTCTTGCCCGCTTCCATCAGCGAGTTCATAAATTTCGTGACAACCAGATCGCCGAACTTGGGATCGGGGATGACTTCGCGTTTTTCGGCGCGGTGACGACGGGACATATCTCGATCTCCTTACTTCGGCCGCTTCGCGCCGTACTTGGAACGGCGCTGCTTGCGATCCTTGACCGACTGCGTGTCGAGGACGCCGCGGAGCACGTGGTAGCGGACGCCGGGCAGGTCGCGAACGCGACCGCCGCGGATCAGCACCACGGAGTGTTCCTGGAGGTTGTGGCCTTCGCCGGGGATGTAGGAAATGACTTCGCGCGAGGTGGTCAGACGGACCTTGGCGACCTTGCGCAACGCCGAGTTCGGCTTTTTGGGGGTCGTCGTGTAGACACGGGAACAAACGCCGCGTTTTTGCGGATTCTGTTCCATCGCCGGGACTTTGTTCCGCTTCGGCTTGGTCGTCCGAGGTTTGCGGATCAACTGATTAATGGTCGGCATTGCGCTCTTTCCATCGGCAAAATTCACTGTCGGACCAAAGCAAACCGAAACGGCGCCCGCTCGATCCCAGACTTGGGACCGCGGCGCCTCAATGCAGCGGACCGCTTCCGAAGCCGGGAGCGTTCATGCGCACATCAATTTGCTATCGTCTCTGCCTTTGGCAGTGTGTTTGAAGCTCCTGGGTGCCCGCACAAGACGGCAGATACCCGCGTGAACTTCACGACCGACCGCTAAGGTTGCGCCTCTATATTGGCGTTGAGTCTGGGCGTCAAGGATTCTTTGCACGGCTTTTCGCATGGCCGCCTTGCCCCGCCGCGCAAGGGTTTCAGGGCGCTTTGACGAGCCCAAGGACGAAGCCGTCCCACCCTTTAAGACCGACCGTCTGCAGCGCTGTAGAATCGATCCGCGGGCTGGCCTTGAGCAGGTCGAACGCGGCACGGGTACCGACAATGGACGGGTCGGTGTTCCTGGGATCGGTGACCTTGCCGTCGCGCACGACGTTGTCGAGGATGATCACGGTGCCCGGCCGGGAAAGCTTCAGTGCCCAGTCCAAATAACCGGGATTGTTGGGTTTATCGGCGTCGATGAAGATCAGGTCGAACGGCCCTACCCCCTCGACCGCAAGCTTGGGCAGCGTGTCGAGCGCCGCACCAAGCCGGACCTCGGTTTTCTCCAGCAACCCGGCTCTTGCCAGATTGTCCCGGGCTACCGCAGCGTGCTTGGGCGCGAATTCGAGGCTGATCAGTCGGCCGTCGGCCGGCAGCGCCTTGGCCATCCAAATGGTCGAGTAGCCGCCGAGCGTCCCGATCTCGAGGATACGCTTGGCGCCGCAGATGCGGACCAGGAGGTTGAGGAACTTGCCCTGAGCAGGGGAAACGTCGATCGAGGGCAGCCCACCCGCGGCGTTGGCGCGTAGGACGTTTTCAAAGATTGGGTCCGCATCGGCCAGCAGTTGCTCGCCGATATAGGTGTCCATCCTGGACCAGTCGTTCGCACTCATGTCCGCTTCCAAGCCGTTTAGGCCGAGTTAGCGCGCTGGCGCGATGCTTTCAAGACAAGTGACGCATTGGTGCGGACGCGTCGCCCAAAACAAAAGGGCCCCTTGCGGGGCCCTCTCAATTCTCTGCGGTCCGGCCTTATTCGGCCGGCTCGACCGGTGCCGGGATCTGGACGGTTTCGGCCTGGCGACGGCGCTCTTCGAGGATGAGCTCGTCGCGCTTGGCTGCGATGGTCTTCTGCTTGCTGGTCGCGGCGCCCGTACCCGCCGGGATGAGCCGGCCGACGATGACGTTCTCCTTGAGACCTTCGAGCAGATCGGCCTTGCCGGAAACCGCCGCCTCGGTGAGGACGCGGGTGGTTTCCTGGAACGAGGCCGCCGAGATGAAGCTGCGGGTCTGCAGCGACGCCTTGGTGATCCCCAGCAGGACCGGGTTGGCCGTCGCTGGCTTCTTGCCATCGGCGACCAGTTGGTCGTTGAGCTCGTCGAAGTCCAGCTTGTCGAGCTGTTCGTCCTTCAGCATGCCCGAGTCGCCCGGGTTGATGATCTCGACCTTCTGCAGCATCTGGCGAACAATCACCTCGATGTGCTTGTCGTTGATCAGCACGCCCTGGAGCCGGTAGACCTCCTGGATCTCGTTGACCAGGTAGCGGGCCAACTCCTCGACGCCCTTGATCGCAAGGATGTCGTGCGGAGCCGGGTTGCCATCGAGGATATACTCACCCTTCTCGATGGCGTCGCCTTCCTGCAGATGGAACGGCTTGCCCTTCGGGATCAGGTACTCGACGGGCTCGGCGGACTTGTCCTCGGGCTCGATGATGATCCGGCGCTTGTTCTTGTAGTCGCGGCCGAATTTGATCGTGCCGTTGATCTCGGCAATGATCGCATGGTCCTTCGGACGGCGAGCTTCGAACAGTTCAGCAACACGCGGCAGACCGCCGGTGATGTCCTTGGTCTTGGCGCTTTCGAGCGGGATACGCGCCAGCACGTCGCCGGCCGACACTTTCTCGCCCGGCTCGACGTTGAGCACGGCATCGACGCTCAGCAGATAGCGGGCGTCGCCGCCGCGATCCACCTTCGCCACTACACCCTTGCGAGTGATGGTCACCGCCGGCTTCAGGCTTTCGCCCCGCTGGCTGGTGCGCCAGTCGATGACGACGCGCTTGGTGAAGCCCGTCGTCTCGTCGGTGTTCTCCGCCACGGAGACGCCGTCCACGAGATCTTCGAACGCCACTTCGCCGTCGACTTCAGCCAGCACCGGACGGGTGTACGGATCCCATTCGGCGATACGCTGGCCGCGCTTCACGTCGTCGCCCTCGTTGACGAGGAGCTTGGCGCCATAGGCCACCTTGTGGACCGATCGCTCCTTGCCGTCGCTGTCGAGGATGGCGAGCGCCACGTTACGCGCCATGACCACGAGCTTGCCGCCCGACACCTTTGCGACGTTCGGGTTACGGATGGCGATCTTGCCTTCCGCGCCCGCTTCGAGGAACGAAGTATCGACCACCTGCGCCGTGCCACCGATGTGGAACGTGCGCATAGTGAGCTGTGTGCCCGGCTCGCCGATCGACTGAGCGGCGATGACGCCGACCGCTTCGCCGATATTGACCGGCGTGCCACGAGCGAGGTCGCGGCCGTAGCAGGCGGCGCAGCAACCGGTGCGGAGCTCGCAGGTCAGCGGCGAGCGGATCTTCACCGACTGCACGCGAGCCGCCTCGATGGCGTCCACGTCCTTTTCGGTGAGGAGCACGTTCTTCTTGACGATCGCCTTGCCGGTCTCCGGATGCATCACGGCTTCCGCCGTGGTGCGGCCGAGGATGCGCTGGCCGAGGGTGGCGACGATCTGCCCCGCATCGACGATCGCTTCCATCGTCAGGCCCTTGTCGGTGCCGCAATCAAGCTCGGTGATGATCGAGTCCTGCGCCACGTCGACGAGCCGGCGGGTCAGGTAGCCCGAGTTCGCGGTCTTCAGCGCGGTGTCCGCGAGGCCCTTACGGGCGCCGTGGGTGGAGTTGAAGTACTCGAGAACGTTGAGGCCTTCCTTGAAGTTGGCCGTGATCGGGGTCTCGATGATCGAGCCGTCCGGACGCGCCATCAGGCCGCGCATGCCGGCGAGCTGCTTCATCTGCGCCGGCGAACCGCGCGCACCCGAATGGCTCATCATGTAGACTGAGTTGATCGGCTTCTGACGTCCGGTCTCCTTGTCGATCTGAATGGCGGCAATGCCCTTCATCATCTCGTCAGCGATCTTGTCGCCGCACTTGGCCCAGGCGTCGACGACCTTGTTGTATTTCTCGCCCTGCGTGATCAGGCCGTCATTGTACTGCTGCTCGAACTCTTCGACGAGCTTGCGGGTATCCTCGACGATCTTCTGCTTGCTGGGCGGGATCACCATGTCGTCCTTGCCGAACGAGATGCCGGCACGGGCGGCGTGCTTGAAGCCCATATCCATGATGCGGTCGCAGAAGATCACCGTCTCCTTCTGACCGCAGCCGCGGTAGACCGTGTCGATCATCTTGGAGATGGTCTTCTTGGTCATCAGCTGGTTGGCAGTCTCGTAGGGCACAGCGCGGTTGTGCGGGAGCAGCTGCCCCAGCAACAGACGGCCCGGGGTCGTCTCGACGATCTTGGTCGTCGACTTGCCCTTGTCGTCCCAGACCTTCACGCGGCCCTTGACCTTGGTGTGCATGGTGACGACGCCATTGGCGAGCGCGTGCTCGATCTCGCCCATGTCCGAGAACGCCATGCCCTGCCCCGGCTCACCCTCGTTCATCAGCGAGAGGTGATAGAGGCCGAGCACGATGTCCTGCGACGGCACGATGATCGGCTGGCCGTTCGCCGGATGTAGAATGTTGTTCGTCGACATCATCAGGACGCGCGCTTCGAGCTGGGCCTCGAGGCTCAGCGGAACGTGCACGGCCATCTGATCGCCGTCGAAGTCGGCATTGAAGGCCGCGCAGACCAGCGGATGCAGCTGGATCGCCTTGCCTTCGATGAGGATCGGCTCGAACGCCTGGATGCCAAGACGGTGCAGCGTGGGCGCACGGTTCAGCAGAACCGGGTGCTCGCGGATGACTTC
>CAZNAE010000153.1:0-7695 GCA_964570695.1 uncultured Devosia sp.
CGTAGGAGTGGACAACCTCGACAGTCTGCCCAGCCTTGAAGTCGGCTTCCCATGTGTAGGTCGACCTAAGAGTCCAGATCGGCGTGTAGTCGGTCTGCTCGCCATTGCCCGCGTCATAGGTCATCGGGATGACCATGCCGAGGTGAATGAGATTCTGCTGATCGGCCGGCGCCAGCGCGTTGAGCGCCTTTAGCGTCGCATCGCCGTAAGGCGTCAACGGCACATTGAGCGACTTCAGCAGCGCGCTCTGGTCGACACCAACCGCGAACACGTATTGGTGCAGCGTCGAGTCGACAGGCTGGCCATCGAACGTCGTCTTGAACCCGAATATGTTGTCGGGGTCCTCGGTCGGTATCGACACCATGAAGTCGCCGTCGCCAGTGATGTCGGGCAGCGGAAACGCCACCAGCGCCTGCTGATCGGTCTTGCCGTGGTTGGTGAACTCGTAGACGACTTTCACCTGTTTCGGCCCGACACTCAGATCCTCCGAATCCATCGACACGTCGTCGCTGGTGATGAACACCAGCCCGCCAGTGCCCAGTTGCGACATCGTATCGTTGGCGAACGCCGGCAGCGCCACGGCCGAGAGAGCCAGCGCAGCGATCAGGAAGGGTCTCATACAGCCACCTCGGCTTTGATATGCGGATGCGGATCATAGCCGGTCAGCGTGAAATCCTCGAATTCGAACTCGAAGATCGAATGCCGCTCCGGATTGAGTGTCAGCCGCGGCGACGGCTTCGGCATCCGCCGAAATTGCTCATGGGCTTGCTGAACGTGGTTTGAATAAAGATGCACGTCGCCGAATGAATGAATGAATTCGCCCGGCTTCAGCCCCGTCACCTGCGCCATCATCAGCGTCAACAGCGCGTAGGAGCCGATATTGAACGGCACGCCGAGGAAGATATCAGCCGAGCGCTGGTAGAGCTGGCAGCTGAGCCTGCCCTCCGCCACGTAGAACTGGAACAAGCAGTGGCAGGGTGGCAACGCCATGTCGTCCACTTCCGCCGGGTTCCACGCCGTCACAATATGCCGACGCGAATCCGGCCTGGTCTTGATCGACTGCACCACATTGGCGATCTGGTCGATGGTGCCGCCGCGGCCGTCCGGCCAGCTCCGCCACTGGCTGCCATAGACCGGTCCGAGATCGCCGTTCTCGTCGGCCCAATCGTCCCAGATTTTGACGCCACGCTCCTGCAACCAGCGCACATTGGTGTCACCGCGGAGGAACCAAAGTAACTCATAGATCACCGATTTGACGTGGAGCTTCTTAGTGGTGAGCAGCGGGAACCCTTGCGCGAGGTCGAACCGCATCTGGTGGCCGAAGATCGAGCGCGTCCCGGTGCCGGTCCGGTCCGCCCGGTCGACACCCGTCTCGAGGATCAGCCGCAGCAGATCAAGATATTGCTGCTCCGGGTGCCGGATATCCGCCTCGTTGCTGCGCATAGCCAATGCTGACATGGTCCCGAACTCCGTCTGGTGGGGCCTTTTAGCAGGCGAGGCCCCGGCGCGCTTATCATCCTCTCACGATTCTCACAGGGAGACCGACGATGCCTGTTCAGTACATCCAGCCCGAGGGCATGCACCATAACCCCGCCTTCACCCAGGCGATCCTGCTGCCCGCCGGCGCCAGAACCCTGATCATCGGCGGCCAGAATGCTGTCGACGCCACCGGCCAGATCGTCGGCAAGGGCGATATCGGCGCCCAGACCGCCAAGGCCCTCGACAACCTCCAGCTCTGCCTCAAGGCCGCCGGGGCAACGCTCGAGCAACTGGTTCAGGTCAAAATCTACCTCGCCGGCGACGTCGATTTGCGCCCCGGCTTCGGCGCCTGGATGGCCGTCTGGGGCAACCGCCCCAACCCGCCGGCCATCACCGGCATCCGCGTCCACGGCCTCGCCAACCCGGATTTCCTGGTCGAGATCGAAGCACTGGCGGTGATGGCCTAGCCATTTGCATCCCCCGGGCGCCGCGCCTATATTCGGCGTGCCGGCAACGGCTATGGCGATAAATTGCCATCGTAATAAACCCATCGGACCCGGGGGCAGTACCCGGCGCCTCCACCATCTCCCCTCAGGAGGGGAGCCACTGGGGGCGAAACAGGATCGACGAGGGCGTAAAGGGTGTGTTTTCGCTCGGCATGGCACTACCGTCATCAGGCCAATGCAATAGTTGCTAATGATAACAACGTTGCTGAGTACGCTCTGGCCGCGTAAGCGGTTCGAGATACTCGAGAATAAAGTCCTCCGCTCCTAGCAGGGCGACAGGCGGGGTTCGCAGGCACCTGGCAACAGAAGCCTGCACTTCCTTCCGCTTTCTCCTTGATATTGCCAGCCTCCGCGGCTGATATGGCCGCCGAGCGGGGATTCCCGCGTCTGCCCGAGCGACATGGCCCAAGATCATATCCGATACGACATCCTGACCCAGGAAGCGCTGCGCGGCGTGGTGCGCAAGGTGCTGTCCGAAGTCGCGAAGACCGGCCTGCCCGGCGAGCATCATTTCTTCATCTCGTTCCTGACCAGGGCGCCGGGCGTCCGGCTCAGCCAGCGGCTGCTCGACCAGTATCCGAACGACATGACCATCGTGTTGCAAAACCAGTTCTGGGACCTCAAGGTCAGCGATACCGGCTTCGAGGTAGGTCTCAGCTTCGACGATAAGCCGGAGACGCTGGCGATCCCATTCTCGGCCCTCAAGGGCTTCTTCGATCCCTCGGTGCAGTTCGGCATGGAACTCAAGAACGCCCTGCCGCTGCCGACCGACGACGAGAAGGCCGAGGCGAACGAGCCGACCAAACTCGTGACGGCGCCTGCCTCGGCCAATCCGACGCCGGCGCCGGCCGCCTCCGAGAAGCCAGGCGAAAAAGTCGTCAGCCTCGACGCATTCCGCAAGAAATGAGCCTTGCATAAGCGCTCGCTGACGATCGCCGGTCACCGCACCAGCATCGCGCTCGAACCCGAATTCTGGGATGGCCTCGAAGCACTGGCCACCAGACGACACCTGCGCCTCGCGACGCTGATCGAGGAGATCGATCGGACGCGCGACGGGCCGAACCTCTCCTCGGCGTTGCGCCTCGCGGTTCTCCGCGACGCCCAGGCGTCACAGCCCTAGATCGTTGGACGCGGCTGCGGCCGCCGCAGCTTTCTTTGCGGCGGCATCGGCCGCCGCCTGCTTCGCCGCCTGATCCGCTGCAGCTTTTTTCGCGGCATCGTCGGCCGCCTGCTGCGCCGCCAGCCGAGCCGCTTCATCCGCCGCGGCCTTCGCCCGCGCATCGGCTTCCGCCTTGCGCTGCTCGAGCACTGCCAGTTCGGCCTCGCTGGCTTTGATCTTCATTCCCGCGACGAGCGACGCCACATCATAGCTGGTGCTTGGCGCCCAGAGGGGACCGGTGACCACCGCAGCCAGCTCCGCGCTGGTTGGATCGACCAAGCTGGTTGCATCCGGCGTATCGGTCGGCGACATGGCATACCGAGCGTCGAGCGCGAGATCCTTCAGCGACAATGTCGCACCGCCAAAGATGCGCGAGCCGGCTCCATCAATCGCGAGGTTCGGGCTTCGCAGCACGCCACCGGCGATGGTGAATGTCCCGGTGACGCTCGGCGCGGTGAACGGCGCGTCGGCGATCTTGTCGGTCACCGTCGCGGTCAAAACATCCGGGTCCATATCGAGCACGCCCGGCAGCGCGCCGACGTCCTTGAACGTCGCGGGATCGAAGTGCGCGGCGGAGAAATCGCTGATCGTGTAGCTGCCGGTGCCGGTCATCGCTCCCATGGCTTCGGCAAGGCTCGCGCCGCTGCCGTTGAACTCCGCAGACGCTTCGACCTTGCCGTCGAGGCCCGCGCCAATTGCCGCCGGCGCCACCGCGTCGAGCGCCACGCCGCTCAGCGCCAGCCGCCCCGTGATCTGCTTGGCGGACTGGCCGTTGGAACAGCAGACGCTCGCATCAAAGCTCAGCGTACCGCCGCCGGTCGCGCCGATCAGTTGCTGCAGGTGGACGCTCTGCGCATCCCAGTCGAGTCCGAACTTGGCGTTGCTCACCAGTGGCGCCGTGCCCGCAGTAAGCGCGGCCACGCTAACGTCAATCCGCCCCTCGGTGGTCCGCGGCCCCGCGCCGATATCGATCGGGCCCTCCGGCCAGAGATCGCCCACGACCGGAACGGTGCCCGACGCGCCGGCAAGAAGCGGCAGCAGGCCTTTTATATCGAGCGTTGGCACCGCGAGATCGCCGCCGATCGTGGCTGTGCCGTTGAGCCGGGTCAGCGACAGATTGCCGGTGATGCCGCCGGCATCGATTCCGTCGAGCCTCAGGCTATTGGCGCCCTCGAAGACCAGCGTCGCCTTGCCCTTGAGCGGTGGCACGTAGATGCCGCCGGCGCCCGCCGCGTCGACCAGTGCCGACGGATCGGTAAGCGTCGCCTCGATATCCCCCTGCCCCGCGATCCTGGTGAAGTCGCCCGGCACGACGTCGCCGGTAAACACGATGCTGTCGTCGCCGCCCTCGAGCCTCACGTGCGTCTGGTAACTGTTGGACGGCACGCCCTCGACCGACAATTTCAGGTGTAACGGCGTTCTCTCGTCGAATAAGGGTTGCTGGCCCAGCCCCAACTGCGCCGTCATCAGATGCGGGCTTTGCGAGGTCATGTCGAGATCGGCGGTGATCGGCGCCGTCAGGGCCGAGACGATCCCTGCGCCGAGCTTGGCGGTCAGCTTGGCATCGGCGGTGCCAAGCCTGCCGTTGACGTTGAGCGACTGCCCGCCATCGCCCGCCGGCGCGTCGAGCTGCAGCGTCAGATCCGCCGGCAGTGAGCGGCCCAGGAAATCCTTCACCGCCTGCGGCGTGTTCACGCCCGATAGTAATTGGGCCAACGCCGGCGCCCCATCCTCGACCTTGACGGTGGCGGTGCCCGAGAGCTCAGGCTTGGTCAGCGTCCCGAACGCCGTGAGCTTGGCGTCGAACGTCGTGCCGCCAAGGTCGGCCGCGGAGAGTTTTGAGAACTCCAGCACGCCGCCGTCCCAGGTGGCGTCCGCCGCGAGTTCGGTGCCGTCGAGACCGAACAGCACCGCCTTGCTGGCGCTGAGGCTGATCTGCCCCTTGGGGAAGGTCGAACCAAAGCTGCCGTTTGCGGTGAGGTCCGGCATCAGCGCGCCGATCGCGTCGCTCTCTTCCTGCCCGAGCGTGGTGAAATGCGCATCGACCTTGAGGTCGCGCGTCGCGCCAAAGCCGATCTCGGCATCGAACCCCTGGTTGATGCCGGCGACCACCAGCGTCCCCGACGACAGCGCCAGCCGGTCGCTCGACAGTGCAACATCGGCGCTCAGCGAGCCCGGCATGTTGAACAGCGGGTTGCCTTGGGTTGGCTTCCGCCACAGCGCCGCCAGCCGGTCGAGCTGCTGGGTGTCGAGCGTCACCCCGCCAGCGAAGATCGGGTGCCCATCGACGACGCCAAGGTTGCCCGTCAGCCCGACCTTGGTGCCGCCCGGCAGCGTCGCGGCGAAATCCTTGATGGTCCAGCTCTTGGCATCGGTGGTCGCGTCGAGCTGCAGGCCACGCAGCGACACGGCGCGCAAATTGAGCTCAGTAATGTCGAGGCCGATCGTCCCAGGAATGCCCGGGATCGGCGGCAGCGGCGTTTCGCCGAGCAGCCGCACCAGCTCATAGGGCGGATCGGTCAGCTCCTTGGTGGCGTCGCGCGGCGGCAGCGCAATGACGCTGCCGGACAGTACCGCGTTGAACGACACATCCTTGCCGAGCTTCATCTCGGCTGCGCCGGTCAGCCGGATCGAAGAGCGGTTTTCGTCCGGCAGCAGCGTGTAGCTCGTGAGCAGCACGCGGTCCGATGCCGCTTCGAGCTTGCCCTGGAGCACGAGGTCGCCGCGCCCGGCATCGGCAGTCTGCCCGTCGGCCGGCTTCGGCGGCGGCCGGCGATAGGTCAAATCGCCCGTATATTTTGGCGTAGCACCGGTCTGCAGCGCGCCGCTGCTTTCGAGCGTAAAGCTGTCGTCGACCGCCTTGAGATACAGCGACAGCGTCGTCGCGCCGCTGTCGTCGAGCTTGCCGCTCGAAATGCGCACCGCGTAACCGACCCCACTGAGATTGGTCGTGCCCTGGAAGCTGTATGGCCCTTGCAGCGCCTCGACCTTCACCTGCCCATTGATCGCCCCGACATCGTAGGTCTTGCCGGCCCGCGCATCGGCCAGCGTCACCGTGCCGTCGACCACGTCGGCATCGGCGATCGACACATTCGACTGGCTGCTGCCGGCGGCGATGGCAAAGCCGGAGCCGAGCGAGCCGTCCGCCGCCAACGCGAGGTTGACCGCCGGATGGTCGAGTTCGAGCCGCGTCACCTTGTACTGATCGCGCAGGAAGTCGAGCAGCGAGAACTCGGCCTCAACCTTGTCGACCTGCATTGCCGGCGCCGCCGCCGGCCCGACGCGAACCTTGGTGAACTCGATCTTGGGCTGCGGCAGCAGCGTCAGCTGAATGTCGCCCTCGATGGCGACTTGCGCACCAAACGCCTGCGCGGCCATCGTTTCCAGCCGACCGCGGTAGTCGCCCCACTGGATGAACCGCGGCAACAGGAACGCCCCGCCAATGGCGAGGATGACCAGCACACCGATGGCGATGAACAGGCGGTTGAGCACTTGCCCGGCGAAGCCCCATGACGTCGGAGGACTTTAGGCAAGCTGCCGCCCCGCGTCACGCGTGCAATGGCTTGCCTCCACGGCAGAATTTGGGCCTCGGGCGGGCGTTTGTGCGGTGGCGCGCATGGCTTTATGGCCCATCCCCGCCTATATAGGCGGAACGAGAACAAAAAGAGATTCGTCAAGCCGCAATGGCAGCTGCTGAGCCCGCTCGCGTCCCGCCAGTCGCCCCCGCCGGGGCCAATCCCATCACCAGCCAGTTCGGCCGGCGCGATGTCGATTACCTCAAGGGCCTCAATGAGGAGCAGCGCGACGCCGTGCTGACCATCGACGGCCCGCTGCTGGTGCTCGCCGGCGCTGGCACCGGCAAGACCCGCGTGCTGACGACCCGCATCGCCCATATCCTCACCACCGGCCGGGCCCGCGGCGCCGAAATCCTGTCGGTGACCTTCACGAACAAGGCCGCCCGCGAGATGAAGGAGCGCATCGCCGCGCTCGTCGGCTCGACGGTCGAGGGCATGCCCTGGCTCGGTACCTTCCATTCGATCGGCGCGCGCATCCTGCGGCGCCACGCCGAGTTGGTCGGCCTCAAATCCGATTTCACCATCCTCGACACCGACGACCAGATCCGGCTGATCAAGCAGATCCTCGACGCCGAGAACATCGACGAGAAGCGCTGGCCCGCCCGCCAGTTCGCCGGCATGCTCGACAATTGGAAGAACCGCGGCCTCCTGCCGCGCGACATCACACCCGGCGAAGCTGGCATCTACGCCAACGGCCGGGCGCAAAAACTCTATGCGGACTACCAGAACCGGCTGAAGACTCTCAACGCCGTCGATTTCGGCGATCTGCTGCTCGAGAACATCCGGCTGTTCAAGGAGCATCCGGACGTGCTCGCCGAGTACCACCGCCGCTTCAAATACATGCTGGTCGACGAATACCAGGACAGCAACGTCGCGCAGTATCTCTGGCTGCGGCTGCTGGCCCAAGGCAAGCCGGCGTCGGAAGCCAATGTCTGCGTCGTCGGCGACGACGACCAGTCGATCTACGGCTGGCGCG
>CAZNAE010000154.1:0-2543 GCA_964570695.1 uncultured Devosia sp.
AGCATGTCCTTGTTGGTGCCGTAGAGGTCGACGAAGTTCCAGGTAAAGACGTCCGTCCCGGCGTCGCCGAGCATCTTGACCTGGGAGACCAGAGCGGTCGAACCGAACCCGTCTGGCGGCACGAGGCCTTTGACGATGGTCGGAGCGAGGCGCGTCTTGACGAAGTTGGTCGCCGCGTCTTTCGACAGCATGGTGCGGAGCAGTTCCTTGCCGCCAGCCGAGTTGGGACCGGCCGAGGGCAGAACGAACGGCTCGCCTGCAGTCGAATGCAGGGCGGTCGTCTTCATCTTGGCACCGGCCGTGACCGCGAGGTCCGGGATGCCCGTCATCTTGAAGCCGTCTTTGGTCGCCTTCTTCATCTCGTTCTCGATCCACGAGCCCGAAGGATAGAGCAGGAAGGACTCGTCGTTCGACCACTGCGCCTGAGCAGCGGTGAACTGGGTGCCCGACCCGCCCGGCTTCATGTAGCCGGCCTGGATGATGTCGTAGAGGTGCGTAAAGGCAGCCTGCACGGCCGGGTGCGACCAGCAGTTCTTCTCGATATTGTCCAGAGCCAGACGGACTTCGTCGCCGCCTTCTTTGATCGCCGAAGCGATCATCGTGGTCTGGTAGTAGGTCGCGGCTTCCTTGCCCCAACCGAGCAGATAGAGGTTCTTTTCCTTGGCCTTGGCGCCAAGTTCCTTCGCCTCGTCCCAGTTGGTCGGCGGAGTCCAGCCATTGTCGCCGAACAGCTGCGCCGAGTACCAGATGCCGTAAACCGTGAGCACGTAGTTGAGCGCCACGAACTTGTCGCCGAAGGTGCCGGGAGCCTCGACGCCGCCGAACAGCGTGTCGCGGATCTTGGTGCCTTCGAGGTTCGGAGCGTCCAGAACGGAGTTCATATCCGTGAGCTGGTCGAGGATCGAGTTGAAGCCGATGGCGTCAGCACCCGAGTTGTCGATCAGATCCGGCGGGTTGCCGCCGACAAAGCGCGGCTGCAATTCCGTCGCGATCTGGGTCGAGGGCGATACCACAACCTTCACGGTCGGGTGTGCCTTCTGCATGACGTCGGCAGCGAACTGCACGTAGTCGATGCCGTAGCCGCCGTTGAAGATCACCGCGTCGACGGACGAGCCGTCGGCAACAGCGAACGGGTTCGCGGCGTCCTGTGCGAAGACGCTGGTCGAGCCCAGCAGGCCGCTCAGCGGCACTGCTGCGGCTGCGGCCGCCGTCCCGCGCATAAACGTGCGACGGTCGATATTCTTGATACTCATTTTGGTCCTTCCCTTCTGTTCTTCTGGTTAGTTACATCCCACAGCAACCGGGTACGCAAGGCTCTTAGGCCTCCCTGCGGATTCGATCGCCGTAGAGATCTTCGAGAGCACGGTTGTGCTCGTCACCGCCCGGAATATTGGCCGAGATGTAGACCGGGGGGGTCTTGCCGCGCCTGCGCAACGTCTCGGCGACGCCGATCGTGATGCGCTGCGCAATAAAGGCTGCAGTTATCGAGGACACCGCGCCGACACCGATGCCTCCTTCCAGCTCCAGCGTGCTGTCGCCGAAGGGCGCCAGGTTATCGATGACGATATCGGCCACTTCGCTGAGCCGCTTGCCGCTCGGATGCTTGGGCTTGACGCGATTGGTATGGTCGAGGCTGGTGACTGCGATCACCTTGTGGCCCCGCGCCTTGGCGGCGAGAGCCACGCCGAGGATCGAACCGTTCACGCCGGAATTCGAGGCGATGATGAACACGTCGCGGGGCTGCACGTCGAACAGCGCCAGGAGGTTCTCGCCGATATTGGAGTCGCGCTCGAACTCGGCGCCGCCGAGTGCCGAAATATCGCGCCCGCCCCGCAGCACCAGAGTGCGCAGCGCGATGCGGTTGGTCGCGATCAGCCCGCCGGCGCGTCCGGCGATTTCCATCGCGAACGCTTCCGAATGACCTGTGCCGAAGGCCTGCACCACACCGCCGGCGTCGAGGCCGTCGGCAATCACCGCGATGGCGTCATCGATCGGTCCTCCGGGCACGGCAAGGCGCTCGAGGCGCGGGGTCACTTCACGCAGATACTGGCTGATCAGGTCAGTCATAGTTCACTCGGTTCTCGGGAAAGCAGAGCCGCCGCCCGACGGGCGGTCGACTGGGAAGAGAGAGCACCGCGCATCGGCCGGCGCCGCGGCGCCACCGCGGCCGCGGAGGAGGCGAGATAGCGCGTCGTGCGGTCGAAATTCGACTGCGCGATCAAGAGATAAAGAAGATCGACGACGAAGAGCTGGCAGTGCCGCGCCGACAAATCCGCAGGCTGCAGATAGCCATCGGGCGAGGCGGCGATCAGCACATCCTCAGCGACCTTCGCCAGCGGCGATTCCGGGTTGCCGGTGATCGCGACGGTGTGGGCGCCGGAGGCTTTCGCCACCGTCAACATCTGAATGGTTTCATCGGTGCGGCCGGTGTTCGAGATGCCGATGGCGACGCATTTGTGGTCGAGGATGGCGGCGCTGGTGAGGCCGTTGTGCACCTCGGCCCAGGGATGGACGTTGACGCCGATGCGATAAAGGCGCGCCTC
>CAZNAE010000154.1:2643-7683 GCA_964570695.1 uncultured Devosia sp.
CCGCCGCGGCCGACATCTTCGGCAATGCCGACGCGCAGCGGCGAATATCCGCTATAGCCGATCATTCGGCAGAATCGGGTCACGCTTGCCGCCGAGGTCCCCGCGCGCTCGGCCAGTTCGGTGATCGACAGGCTGAGTGGCGCCTTCGGGTCGTCAATGAGCACAGCCGCAATTTTCGCCATCGTGGCCGGCATCTGAGACTGATAGGTCTTGATGCGGTCCACTACGCTGAACGTCTTCGCGGCGCTGGTCATGTGTACTAACGAGCCCAAGCCTGAAAATCACTCTCAGGAAGTTTGACGTGCTGATGAAAACAATTCTTATGCAGCAACTCCGGCGAATGCAAGCGGGACATTGAGCGATGCCCGCTGTCCTGCTCGCCATCGACGTCGGTGGGTCGACCTCGCGCGCGTCCCTGATCGACATGAGCGGCCAATGCCTCGGCCAAGGCCGCAACCTCGGCGGCAACCCTGCGTCGAACACCCCCGACAAGGCGGCGTCGGCGATCGTGTCGGCGGTCGAAGCCGCGGTGGCCGAGGCCGGCGCTGGTCCTTTCGACATCTCGCTCGCCTTGATCGCTCTCGCCGGACCACAGGTGCATGTCGCGCTGGACCGGCTCGAGGCCGCCTTTCGCGGGTTCGGGCTCACCGGTCCTATCGTTTTCGTGGGCGACGTGCAGGCGATGTTCTCGTCGGCCACCGCGACCACCGACGGCTATTGCGTCATCGCCGGCACGGGCGCTGGGGCAGTGCGCATCCGCAATGGCGAGGTCGAGCGCGTCGTCGACCTCGCGGGCTGGCTTGCCGGCGATTTCGGATCGGGCTTCTGGCTCGGCCAGCAGGCCGCCCGCGCCGCAGTCGCCGATCTCGAAGGCCGTGGTGACAAAACCGCACTGACCGCTGCCCTGCTCGATGCCTTCAACATCGAACGGCACGACGAAAGTGTCAGCGGCCGCCCGGCGCCGCTACGGCTGCTGATCGACTCGATCTACGCCATTCGGCCGGTCGAGCTCGCGCGCTTTGCACCGCTCGTCATCGCCCACCGCGATGACCCGATCGCCGCGCGGCTGGTTGCTGAAGCCGAGCGCTACCTCGTGTCCGATTTCGCTTTGGCGTTCGACGCGGCGGTGCCGGGCCCGATCGTCCTCGGCGGCGGCGTCATCGCGCACCTTCGCGGCGTCGCCCCCGGTATCGCGGCGATTGTGCGCGCGGCAGGTGGCGAGCCCGACATCCGGGTTGCAAGCGACGGATCGGTCGGCGCCGCCGTGCTCGCGCTACGCGCCGTCGGCGTCTCCGTGGACGAGGCGATGCTCTCGGCCATCGGCATGTCGATGCGTCAGCGGGCTGCTAAGACCGCCGCGACGGCTTAGCCCACCGCGACGTCCTCGATGACGTGCATGCGCAGGTCCAACGACCGCGGCAGCGGATGGCGCGCGAGGTCGGCACGCGCCTCTGCGGGCGTCGGCGTCCGGCCAAGCTCGGCCTCGAGCCGCCCACGCCGCAACCTGACCCAGAGGTCGGAGAGCAGTGTTTCGCCCTCGCGGATCGAGGCGAATTGCCGGCTCATCAGCAGCCGCTCGAGCTCGTCGAACTGCCGGTCGTTGGCGGCGACCATGGCGCGCGCCAGAACGATGCGCTCATTGTCGCGCATCGCAGGCGGCAATGCATCGACGAACCTCTTAAGTTCGGCCGAGCGCTCGGCCTTCATGAAGTGCGTGGCGATTTCGACCGCCAGTTCCGGCGGCGCGCCGCCGGCCGCCCAGGCACGGAGATAGTCCTCGGAGGCATGATCGGCATCAGCACCGAGCAGTGCCCGCGTCCGATAGCCGAGCCATGAGGGATGAAGCGACAGGGACCGATCGACCTGTTGCAGCGCGGCCGCCGTCTGCCCCTGATCGAGCAGCGCGATGGCCCGCATCAGCGCCTGGAGCCAAGTGGTCCCCTCCGCCGTCTCGCTCGCGATGACGCGATCGATCCAGAGCTTCGAGACGGCAATGCCGTCGGGGATGTCGCTAAGGTTCGCCGCGGAAATAACACTGCCCCGCGCAAGCTCATCCCAGAAGTCGGCCGGCGTATCGACGGCAAAATCGAGCCCTTCCGCCAGTGGCCGGCCAAGAAGTTGCTCCTGCCGCGCGCCCCAAGCCTGCCCTGCAGAATGGCGTACGTCCAGCGGCAAGCGCGCCTGCTCACGGAGGAAGGCGTCGATCCGCGCCAGTTCCTCAGCCGGAACGGTACGATCCACGACCTCGGCCGCCCGCGACACAGATGCCCGATAGTCCGGATCGTGCGCCGCCTCGGGATCGAGGTTGACCGGAAAATACGCCTCGGTCCAATCGAGCTCATCGCCGCCGGCAAGATCGAAGCGCTGGTTCTGCGTCGGCGTGATGCCGCTCTGGATCTCGAGATACTGACCCGCACCCGGCCGTGCGAGGTAATCCATCCAGTTCTGGCCGCCGACGGCGCTGCCGAAATAGAAGAACTTCCTGCCGCGCATCTCGCGCGTGCTGGTCTGCCCGAGACCGTACCCAGCGGCGTCGAGCGAGGCGATGAACAGCCGCGGAGCGGAAGGCGATCGGAAGAAGACCGACGTCGAGTTCTCCCAATTGTCCGGGTAGGACGCGTCCCAGTCCGGCCGTGGAAACTCGCAGCGGCCGAGATTGTTGCCCGGCCAGATGTGCTCGATCGAATAGTCCGCCGGGCTCAGCACGCGGGTTCCACGGCTCATCGGCGCGGCGATGTTGGTCCACCAATAGGCGAGGCGCGCCTCGGACGATGGATTGACGATCCGTCCATGTGCGAAGAGGCAAGCCGAGTCCGCTGGCAGGAACAGATCGATCTGCCACGTCGCCTCGACGATCCGGTCGAACTCGTAGATCCTGAGGATAGGACCCTGCGGCGTCTCGCGAACGCCCGCGAAGACCGGCACGCAGGTGAACGGTGTGTGGCCTGGTATAAGGCCGTTCCACTCGATGCCGCCGGAGAACCACGCGTTAAGCGCCGCGAGGTTGGCCGGCTGGAACACCGGATTGCGGAACACCAGATCGCGACCCTTCGCCAGATCCTTGAGCTCGATGAGCCGGCCGCCCAACGAGGGCGCCACGACCGCACGAAGCCGGTCGTTCTCGATCACGAGGCACTCGAGTCCGGCGGGTTGCGGGTCGCGATCATAGTCGTCCGAGACCTGGTAGGGCAGGATCGAGTCTTCGCCCCATTGGAAGCCGTGCCGGCCCTCGTCCTCGGTCAGGCCGAAATTCGGCGGCGTCGGCCGGGTGGGCGTCGGCTGCTGCCAGTGGAACCGTGGCATGTTGCTCGGAGGTCCGAGGCGCGACATCGGCAGGGTTATGGTTTGTTTGCTGATGCGTGTCGTCATTTGAGAAACAGCTCCACCACCGGAACGACAACGTCCGGCTTCTTGACCGGCAGGTCGAGCGTCAGCGTCGTCTGGCCGACCGGCGGCACGAAATGCGGATCGGTGCTGGCACCGACCCATTGCACCTCACTCGCGTCGTGCAACAACTGCGCGTATTTGACCCGGCCGGCGAGCCCGTCGAGGTGCAGATACCGGTTCGGCCAGTTGTAGATGTGGAGATAGAGCCGATTGTCGCGCTGCGTGAAGCGGCAGTCGCGCGGCGCCTCGTAGGTCGAGCGACCAGCCCCGTAGATGGCACGGCTATGGAGATTCATCCACCGGCCATAGGCGCCGAGCGCATCGATCGCGCGCTGGTCGAAGGTGCCACGGCCGGTCGGCCCAACATTCATCAGGAGATTGCCGCCCAGCGCCACGCCGTCGATCAAAATCTGGATGAGCTGAGCCGGACTCTTCCATCTCTCCTCGTCGCGGTAATAGCCCCACGATCCCGAAAAGGTCTGGCACATCTCCCAGGTCGGCTCGCGGCCGTTGATCAGCGGTGGGGTGCGCGGCGTATATTGCTCAGGCGTGAGGACGTCCGGCAGGGCGTCCGTCAGCCCGTCGAGATCGAGCCGGTTGTTGACGATGACATCAGGCTGGAGTTTGCGCACCAGCGTCAGGAGCTCGACGCTCTGCCACTCGTCGCGACCCTTGCCGGGCAGGCCCTTGTAGGTCCGCCCCGGGTAGCTGAAATCGAACCAGATGATGTCGATCTTGCCGAAGCCGGTCAGGAGCTCCGTCACCTGCTCGCGCATGTAAGCAGCGTAGCGCGTGATGTCGCGGCCGGCATTGAGCGTCGCCGCATCCTCGCGATTGCGCAGCGGATGGTACATGTCGATCGGGAAATCGGCATGATGCCAATCGAGCAGCGAATAATAGAACCCGATTCTCAGCCCCTCGGCGCGGAACGCCTCGACGAACGGTCGAAGCAAATCCTTGCCATACGGGGTGTTGGTGGCTTTGTAGTCGGTGGCTCGGCTGTCCCACAGGCAGAAGCCGTCATGGTGTTTGGCGGTCAGCACCACATATTTCATCCCCGCCGCCTTCGCCCGCTGCGCCCAGTCGCGCGGGTCGTAGAGATCGGGATCGAAATTCTCGAAATATTTCTGGTAGCCCGAATCGTCGATTTCTTCGCGGTTCTTCAGCCATTCGTGCCGGGCGCCCAGCGCATAGATCCCCCAGTGCACGAACATGCCGAAGCGGTCATGGGTGAACCAGCTCTTCTTTTCCGGCGCAAGGAAGAGTTCATCGGGAATGCGGTCAGTCATCAATCTGCCCTACGGCACCGCGGAATCGACAGCATGCGGTTGGCGGTAATGCGCAGGATTTGCGGAGGATGATCAAGCCCGAAAGCGAGGGGACGCTGGCGAAGGCCGTGGCTCGGGGTGGCTACAACCGAAGACGGTCAGCCTCCTCCTCCCATCCTCATATGTAGCGCACAAGGGGCTTGCTTCAAGACCCCTTCCCTCCCGTAAAAGGCGCGCCCAAGCCAAATTCTGTGGAGGAACACAATGCAGCTATCCCAGCATGCGGTGATCATTGCCGGTGGCGGCCCGACCGGGCTGATGCTGGCGGGCGAGCTGGCTCTGGCCGGCATCGACGTCGCCATCGTCGAGCGGCGCGCCAGCCAGG
>CAZNAE010000155.1:0-7606 GCA_964570695.1 uncultured Devosia sp.
AGGACGGCTATTTGCCCAAGACGCAGACCGACACGGAATCGGTCGCGCTCTGGGTGACGCGCGAGATCGACCGCGGGCTCGATCCCGAGATGGCTGTGGCCGCGACGCTGAAGCGGCTGCGCGGGGCTTTTGCGCTGGCCTTCATGTTCAAGGGCCACGACAAGCTGCTGATCGCGGCGCGGCACGGGGCGCCGCTGGCGGTGGGCTATGGCGAGACTGAGATGTATCTCGGCTCCGACGCCATGGCACTGGCGCCGTTCACGTCGCGGCTGAGCTATCTGCTGGATGGCGATTGGGCGGTGATCACGCCAAAAGGCGTGACGATCCGCGACGGGTCGGATGCGATTGTGCGACGCGAGATGCAGGTGTCGCAGGCGTCGGCGCTGATGGTCGACAAGGGCAATCACCGCCATTTCATGGCCAAGGAAATCTACGAGCAGCCCGAGACAATCTCGCACACGCTTAGCCATTATGTGGACATGGGCGCGGAGAAGGTGGCGCTGCGCGAGAAGTTGCCGTTCGATTTCGCGGTGTTGCCACGGTTGACCATCTCGGCCTGTGGAACGGCGTATTACGCGGGGCTCATCGCAAAGTACTGGTTCGAGAAATATGCACGGCTGCCGGTCGACGTCGACGTGGCGTCGGAGTTCCGTTACCGCGAGCCGCCGGTCGAGAAGGGCGGGCTGGCGCTGTTCATCTCCCAGTCGGGCGAGACGGCCGATACACTGGCGGCGCTGCGCTATTGCGCGCGGTCCGGCCAACACGTGGTGAGCCTCCTCAACGTGCCGGAATCGACGATCGGGCGCGAGAGCGAAGTTGTGTTCCCGACGCTTTGCGGTCCGGAGATTGGCGTTGCTTCAACCAAGGCGCTGACGGCGCAGCTCACGGCGCTTGCGAGCCTCGTGATCGCCGCCGGCGTGGCCCGCGGCACGCTGAGCCGAGCGCAGGAAGCCGAACTCGTGCGCGGGCTGACGGCATTGCCGGCGGCTGTGTCGCAGGCCCTCGGTACCGAGGCGCAGATCGAAAAGATCGCCAAGGGGCTGAGCAAGGCCAAGGACGTGCTCTATCTCGGTCGCGGCCAGATGTTTCCGGTCGCCATGGAAGGCGCGCTCAAGCTCAAGGAGATCAGCTACATCCACGCCGAGGGCTATCCAGCGGGCGAGCTGAAGCACGGGCCGATTGCGCTGGTCGACGAGGTGATGCCGGTCATCGTCGTGGCGCCATCGGACGAGCTGATGGAAAAGACCATGTCGAACATGCAGGAGGTTTCGGCACGCGGCGGGCAGATCATCCTGATTACCGACGAGGAAGGGGCGCGGCATATCGGGCACGGCGTGGCGGAGATCATCGTCATCCCCAAGGTCGCGAGCTTCGTCGCGCCGATCCTGGCGCTGATCCCGGTACAATTGCTGGCCTACCACACGGCGGTGTTCATGGGGACGGACGTGGACCAGCCGCGCAATCTGGCGAAATCGGTGACGGTGGAGTAGGGGCATCGCGCGCCCGCCTCCGTGGTTCGACAAGCTCATCATGAGGCTACAGCAGTTTGCGGCGGTTGCTGAGAACCTCATGGTGAGCCTGTCGAACCACGAGGTTCGGGTTCGCCGGTCTTGCGTAACCCCTCCACCTATGCCACCTCGCGCGCCATGACCGCCGCTCTCAGCATCACGCCGCCCGATCGTCCCTTGATTGGCTCCGTGCGCCCGCCTGGATCGAAGTCGATCACCAATCGCGCGCTGCTGCTGGCGGCGCTGGCGAAGGGGACGAGCCGCCTGACCGGGGCGCTGAAAAGCAAGGACACGCAGTTGATGGCCGCCGCGCTGCGGCAGATGGGCGTCGCCGTCGACGAGCCGGACGCGACAAGTTTCATCGTCATGAGTGCCGGCTTCCTCAAGGTGCCCGACGCACCATTGATGCTCGGCAATGCCGGCACGGCGACGCGCTTCCTGACGGCGGCGGTGGCCCTTTGCGATGGCGTGGTGATCGTCGATGGCGATGAGGCGATGCGCAAGCGCCCGATCGGGCCGCTGGTCGCCGCGCTCCGCTCGCTCGGCATCGCGGCGAGCGCGCCGAGCGGCTGCCCGCCGGTGACCATCGAAGGACACGGCAATTTCGGGCGCGGACGGGTGGAGATCGATGGTGGGCTGTCGAGCCAGTATGTTTCGGCGCTGCTGATGGCCGCGCCGTTCGGCGAGGACGCGATCGACGTAGTGCTCACTGGCAAGGACCTCGACGCGCGAGGCTATGTCGATCTGACGGTGGCGGCGATGGCAGCATTCGGCGGGGTGGTGAACCCGGTGGACGCGAGGACGTGGCGGGTCGAGCCGACGAAGTACCGCGCGACCGATTTTGCGATCGAGCCGGACGCCTCGGCCGCCACTTATCTCTGGGCGGCGGAAGCACTGACTAAGGGCAAGATCGATCTCGGCGTGCCGATGGAGGCGTTCACGCAACCGGACGCGGCGGCGGCAAAGTTCATCAAGATGTTCCCGAAACTGCCCGCGGTGATCGACGGCTCGCAGATGCAGGACGCCGTTCCAACGCTGGCGGTCCTCGCGGCGTTCAACGACACGCCGGTGCGGTTCGTCGGGATCGCCAATCTGCGGGTCAAAGAGTGCGATCGCATCTCGGCACTGGCGACCGAGCTCAACCGCATCCAGCCGGGACTGGCGCACGAGGAAGGCGACGATCTCGTCGTCCTCGGCGATCCGCGACTGATGCAGATGGCGCACCGCAATGCCTGCACGCGGATCGAGACCTATGAGGACCACCGCATTGCGATGAGCTTCGCGCTCGCGGGCCTGCGGATCGGCGGGATCAGCATCCTCAATCCCGATTGCGTCGGCAAAACCTATCCGGGCTATTGGGATGCGCTGCGTTCGCTGGGCGTCGAGCTGACGCCCGGCAGCTAAGCGACGATCTTCTCGTCGTCCTTGAGCTCGGTCTCGCAGAAGACGCGGTTGCGGCCGGCGTGCTTGGCGGCATAGAGGCAGCGGTCGGCGCGTTCGATCAGCGAGGATGGCGAGTCGCCGGGCTTATAGGCGGCGACGCCGAACGAGGCGGTGATGCGGCCGAGCTTCTCGTTGGTTGAGCGCTTCAGCAATTCCTTCGCCTGAACCGCCTTGCGGATGTTGTCGGCAACGATCATCGCGCCCTCGAGATCGGTCTCGGGAAGGATCGCCGCAAACTCTTCGCCGCCATAGCGGGCCGCCATGTCCTTGCCCTTGATGTTGGACTTGAGGGTCATGGCGACGAGCCGCAGCACCTGATCACCGGTCTGGTGGCCCCAGGTGTCGTTGAAGCGCTTGAAGTGGTCGATGTCGAGCAGCATCAGGCAGAGCGGTTTGCCGTTCTCGCCGGCGTCGGCAAACGATTTCAGCATACCCTCGTCGAAGGATTTGCGGTTGAAGATCTTGGTCAGCGGATCGAGCATCGACTCGCGGCGGACCTCATCGAGATCGCGCTGCAGGCCGGCGATATCGTCGCGCGAGGCCTCGAGCTTCTGTTCGAGCTGCACGTTGGCGTCCTGCATGCGGCGGGTCTCCCCGAGGAGACGTTGCGCCATGGCGCGGAGCTCGGGTTCGGACATCTCCTGGCCGAGGTCGCCGCTCGCTGCCTGCAAGGTGCCGGAATAGGAATTGGCCGTCGCCATGGCGGTGTCGATGGCGTCGTGCACCGCCTCGATCCGGGTCGCCATGCGCTCGGAGACGCTCGAGATGCGCTCGTTGGCGTCCTGCGATTTGAGGAATTCGTTGTAGAGCCGCTCGGCCAGTTCGGCAGTCGCTGTTCCGTCGCGGAAAATCTGGTTGATACGCTGGTTCAGCGACGGATTGACGCCGGTCGCGTAGGTGTACAGCAGCTCGTAAAATTGCGGGTAAGGCGGGATCTGGCCGCGCTTCAGCAGATCGATCGCCGAGTTTGCATAACCCAGGGCGCGCCTGAATTCCTGTTCCGACACTGTGCCCCCGGTATGCCCGACCTTCTGGTGGTCTCAGTAGTTTTCCGACGAGTCACTTAACGGATAGTGAAAGTCACCAGCGGCGGCTGGTTTATCACTGATTCGTTAGCTGCGCCGACACTATCAGTGAGGGTCTTAACTTATCGCCCACTCCCTGGGCGTAGCAGGAAAGCCGGGACCGGGCCGTCGAACGGGGAGTCGGAAGCGCCAGCCGGCTCGCGACGTGGCTTATGCTGCGCCGGAGCCGCGGGGCGATCGTTCTCATGCCGTCGGGGCCGCTGCTCGCGCTGTTGTGGTTGCGGCTTGGCGGGGGCCGGTTCACGGGCCTCGGTGGGGGCTGCCTGCGCCGCAACCGGACGCTCGGCGTGCTCGCGCGGCGCATGATCGCGGCCATTGCGGCCGCGGCGCGGGCGCTGCTCACGCGGGGCGCGGTCGCGGATTTCGCTGTCGCCCGACGAAGTCTCGACGGCACCGCCTTCGGCCTTGAACGGCATCGCCGGGATGTCGTGCTGTATCAATCGGACGATACCGTCGAGGTATTTGCCGTCCGATGGCGTGGCGAGCGTGATCGAGATGCCCGACCGGCCGGCGCGGCCAGTGCGGCCGATGCGGTGGATATAGTCCTCGGCGTGGGTCGGAACGTCGAAGTTGAAAACGTGGCTGACCGCGGGAATATCGAGGCCGCGGGCCGCGACGTCGCTGGCGACGAGCAGCATCAGCTTGTCCGTCTTGAACGCGTCGAGCGTT
Source organism: uncultured Devosia sp. (assembly GCA_964570695.1). Lineage (GTDB taxonomy): Bacteria > Pseudomonadota > Alphaproteobacteria > Rhizobiales > Devosiaceae > Devosia_A. The sequence goes on from CAZNAE010000155.1 coordinate 4,706, forward strand.
TCCGTGCGGCTCTTCTGGTCCATGTCGCCATGGAGGCCACCGGCGGAGAAGCCGTGCCGCTGCAGCGAGCGGGCAAGCGTTGCCACGTCGCGCTTGCGGTTGCAGAAGATGATCGCGTTCTTCAGGCCGACTTCGCCGCGGATGAGCTGGCGCAGCGCCGCGCGCTTCTCCTCGGGCTTGTTGGAGACGCGGACCAGCTTCTGGTCGATGGTCTCGACCACCGAGTTCTGCCGAGCAACCTCGATCCGGATCGGGTCCTTGAGGAAGCGGCTGGTGAGCCGCTGGATCTCGGGCGCCATGGTGGCGGAGAAGAAGAGGGTCTGGCGGCGCGGCGGCAGCTTGGCGCAGATTTTCTCGATCTCGGGAATGAACCCCATGTCGAGCATACGGTCGGCCTCGTCGATGACGAGGATCTCGACGCCCGACATCAGGATGCGGCCGCGCTCGAACTGGTCGAGCAGGCGACCGGGGGTGGCGATCAGCACGTCGACGCCGCGGTCGAGCTTCTTGTTCTGGTCGTCGAAGCTGACGCCGCCGATGATCAGCGCGACGCTGAGCTTGTGGTTCTTGCCGTATTTCTCGAAGTTCTCATGGACCTGCGCGGCGAGTTCGCGCGTCGGCTCGAGGATCAGCGTGCGCGGCATGCGAGCCCGCGCACGGCCGCTCTCGAGCAGCGTCAGCATGGGCAGCACGAAAGACGCGGTCTTGCCGGTCCCGGTCTGGGCAATGCCGATGATGTCCCTCTTCTCAAGGACATGCGGAATGGCTTGCGCCTGGATCTCGGTGGGCTTGGTGTAACCGGCGGCAGCAACTGCGTCGGTCACCTTGGCGCTGAGGCCGAGCCCGTAAAAGTCATCTGGCAATGTGTTCGTCCACTCAGGGGTTGGGAGGAGCCGGCGTTGAGGCCAAGATGGCCGAGCGGCGGAGTGGTTCCCGACGGGCCGGGAACATAGAGGGAATCCCCCGTGAGTCAACGGGATTCCCTAGGCTTTGCTTAACGTAGGGAGGTGACGGTCAGATGTCGAGGTCGGTCACGAACTGCGCATTTTCCTGGATGAACTCGAAGCGCGCTTCGGGCTTGGTCCCCATCAGCCGGTCGACCGACGTTTTGGTGTCATCGCGATCCTGCAGAACGCGCACTTGCAGCAGCGAACGGGTCTTTTTGTCCATCGTCGTCTCGCGCAAATGGACGTAGGGCATCTCACCCAACCCCTTGAAGCGCGTGATGTCCGGCTTCTTGCCCTTGAACTCGCGCTCAAGCAGCGCATCGCGATGGGAGTCGGTCATGGCGTACATAATCTTCGGACCGGAGCTGATGCGGAACAGCGGCGGTAGCGCCAGATAGAGGTGGCCGTCGTCGATGAGCTTGGGCATCTCCTGAAAGAAAAAGGTCATCAGCAGCGAGGCGATGTGGGCGCCGTCGACGTCGGCGTCGGTCATCAGGATGATCTTGTCGTAGCGGAGGTCGTCTTCGCGGTAGCGCTCGCGGGTGCCGCAGCCTAGGGCCTGGATGAGATCGCCGATCTGCTGGTTGGCGGCGAGCTTTTCGCGCGTCGCGCCGGCGACGTTGAGCACCTTGCCGCGCAAGGGCAGGATGGCCTGGCTGGCGCGGTCGCGGGCCTGCTTGGCGCTGCCGCCGGCGCTGTCGCCTTCGACGATGAAGATTTCGGCGCCCTGTGCGGCGGACTGCGTGCAATCGGTGAGCTTGCCGGGTAGGCGGAGCTTGCGCGTCGCCGACTGGCGATCGATCTCCTTTTCCTTCTTGCGGCGGAGGCGCTCCTCGGCCCGCTCGATGGTCCAGTCCAGCAGCCGGTTGGCCTGCGCCGGCGAGTTGGTCAGCCAATGGTCGAAGGCGTCGCTGAGCGCCTTGTCGACGATGCGGGTCGCCTCGGGCGAGCTGAGCCGGTCCTTGGTCTGGCCAACGAATTCGGGCTCCCGCACGAACACCGAGAGCATGGCCGAGCATTGCACCAGCAGGTCGTCGGCTGTGATTGCGGCGGCGCGCTTTTCGTTCTTGAGATCGGCATAGGCGCGCAGGCCGCGCAGCAGCGCGGTGCGCAGCCCCTGCTCATGCGTGCCGCCTTCAGCGGTCGGAATGGTGTTGCAATACGATTGCAAGAAGCCATCGGCGAGGTTCCAGCTGATCGCCCATTCGACTGCGCCGTGACTGCCGGGCTTGCCGTGCTGGCCGGAGAAGATGTCGTCGACAATGCGCTGCTCGCCTTCAATGCGGCTGGCGAGGAAATCGCGCAGACCGCCCGGGAAATGGAAGCTGGCCTTGGCCGGCACATCGTCAGTGGCCAAGGCCTCGTCGCAGCTCCAACGGATTTCGACGCCGCCGAAGAGGTACGCCTTGGCGCGCGTCATCCTGAACAAGCGGACGACGGAGAACTCCGCCTTGCCGCCAAAGATTTCGGGGTCGGGGTGAAAGCGCTGCGTGGTGCCGCGACGGTTCTGCACCGGCCCGACCCGAACGACCTTGCTGGTCGGCTTGCCGCGCGAATAGCTCTGCCGGTAGAGCACCTGGTCGCGCGCGACCTCGGTCACCAACTCGTCGCTGAGGGCGTTGACCACGGAGACGCCGACGCCGTGAAGGCCGCCAGAGGTCTCGTAGGCCTTGGAGTCGAACTTGCCGCCGGCGTGCAGCGTCGTCATGACGATCTCGAGGGTCGACCGGCCGGGGAATTTCGGGTGGTTCTCGACTGGGATGCCGCGGCCGTTGTCGATGACGGTCAGATAGCCGTCCTCGCCGAAATGCACCTCGATGCGAGTGGCGTGGCCGGCGATCGCCTCGTCCATCGAGTTGTCGATGACCTCGGCAAAGAGATGGTGGAGGGCGTTGCTGTCGGTGCCGCCGATGTACATGCCGGGCCGGCGGCGCACCGGCTCCAGCCCCTCCAG
>CAZNAE010000156.1:0-7536 GCA_964570695.1 uncultured Devosia sp.
TACGAGCAACACGTCTCTTATGCCGCCTACGCCGAGGCCATCCGCGCCCTCGAGCTGAGCGCCCCCGCCGCCGAATCCGCCGCCGTGCTGCCTCAGGCCGACGACATCCGCATTGGCGATTTCGGCCCCGTCATCCGCGCCGCCGGCAACGGCGTCGAGTTGGTGCTCATGAAGTTTGGGTTTCCCCCGCCCAGACCCAAGGCGGGTCCAATCTTCAACTTCAAATCCGACAACCGCCACTTCGACCAGTCGAAGCGCTGCCTGATCCTGCTCTCCGGCTTCTTCGAGTTCACCGGCACCAAATACCCCAAGGCAAAACACCGTTTTAGTCTCAGGGACTCGCCCATCATGGCGATTGCCGGCCTGTGGTCCGAAGCCGACGACGGTGCCCTGAGCTTCACCATGCTCACCACCACCCCCGGCCCCGACATCGCCCCCTACCACGACCGCCAGGTGTGCGTCCTCGCCCCCAAAGACTGGGCCGCCTGGCTCTTCCTCACCACCCCCGAAGCCGATCTGCTGAAGCCACTGCCGGCCGGGTCCTTGGTCGTCGAAACCGTTCGCGGCGAGAGCTGAGGACTGTCGCAATTCGCGTTCCTCAACCCGTTGCCCCGCCTCACCAATTCCCCTCTCGCCCACAAACCTACTGTCGCACCTTCCGGCCGCTTTACACTCCCCCTCACCTCGCCGCATCGGGCGGAGTCGAGACGAACGGGTCGCGGCGAGGGGTCGGGGGGTGCGGGAGTCGTCCCGCGCCCAAGGACCGGCGCGTCGGCTGTGACCCTGTGCCGGGGTCGAGCCCAGGGCTGGGACCGGATTGCACCCGGTCCCGAACGGAGGTTTGCCGCCGGCAATGGCGGGGCCTCCGGTCATGGGCACTCAGCAAATGGCTGCGACGAGCGGCTGACGCGTGCGACCGAAAATCCCGACTGCGTCGGCGGGACGAAAGTCCCACCCAACGCCGAATACCGGCATGGACGGACGTCCCGCCGCGCCGCTCACTTCTCGAGCGGCGAACTGCCCGCCCCGCCCTCCGGCCGCCGCACCAGCGGACCGGACGCCTCCGGCTGCCGTATTTCCCGGTCGGAATTTCTTGGCCCCGCCCTCCCGTTCTTGGCCCCGATCGATTAGGGTCGCGCCGCACTTGCGGAGTCGGGCGTGGCGTCTCAAACACAATGGGTGGCGGTCGACTGGGGCACGTCGAACGTGCGCGCCTGGGGCATCGATGCCGATGGCGCGGCTACGTTTTCCACGAGTTCCGAAAAAGGCATGGGCAAGATCGCCCGCGCCGACTACCCGGGTGTGCTGAGCGAGCTGCTCGGCCCCAACGCCCGCGAAAACCTCGACATCGTCATCTGCGGCATGGCCGGCGCCCGCCAGGGCTGGCGCGAGGCGCCCTATCTCGACACCCCCGCCGATCTCCATCGCCTTGCCGCTGGCGCCGTCCGCCCCGAAGGCGCCGATCCGCGCCTCAGGCCGCGCATCCTGCCGGGCGTCGCGCAGCGGCAACCCGGCCACGAGGACGTCATGCGCGGCGAGGAAACCCAGCTCCTCGGCCTCCTCGCGCTGAAGCCCGGCTTCGAGGGCACCGCCATCCTCCCCGGCACCCACTCGAAATGGGTCGCGATCGATGGCGGCCGCATCACCCGCTTCGCCTCCGCCATGACCGGCGAGTTCTACGAGATCCTCTCCCAGCACTCGGTGCTCCGCCATTCCTTCGCCGGCGACACCAACGGTCCCGAAACCGAAGCCGGCATCGCCGAGGGCATGGACGCCGGTCTCGCGCATCCCGAGCTCCTCAGCGCCCTCGCCTTCCGCACCCGCGCCGCGGCGCTCCTCAGCGGCAAGGGCCCAGACTGGTGCTCGGGCTATCTCTCCGGCCTCCTCGCCGGCACCGAGATCGGCGGCCACCGCGACTGGCTGACCGGGAGCGCCGTCCCCCTGATCGGCTCCGCCCGCTTCGGCCGCCTCTACGGCGCCGCGCTCAAACGCATCGCCGTCGAGAGCTTCGCCGTCGATGCCGCCGACGCCACCATCGCCGGCCTGAAACTTGCCCGAGCCCAAGCATGATCCACCGCCACCTCATCGCCATCCTCCGCGGCGTCGCGCCAACTGAGACAACCGCCATCTGCGCCGCGCTGGTCGATGCCGGCATCACCCTCATCGAGGTGCCGCTCAATTCCCCCGAGCCCTTCGTCTCGATCGCGGCGGCTGCCAAGGCGTTCAAAGGCCGCGCCGAGATCGGCGCCGGCACGGTCCTGACGGTCGAAGACGCCGAGCGGGTGAAAGCCGCGAATGGCGATTTCGTCGTCTCCCCCGACACCAACGAGGCGGTCATCGCCCGCACCAGGGCGCTCGGCATGGCCTCCTATCCGGGTGTCTTCACCCCCACTGACGCCTTCCGCGCCATCCGCGCCGGCGCCACCGGCCTCAAATTCTTCCCAGCCGAGGTGCTCGGACCCAAAGGCATCAAGGCCATGAAGGCGGTCCTGCCGCCCGCCATCCCGCTCTATGCCGTGGGCGGCGCGGCCCCCGATAATTTCCGGGAGTATTTCGATGCAGGCTGTGCGGGATTCGGTTTGGGCAGCTATATCTTCAAGCCGGGCATGAGTGCGGGCGATGTCGCCGCGCGCGCCCGCGCCGCCGTCAAGGCGTACGACGAAGGACAGACGTGATGAGCGATACCGCCGAGCTTTTCATCGACAGCCGCTGCGAGCTGGGCGAAGGCGTCTTCTGGCACCCGCTGCAGGAGCGGCTGTTCTGGTTCGATATCCTCAACAAGACGCTGTTCTCCGCCACCGCCGGCGGCATCATGGTCGACCGCTTCACCTTCGACACCATTGTCACCGCGGCCGGCGTCATCGATGCCGACAACCTCGCCATCGCTTCGGCAGCCGGCATCTACAAGCTCGAGCTTTCGACCGACACCCGCGAGATCATCGTACCGCTCGAGGCCGACAAGCCCGGTAACCGCAGCAATGACGGCCGCGTCGGGCCGGCCGGCGGGTTCTGGGTCGGTACCATGTCGATAACCGATCCGGCCAAGACCCCGACCGGTGGGCTTTACCAAATCCGCGCCGGCGAGGTGACAAAGCTCCTCTCCGACATCCATATCCCCAATGCCACCTGCTTTTCGCCCGACGGCCGCACCGCCTATTTCACGGACGGTGTCACTCGCCTGATCCGCAAAGTGGCCATCGACCGCGACACGGGCCTGCCGACCGGTCCCTGGCAGGATTTCGCCCGCGTCGAGGCGCCGGCCGAACCGGATGGCGCGGTCGTCGATGCGAACGGCTATGTCTGGAACGCCCAATGGGGCGCCGGCACGGTGATCCGCTTCACCCCCGACGGCAAGGTCGACCGCGTCGTGAAGGTGCCGGTCAGCCGCCCGACCTGTCCCGCTTTCGGTGGCAAGGATCTCAAAACGCTCTACATTACCTCGGCGCGGCAAGGCATGAGCGCCGCCGAGCTCGAGCAGGAGCCGCTCGCCGGCAGCGTCTTCTCCATCGACGTCGACGTTCCCGGCCTCCCGGAAAACCTCATCAAGCTCTAGCCGTCGATCCGCCACGGCCGGTTGAGGTTCGGGATCGCCGCGCGCACCTCGAAGGTCTTCGTTCCGGCGTTCCAGCGCAGCCACTCGACGCCGTGCGCACTCAAATCGCCGGCGGCGATCACCGCTTTGGCCGTGCACCAAACCGGCGCCCGCTGCCGCGTCACGATCAAATCCGCCCGTCCGCATTCGTCGGCAAACGCGCTGACGTCGTCGATGATCGCGTAGCTGAACCCGGCCGAACTCTCGCCGACGCAGGCGACGGAATCGCAGCTCTCCTTCGCCGCGACTGCAATCGGATCGGCGTAGGTCTCGCGCCAGACGTCGAGGGCAAAGCTCTTCGACTTGCCGGCGGCGAGTTCCAGCCCGGTTGGCCCACGCACAACCATCGCCTGCGTCGTATCCGCGATCAGCACGTCAGGTGACCCATCCAGCGCGAACAGCGCCACCATCGGCAGCGCCAGCGCCGGTCCGAGCAGGCGCCAGCGGTCCTTGAAGAACGCGAACCAGCAGAGCGCCGCGAGGCCAATGACGAGCGCGGGCGGCGTCAGCAGCGGGCTGGCCCGCAGATGTTCGCTGAGTCCGGCGACGATGCCGGCCATCTCGAGCATCCGGTCGATCGACCAGCCCATCGCCCAAACGAACGGCTCCTCGAGCCCGAAAGGCATCAGCAGCACGCTGATCAGCGCCGCCGGCATCATGATGAACCCGACCAGCGGCAGTGTCGCGAGATTGCCCAGCACCCCGAGCGGCGAAGTCTGCTGGAAATGATACACCGAGAACAGGACCGCCGCCGTCCCGGCGACGAGGCTCGTTATGACGATGCCTTTCACGTACCCCCAGACATGCGCGAGGAAACTCGCGTCGCGACCGCCGGTGTTGCGGAGGTTCTCGTACGCCCCGACCAGCGCGATCACCGCGGCAAAGCTCAGCTGGAAGCTTGGCCGGAAAACGCTCGCTGGATCGCTGGCGATGACGACTACCCCGGCGATGGCGACGTTGCGCATCGTCAGCGCCCGCCGTCCGAACAGCACCGCCCCAAAGACCAGGAGGATCATCAGCGTCGAGCGGAACGCCGCGACATTGCCGCCGGAGATCGCATAGTAGAACACCGCCGCCGCGGCTCCCCCGACCGCCGCGACGCGCTTCACCGAAATCCGCCGCGCCAGCCCGTCGAACCCCGACAGCATCAGCCGCAACACCCAGAACACGCCACCGGCAACGATCGTCAGGTGTAGTCCCGAGACCGACAGCACGTGGGCGATACCGGCCGTGGCCATCGTGGTACGCGTCTCGTCGCTCACCGCGCTCTGGTCGCCATTGATGATCGAACGCGCCACTCCCGCTGCCGGCTGGGCCAACTCGGCATCGATGCGGTCGGCGATGCCACGACGGATCGCATCGACGATGTGCTCGGGCGCGGTCTCGCTCGCCGTCACCGCGATCGTCGGCGGATGGATCGAATTGCCATAGGCACCGATCCCGTCGAAATAGGAATGGAACTGCGTGTCGAACCCGCCGGGAAACACCGGCCCGGGGACCGGCGCGAACCGGAACGATCCGGCAATCACATCTCCTGGGGTGAGATCCGGGCCGCCCTTGACCAGTAGCCGCGCCCGGCGCACCGGGATGGCCCGGTCGCCTGCAGTCGGCGCGATGGACGACACCACAACGCGCTTCTCGGTCGCCGTCTCGGAGAGGATTTCATCGACCCGCGCCTGGTACGCTCCGTAGGCCGGCCGCATTAGCATCGGCGTTCCGAACAGGACGCTGTGGATCGGCAAGAGGCAAAGGCCGGTCCAGATCGCCGCCAGCAGTGTGAGCAGCCGCAGCCGGACGATCGAGCGCAGCGAAAACGCCAGCGCCAGCGCGATAGCAACAGCCCCGACTGCGAGCGCGATCGGCTGCGGCTCGACCGGCAACTCGAACGACACCACGAGCCCGGCGATCATCGCGAAGGGCAGCAGCACGAAGAACCGCCGCTCGTCGAGCGCTCGCGTCAGGCTTGCGACAAAGCCGCGCGCGACGCGCTTTCGGAACCACACCGGCCGCAACAGAGGCGCTCGCGGCACCGGGTTCCGGCGCTCCGGGCGGGCGTCGGCGGCCCCGATTTCAAGGGTCTCCGCCATGAGCCCCCTGCCCTTGCGATCCCCGAAGACCATGCTACACACGGCGCCGCTCAAGCGCCAAGGTTATGCATGCCCAATAAGCCCGTCGTTACCCGCTTTGCTCCCTCGCCGACCGGCTACCTGCACATCGGCAGCGCGCGCACGGCGTTGTTCAGCTGGGCCTACGCGCGGAACATGCAGGGCAAATTCCTGCTCCGCATCGAGGACACTGACCGCGAGCGCTCGACGGAAGGCGCGGTGCAGGCAATCTATGACGGTCTGACCTGGCTCGGCCTGACCTGGGACGGCGAGCCGACGCTGCAGTTTTCGCGTGCCGCCCGCCATGCCGAAATCGCCAACGAGCTGCTGAAGCGCGGTCAGGCCTATTATTGCTATTGCTCACAGGAAGAGCTGGCGACCATGCGCGAGGAGGCTCGCGCCGCCGGCAAGCCGCCGCGCTACAACGGCATGTGGCGCGACCGCGATCCGTCGGAAGCGCCACCGGGCGTGGCCCCAGTGATCCGCATCAAGGCACCGCTAACCGGCGAGATCGTCGTCCATGACCACGTCCAGGGCGAGGTCGTGTTCAAGACCGAGAACCTCGACGACTTCATCATTCTCCGCTCCGACGGCACGCCCACCTACATGCTTGCCGTCGTGGTCGACGACCACGACATGGGCGTTACCCACATCATCCGCGGCGACGACCATCTCACCAATGCCGCGCGCCAGATCATCATCTACAACGGCATGGGCTGGGATGTGCCGGAGATGGCGCACATCCCGCTGATCCATGGCCCCGATGGCGCCAAGCTCAGCAAGCGACATGGGGCGCTCGGGGTCAGCGCCTACCGGCAGATGGGCTATCTGCCCGAGGCGATGATCAACTACCTCGCCCGGCTCGGCTGGTCGCATGGCGATGACGAGCTGTTTTCAGTCGACCAGATGATCGACTGGTTCTCGCTCGAGGGGCTGAACAAGGGGGCGGCGCGCTTCGATTTCGTCAAGCTCGAGAACGTCAACGGGCATTACATCCGCGAAGCCAAGCCGGCCTACCTCTATGAGGTGATGATCGCCACGGCCAAGGAGATCGGCCGCGACATGGACTATGCCGGCCTCACCGCGAACAAGGACACGGTGCTGGCGGCTTTGCCCGAACTGCAGCCACGCGCCAAGACGGTTCTGGAACTGATCAATCTCGCCCAGTTCATCTACGCGGTCCGCCCGATCGTCGTCGAACCCAGCGCCGCCGAGCACCTCACCGGCGACGCACGCGCCATGCTCAGTGCCACCAGGGACGTTCTTTCGGCGCTCGGCGACTGGTCCGTCCCAGCCATCGATGCCGCGATAAGAGCCTTCGCCGAGGCCAAGGGGCTGAAGCTCGGCAAAGTGGCGCAACCTTTGCGCGTGGCACTGACCGGACGCACTATTTCGCCCGGTATCTTCGAGGTCATGGTGCTTATCGGCAAGGCCGAAAGCCTTGCCCGCATCGCCGATCAGGCGGCCGTCTGATCACAGCTCTGAGATAGGTCAGCGATGTTCACCCATGTGTTGCAGACATAGGGTAAATAAGTTAGGCCAATAACGACTGCATCCGACCCATTTGGCCGCGCGTGGCTGACCTCCCAAGGCCCGCGGCCCGCAAGGAGACGCCTCATGTCAGACCCCGTCGCCAAGCTCACCATCGGTGACAAAACCTACGAATTCCCGGTGCTTTCGGGCACCGTCGGGCCGGACGTCATCGACATACGATCGCTCTACGCCAAGACCGGGATGTTCACCTACGACCCCGGCTTCACCTCGACCGCCGCCTGCGACAGCTCGATCACCTATATCGACGGCGACAAGGGCGAGCTGATGTACCGCGGCTACCCGATC
>CAZNAE010000157.1:0-7464 GCA_964570695.1 uncultured Devosia sp.
CTGGTGCCGCCTACAGGATTTGAACCCGTGACCCCCTGATTACAAATCAGGTGCTCTACCAACTGAGCTAAGGCGGCGCTGGGCTCTGCTAACACCGGGCTGGCGCGTCGGGCAAGCCGGTCAGTTCGGGCGATGGGCCTGCTGCTCGAGGCTTTGGGCGGTCGGCACCGGCCGGCGCGCCTTGCCGGCGACTACGCGATTGCGGCCGAACTGCTTGGCTTCATAGAGCGCGATGTCGGCCTCGGCGAACCATGTCGCGACGCCCTCAGATGGGGCCGGAATCGGCGCGATGCCGCAACTAACGGTGGCGCGAATCGCCGCGCGCGGCGTTTCGACCGTCGTGCCCTCGATCATGCCGCGGATGCGCTCTGCGGCGTCCTGCGCCTCGTGGCCGTCGGTCTCGGGCAGAAGCAGCGCGAACTGCCCGCCGCCGATGCGGCCGAAGATGTCGGAGCGGCGCATACTCGCCATGCAGGCATTGGCGATGGAGATCAGCACCGCGTCGCCGGCCGGGTGGCCATAGCGGTCGTTCAGGTCCCTGAAATGGTCGATGTCGACGATCACCAGCGACGACGGGCGGTCGTAGCGGGCGGCGCGCAGAAATTCCTTCTCGGCCTCGGAGAAGAAGCCGCGCCGGGTCAGCGCGCCGGTCATGGCGTCGAGCTTGGCGATCTGGCGCAGTTCCATTTGCTCGACGACGATCTCAGCCAGCTTGCCGAGAATCTGTGCTTGGCGGTCGTCGAATTTTCGCGGCACGCAATCGGCGATGCAGAGCGAGCCGACATTGTAACCGTCCGGCGTCCGCAGCGGCACACCGAGATAGCTGCGGATGCCCGGCGCGCCGGTGACCGTCGGGTTGGCGGCAAAGCGGCCGTCCGCCGTCGCATCCTCGACGCGCAGCACCTCGGGTTCACGGATGGTGTGGCTGCAGAAGGCGATGTCCCGCGGGATGCTGGCGCCCTGCGGCCTGCCGATCGCTGCCTTGAACCAGGAACGGTCCTCGTCAATCAGGCTGATACAGGCCATCGGCGCATCGAAGATGACCTGCGCAAGTTCGACGACCCGCTGGAACGGCTCTTCTTCGCCGCTGTCGAGAATGTCGTAGCGGCGCAGCGCCGCAAGTCGGCCATCCTCGTCGTTGAGCTTGTCGTCCAGCATGGCGGCACCTCGGGTCCGGCAGGCGCCCATCTTTGCGCGCCATCCGTTAGCCCAAGCCGCAAAGCTTCTGTCGCATTCGCCTGGCCGCCGTAAGCGGCGCTTAACCGCGCGGTCGCTGGTCGCCCGCAAAACCCCGTGCTAGGCAGGCGCACTTTCCACCGCTGAGGCGCCGTGCAAGTGCCGGATTTCGTTCCAGAACGGCTGAGTTTCGTGTCGAGCGGTACTGCCGAGGCCGACGCCGCGACGGCGCGGCTGCGCGGCCGCTATGGCGACGTCGGCATGGGGGCCGCGGAAGTCGTGGTGGCACTCGGCGGCGACGGGCTGATGCTGCAGACCCTGCACAGCGTGCTCGAGCGGCATATCCCGGTGTTCGGGATGAATTGCGGTTCGGTCGGCTTCCTGATGAACGACTACGCCGACGATGGGTTGATCCCCCGCCTCGCGGCCGCCAAGCCAACGCACATCTACCCGCTCGCCATGCACGTCATCGACACAACTGGCCGCGAGCACGACGCGCTGGCGCTCAACGAAGTGTCGCTGTTCCGCACCAGCTACCAGGCGGTGAAGGTCGAGATCGACGTCGACGGCAAGATGCAGATGGACGAGTTGATCTGCGACGGCATCCTGCTGTCCACCCCGGCGGGCTCCACCGCCTACAACCTCTCCGCGCACGGGCCGATCCTACCGATCGACGCCCCGCTCCTGGCGCTGACCCCGATCTCGCCGTTCCGCCCCAGGCGCTGGCGCGGCGCCATCCTCGGCAACACCGCGGTCGTCACATTTCGGACGCATGAGACCGCAAAGCGCCCGGTGAGCGCCGTTGCCGACAATGTCGAGTTCAAGGATGTCGTCGAAGTGGTGGTGCGCGAGAACCGGGCGCATCAGGTCACCCTCCTGTTCGATCCCGGCACGGGTCTGGAAGAGCGCGTGCTCAGCGAACAGTTCCGCTACTAGGCCGCCGGCAGCGCCAGCAATTCGTCACGCTCGATCAGTGGCATAGCGCGGTCGCCGGCGAAATCGTTGGCGAACGCGGACATCACACCGCGTGCGGCGCGCCGGGCGAGGATTACGTTCTGTTCGCTGAGATAGGCAAACGCATCTTCCAACTCGGGCGGAATGACGCCCTCGTGCTCGACAATCAGCTCCTCGGTCAGCGCCGTCACCACAAAATGCCGGGCCGTGACGTCGTCGGCGAGATCCGCGTCGCGGGCGAGAAAGATCAGCCGGGCGACGAGATTGCGCACCGCCGCGTTGAGCCCGCAGCGCGCCAGCAGCGCATTGAGCGACGGCCGGCTGCCGGTCTCGAGCAGCGTGAAGACTTTTTCGCGCGGCATCCCGGCGAGCGCCGCGAGACAATCGGCAAAGAACAGTACGTGACCGTTGACGACGGCGTGCAGCATCACCCGCGCAGAGAGCTTCTCGCTGGCCACTAGTTCGTTGGCGAAAGGCTGCGCATCCTCCTGCGCTTCGCCCTCGCCGATGGCGGTGAGCGCGGTATCCATCGCGTCGCGCAGCAGGCGGTCGAGCCGCGGCACCGTCACGGCGCCCGAGACGACGCGGCAGGTGCGGAGTGCCGCCACGGATGCTTCGACCATCGCGAGGCGCGCCGACGCGGGCAGGTCGTCGCGGCCAAGGAGCGCGCCGCGGATTTCGGCGTCGTACCAGCCGAGTTCGGTCGCCAATTTGCTCAACAGGGCGCCGGGAATCGGTACGTCGTTGCGCGGCAACAGTTTCAGCGTCACCAGGCGGATTTCGCGAGCAATCAGCGCCTCGGCCACGCGGGAGCTGATCCGTTCGCGCAGCGCCACAGCGTTGAGCATCACGAGGTCGGCCTTGCGGATCAGCCCGGTCAAGTCAGCATCAATCAGTGCCGGCGAATATTGCGCCACAGCGCGCGAGATAACCTCGCTGTCCTGCAGCAGCGACAACAGAATCGGCCGGGGGGCGTCGAGCGCATGCAGCAGGCCATAGGCCAGCGCCGCGCGCACGCGCACCGATGGATCGTCGAGAAAGCCGATCAGCGCGGCGTAGAGGGCGGCATGTTCGTCGGTCGGACCGGAATGCGCCAGATAGGCTTGAGCGGCGAGATGCGCCGCCTGCCCGCGCTCCTCGCTATCGCCCGACTGACTGAGGGCGACAAAGTCCTGATACGCAACCATCCCGCTCTCCGAGAACCCGGAAAGACCCTAGCCGCCAAGGCTTAAGGAACGGTTCACCCTGTCTGTTGGGAGCTTGTTAAGGCCCAGCCAGTGGTCGCGCTGTGGCGCCCCACAGCGGTCTTGCGGCTGGACCGCGGGTCAACCGCGAAAGCGGGGCTCATTGATCGTCGTGGGCGAGTCGAACGCCCGTCCCCATTTCCCGCTGCGAGAAGAGCTGCGTGAGAAACGCACTGGCAACGCTTCCCGGGGGCCGCGGCGTCATCAAGATGCGGGCCTGCGGCATGCCGTCATCAACCGGCTGAGCGTCGTCGGGCGGAAGCAATTGCACCGGCCCGTCGGCTGCAGCGAGCGGATCGGGTGACGCTGTCACTTCGGTAGGCGCCGACGGCGAGCCGGTCGCCATTAGGGCCAATGGACGCGTCAGCGGGTCGGGCGCATCGAAGGGCGACCCGATGGTCGGCGTCGGCTGCGTTGCCGTGATCGCTGCATCGATCGCGGCGAGCGATTGCGCGGAGGGCTTGGCATTCTGCTGCGCGGCAAGCGCCAGTGGCGCCGACACAGTATCGGGCACCAGCGGATCCGCGGCGGTGTCCGGGATCAGCGGCTGTGCGACACCAGTTGGCGCAACGGTCGCGAACAGCGAAGTGAATGACATGTCGGCCTTGCTGAAGCGCGACGGAACCGTGTCGGTCGACCATTTGTTCTGCGGGTCGCTGGCGATCTGCTGCGCGGCGAACGCCGGCGTGGGATCGGGCGGTAACGGCGCGGCGACGATGCCGTCATGCTGGGCGACGAGCGCCTTGTAGACCTCGCGGATCGTGCGCGGATGATCGCCGGAATAGAAGATCTGCGGATTTGCCTTGGCGGCGCTCGGGAACAGTTTCGCCGCGACCTGGTCGGGGTTATCGAGGCCGGCATTGAACAGCTTTTCCGCGCCCTGCGGCCCGAGGAAATGCGCGATGTAGAGTTCGCCCGCGCTCGGCATGCGTCCAAACTTGCTCTGCAGATAGGCGCCGTTCGAGCGGGTGAATGCCGCGGCCATGTCGGCCGCGACCTGCGGATCCTCGCGCAGCTTCAGAACCTCGGCCCGCAGCTTCTTGTCCTTGATGGTGTAATCGCCATCGGAGGTCTGGGTGATCGCATCGGCGTATTTCTGATAGCCGAGGCGCGGCCCTTCTTCCTTCATTACCTGCAGCCACGTGGTGTCGAGGAACTGGAACAGCCCGACGGCGGACGAGCTCGGCGCCTTAGCGTCGGGGTTGAGGCTCGACTCGCGCATCGCGGTCTTCACCAGATAGTCGAAGTCGACACCGCTCTTGTCGCCCGCATTGTTGAGCACATAGGCGAGGCTCTGCGGAACGGTGATCGGCTGGACGCCCATGGCGAATCCGGGATGAGGCTTTGGGTTAACAAAGCCCTAACAAGCGTTAACGATCGGTTAACCGGGAAAGCGTGTCACCACCTTTGCGAGATCGGGCCGGTCGCGATCCTCGATCACCGTGGTCGGCGTGCCGATGTGGACGAAGCCGATAAAGCGCTCGCCGCCATGCGCACCGAGCATCTGCTGCGCCTCAGTATCGAAGCCGTACCAGCGATTGGTCCAACTCGCAGCAAAGCCCAGCGCGAAGGCGGCGTGGCTGAGGTTGAAGCAGACGTTGCCAGCCGACAGCAATTGCTCAATCTCCGGCGCCTTGGGGTTCGGCCTTGGCGAAAACAGAACACCGATGGTGACCGGCGCCGGCAGAAACTGCCGCCGCTCGAGATCGAGCGAGGTCTCGTCCAGCGCCGGATTGCGCGCCTTCTGGATCGCCGCCAGCCTGTCCCCGGCTTTGGCTCGCGCTTCGCCTTCGATCACCACGAGCCGCCACGGCACAACCTTGCCGTGGTCCGGCACGCGTGTGCCGATGGTCAGGATTTCATCGAGTTCGGCGGCTGTCGGTCCGGGGTCCTTGAGGAAGCCGATTCCGACGGAGCGCCGGGTCTTCAGATAGTCGCGCAAAGCGGCGTTGACGGGCATGTTCTGGTCCTTGCGGGTGCAGTTTCCTTATGACACAGCTTTTCCCCAATCCAAGGGTAGCGATGCGTCGCCTGCGGTTGCGGCGGGGCGCAAAATGACGCGCCACACAGGCGGGGTGGAACTTTGAAATCTTGGCGGCTGATCGCGATGCTCGCATTGTTCGCAGCGGCACCGGCGTTCGCCCAGGATGCGCCCGCCATGCCGGCCCCGCTGCCGAATTTTCACATGCCGGTTGCTTCAGACGATGACGTTGCTGCGCCGGCGCCAGATACCTCGACCGACCAGACATCGAGCGACGCCCCGACTCCTGTCGCCGACACGCCTTCCGCCCCCGCTGCACCGGCAGTTGACGGTACCCCCGACGCCGTCGCGGCCGCGGTTCCTGCCGACCCGCAGCCGGTCACGCTCAGCGCGCAGATCACCGATGGCGGCAAGAACATCTCCGAAGGCCTGGTCTGGCGGGTGTTCGGCACCAAGCCCGATCCCTCCGGTCAACTGGTGCTCGCCGCCAAGTCCGACAGCGCCGTCGCGCAAGTCAAGCTCGCGCCCGGCAACTACGTCGTGCATGTGGCCTACGGCCGCGCGCAGGCGAGCGACACGTTGACGGTGAAGGAGGGCCAGAACGACAAGCTGATTGTCCTGCAGGCCGGCGGGCTGCGGCTCAACGCGTCGGTGACCGGCGACGTGCCGATCCCGATCAACCTACTGCATTTCGACATCTTCACCGCCGGGGCAACGGACGCCGAACGCACCGTTGTCGCCCAGAACCTCGGCGCCAACGACATCGTCACGCTCAACGCTGGTACCTACCACATCGTGTCATACTTCGGCGACGTGAACGCGGTGGTTCGGGCGGACCTTCGGGTCGAGCCGGGCCAACTCACCGACGCGACGCTCTATCAGAAGGCGGCGCAGATCTCGTTCAAGCTGGTCAGTGAGACGGGCGGCGAGGCCATCGCCGACGTCGACTGGACAGTGAAAACCGCCGACGGCAAAACGGTGTTCACGAATACTGGGACATTCCCATCGACGGTGCTCGAGGAGGGCGACTATCTCGTCCTCGGCAAACGTGGCGACAAAGTCTACAATCGCGACTTCCAGGTACAGGCTGGTCAGCCCAAAGAAATCGAAGTGTTGACCACCGTCTATTAGCTCGATCCCTCAATTACCCGAATTTATTGCCCGGATGGGGTGCGGTGCTATAAGCAGCCCGTGAACGCCGGGGGCGGCATATCGATGGCACAACCGGACCGGAAACTGGTCCCGATCGTCTCGCTCGACGTGGTCGGTTACTCACGTTTGACCGAGATCAATGAACGTCAGACTCTGCGCCTCGTGCAGCGGGTCTACGACCGCCTTGTCGCGCGCTCCATCGGCCGCGCCGGCGGCAAGGTGTTCAAGACCATGGGCGACGGCCTGTTGGCCGAGTTCCAGAGCGTCGTGGCGGCGGTCGAATGGGTCGGCGACGTGCAGCGCGAACTCGCCGAGCGGCGGCTCAAGGTGCCGGGCGGCGGCATCTTCCAGGTGCGCGCTGGCATTGTCCTCGCAGATGTGCTGGTCGCCGGCGATGATTTGTATGGCTCCGGCGTCAACCTCTCGGTGCGCGTCCAGGCCATCTCCCCCGCCGGCGGCATGGCCATCACTAAATGGATGCATCAATACCTCGACGGCCGCACCGACATGCAGTTCACGGACCTCGGCCCGCTCGAACTGAAGAACGTCTCCAAGACCGTCCGCATCTACGTCTGGCATCCGGACGGGGTGGTGCAGAAAACATCAGCCGAGCTACCGGTCACCCCGCCCTCGAGCCGCCCGTCGGTGGTCGTGCTGCCCTTCGACAATCTCTCGGGCGAGGCCGACCAGTCGTATTTCGCCGACGCCGTGGTCGAGGAGATCACTTCAACCCTTTCGAGGATCAGGGACTTTTTCGTCATCGCGCGGAATTCTGCCTTTTCGTACAAGGGCCGCTCCGTCGACATCCGCCATGTCGGTCGCGAGCTTGGGGTGCGGTATGCCGTAGAGGGCAGCGTCCGCCGCGTCGGCGAGCGGGTGCGGATCACGGCGCAGTTGGTCGAGACCGAAAGCGGCAACCACATCTGGTCGACCCGCATCGACGGGGCGGTGTCGGAC
>CAZNAE010000158.1:0-7345 GCA_964570695.1 uncultured Devosia sp.
CTCTTCCTGCCCTTCATCGAGCTGCTCAAATCCGAGGTCGTCCTCCTGCCGCTCGATGGGTCGACCGACTACCGGCGGTTGAAGTTCGAGGGCGAAGAGGTCTATCGCTTCGGCACTGGGCCCGACGTCGACAGAGCCATGGATCGGCTCTGGCAAAAGCTCACCGGCGGGGCGCCGGCTCGCGCCGAGACACTGCGCTCGCTTGGACGCGAGATTCCGGTGCCGGTCGCCGCGATGGGGGCGGCCCGTTTTCCGTTCAAAGCGCTTTGCGAAGAGCCGCTCGGCGCCCGCGACTATCTGAGGCTCGCGCATGCCTATGACGCGCTGATGATCGACAACATCCCGGTCTTCGGCCGCAGCAATCCGAGCGCCGCCAAGCGCTTCATTCTGCTCGTCGACACCCTCTACGATCGGGGCATCAAGCTCAGCGCCAGTTTCGCCGCGCCACTCGACCAACTGGTCAAGGATTCACGCAATTCCGGCGAGTTCCAGCGCACCATTTCGCGGCTCATCGAGATGCAGTCGGCCGACTATCTCAAAGCCGCGCACAAGCAGGGCTGACCCGACCAAAGCTGCCCTTGTTAAGCCTCGGCCCGAAGGGTATAGGGGCGCCAATTCCAACAAACTTCAGGATTTGGGGCTCATGGCGCGCAAGAAGATCGCTCTGATCGGTGCGGGGCAGATTGGCGGAACTCTGGCGCATCTGGTGGCGCTCAAAGAACTGGGCGACGTGATTCTCTTCGATATTGTCGATGGCGTGCCGCAGGGCAAGGCTCTCGATCTCAGCCAGTCCGGTCCGGTCGAAGGCTTCAACTCCACCATCAAGGGCACCTCCGAATACAAGGATATCGCTGGTGCCGATGTTGTGATCGTCACGGCGGGCGTACCGCGCAAGCCCGGCATGAGCCGCGACGACCTGCTCGAAATCAACCTCAAGGTGATGGAGCAGGTGGGCGCCGGCCTCGCCAAATATGCCCCCGATGCCTTCGTGATCTGCATCACCAACCCGCTCGACGCGATGGTCTGGGCGCTGCAGCGCTTCTCGGGCCTGCCGTCCAGCAAGGTCATCGGCATGGCCGGTGTGCTCGACAGCTCGCGCTTCCGCCACTTCATCGCCGACGAGCTCAATGTTTCGGTCGAGGATGTCACCGCGTTCGTGCTGGGCGGCCATGGCGACTCGATGGTGCCGCTGCCGCGTTATTCGACCGTTGCCGGCATCCCGCTCACCGATCTGGTCAAGATGGGCTGGCTCAACAAGGACAAGCTCGAAGCGATCATCCAGCGCACCCGCGACGGCGGCGCCGAGATCGTCGGGCTCTTGAAGACCGGCTCGGCCTACTATGCGCCCGCAACATCGGCGATCGAAATGGCCGAGAGCTATCTCAAGGACAAGAAGCGCGTTCTTCCCGTCGCCGCCTATCTCAAGGGCGAGTATGGCGTGAAGGGCACCTATGTGGGCGTGCCCGCGATCATCGGCGCCGGTGGCGCCGAGCGAATCGTCGAGATTTCGCTCAACTCCGCCGAACAGAAAGCCTTCGAGAAATCCGTCGCGGCCGTGAACGGCCTGATCGAAGCCTGCAAGAAGATCGCGCCGAAGCTGGCGTAGCGCCACCCCCCCTGATGGTTCGACAGGCTCACCATGAGGGCTGCTGAAAGAACTGAGAACCTCATCCTGAGCCTGTCGACGGACGAGGTTCGGGTCCTGAAGGAAGGCGTTCCCGCATGAACATCCACGAGCACCAGGCCAAGGCGCTGCTCAAGACCTACGGCCTGCCGGTCGCGGCGGGCGTGGCAATCTTCAGGCCTGAAGAGGCCGAAGCCGCGGTGAAGTCGCTGCCGGGGCCGCTCTATGTGGTGAAGTCGCAGATCCATGCCGGCGGCCGCGGCAAGGGCCGGTTCAAGGAGCTGGGCGCCGATGCCAAGGGCGGCGTGCGTCTCGCCAAATCCGCCGCCGAAGTCGTCGCCAACGCCAGAGAAATGCTGGGCCACACGCTGGTCACCAAGCAGACCGGCGCTGCCGGCAAACAGGTCAACCGGCTCTACATCGAGGACGGCGCTGATATCGCGCGCGAGCTCTATTGCTCGCTGCTGGTCGACCGCTCGACCGGCGAAGTGGCGTTCGTCGTCTCGACCGAAGGCGGCATGGACATCGAGACCGTGGCGCACGAGACGCCCGAAAAGATCGTGACCGTCGACATCGACCCCAAGGCCGGCGTCACCGCCGCCAATGTCGCCAGCATCGCGTCGGCGCTGCAGCTCGACGGCGCCGCCAAAGCGGATGCCGGCACGGTGTTTCCGGCGCTCTACAAGGCGTTCGTCGACAAGGACATGAGTCTGCTCGAAGTGAACCCGCTGATCGTCATGAAGGACGGTCATCTCCGCGTTCTCGACGCTAAAGTATCGTTCGACAACAATTCGCTGTTCCGCCACCCCGACCTGCTGGCACTGCGCGACCTCACCGAGGAGGACGCCAAGGAGATCGAGGCCAGCAAGTTCGACCTCGCTTATGTGGCGCTCGACGGCAATATCGGCTGCATGGTCAATGGCGCCGGCCTCGCCATGGCCACCATGGACATCATCAAGCTCTATGGCGAAGAGCCGGCGAATTTCCTCGATGTTGGCGGCGGCGCGTCGCGCGAGAAGGTCACGGCGGCGTTCAAGATCATCACCGCCGATCCCAACGTCAAAGGCATTTTGGTCAACATCTTCGGCGGCATCATGCGCTGCGACGTCATCGCCGAAGGCGTCGTGGCGGCGGTGCACGATGTCGGCTTGACGGTGCCGCTGGTGGTCCGGCTCGAGGGCACCAACGTCAAGGAAGGCAAGGCCATCCTCAAGAATTCCGGACTCGACGTCATCGCGGCCGACGATCTCGACGATGCGGCGCAAAAGATCGTCGCCGCCATCCGGGGCCGCAAGTAACCAGCGCCCGGGCGAGGAGGATGAGATGGCACGACTAGCGCTTCTGTCGCTCTGCCTGATCGGTCTCGCGAGCCCGGTGCTGGCACAGGCGACTTTGACGCCGGATACCGCTTCGTCCTCGGTCGCCGCCCCCGCGGGCTCCGACGCGATGGACCAGGACCTCGACCCGGACGGGTCGTCGGAGGAGCCGATGGTGGTTTCAGGCCCGCCCGTCGCCTCCAAGGACATCCTCAAGGCCTTCTACGACACCTGTACCGACATTTCGGGCGGCAACCCTGAGGCCTCCGACCGCGCCAACAATGCCGGCTGGGTACCCGAGGAGACCGCCGACACCGGGCCGTTCCGCAGCGTCTATGCCGGCGCCCGCGATTTCGCCGGCTACGGCTCGGTCGAGCTCTGGGCCTCGGTCGAGACCTACCCAAGCCAGCAGCTCGGCTATTGCCGGGTCGATTTCGGCGACTACAACAATCTCATCAATTTCGACGATCTGAGCGGCATGGGCGGTCTCATCGGTAAGCTCGACGACCGCGGCGACGGCAATGTCTACGGCGCCTGGGAAACCCCCGACAAGAAAATGCTCGTCATCGCCGACCGCACCGAGGGCGAAGTCGAAATCGAATTCAACCTGCTGCTCGGCGATACGCCGGCGCAGCAAAACTAGGGCGCTTGAAGCCGCCACACAGTTACACATATACTGTGCGACTGTGTGAAGGAGAACCAAGATGACACGAAATATCACGTTCGCGGTCGATGACGAGATTCTCCAGAAGGTGAGGGTGCTGGCCGCGCATCGGCGGACCAGCGTCAACGCGCTAGTGCGGGACTATCTCAAGTCGCTTGTGGGCAAGGACAGCGAAATGGACGAGGCGCGCGCCAAATTGCTCAAGCTTGCTGAAGAAAGGGCGGGCGACATGGGGACGAAGTCGTGGAAGCGAGAAGATCTGTATGATCGCTGACAGTTTTCTCGACACGAATGTGCTGGTCTACGCTGCAATTGGCCATCGGAGCGAACCGGCAAAATATGACCGTGCCAAACGGCTTATCGCAGAGGTGGACTATTCGACCTCCGCGCAGGTGCTTGCCGAATTCTACGTCAGTGTAACCCGGGGCGCCGACGATCCTCTTACACCAGGCAAGGCGGCCGAGTGGGTCGCGGCGATTACGCTGAAGCCATGCCAGGCGGTGGACGTCAATATCGTCGCGCGAGGCATCGAGAACGCGCTGCGGTTTCAAATCTCGTACTGGGACGGCGCCATCATCGCGGCCGCCGAGCGCCTCGGAGTGGCAACGCTCTACACAGAAGATCTCAATGACGGCCAAGTCTATGGCTCGGTGCGTGTCGTCAATCCCTTTCGCCAACACTGAGCGGTTCAAAGGACTTTCATGTCGATCCTCGTCAACAAGGATACAAGGGTTCTGGTACAGGGCCTGACCGGCAAGACCGGGACGTTCCACACTGAGCAGGCGCTGGCCTATTACGGCACCAAGATGGTCGGCGGCACGCATCCCAAGAAGGGTGGCGAGACCTGGACCTCCGGCATCGACGGCACGACGCTGCCGATTTTTGCTTCGGTGGCCGAGGGCAAGGCCAGGACCAACGCCAATGCGAGCGTCATCTATGTGCCGCCGGCCGGCGCGGCCGACGCCATCCTTGAGGCGATCGACGCCGAGATCCCGCTGATCGTCGCCATTACCGAGGGCGTGCCGGTACTCGACATGGTCAAGGTCAAGTCGCGGCTCGACGGCTCGAAATCGCGGCTGATCGGGCCGAACTGCCCGGGCGTACTGACGCCGGAAGAGTGCAAGATCGGCATCATGCCCGGCTCGATCTTCAAAAGGGGCTCGGTCGGGATTGTTTCGCGCTCCGGGACGTTGACCTATGAGGCGGTGTTCCAGACCACCAATGCCGGTCTCGGCCAGACCACGGCGGTCGGCATCGGAGGCGATCCGGTCAAGGGCACGGAATTCATCGATATCCTGGAGCTCTTCCTTGCCGATGCCGACACCAAATCGATCATCATGATCGGCGAGATCGGCGGTTCGGCCGAGGAGGACGCAGCGCAGTTCCTGATCGATGAGGCCAAGCGCGGCCGCAAGAAGCCGATGGCCGGGTTCATCGCCGGGCTGACGGCGCCGAAAGGCCGGACCATGGGCCATGCCGGCGCCGTAATTTCGGGAGGAAAAGGCGGCGCCGAAGACAAGATCGCCGCCATGGAGGCGGCGGGCATTAAAGTGTCGCGTTCGCCTGCCAGGATCGGCACGACGCTCGCCGAGGTTCTCAAAGGCTGAAAAGCGCAGGAAAGTGAAGAAATCAGGCCTTTCAGACGTTGGTCTGAATGCCCAATTCTTTAGCAAGATGCTAATCTAACACCGTCATAGTCCGCCGGCGCGCGGAACGGCCCCCGCTCAGGGCGGCCGGCAACAGGGGACACGGGGTAAAAGGCCCCGCCTTACAGACAAAATGACCCGACAGGACAAGAACGAGCAGTTCTTACTCTCCTCCTTCCTCTACGGCGGCAACGCCACCTACATCGACGACCTCTACAACCGCTACAAATCCGACCCCAGGAGCATCGATGCAACCTGGGCGAGCTATTTCAGCCGGCTCGAGGATTCGAGCGCCGATGTCGCCAAGAACGCCGGAGGGCCGTCCTGGGCGCGCGCCGACTGGCCACAGGTCGCCAATGGCGATCTGGTTTCGGCGCTCGACGGCAATTGGGGCGAGATCGTCGTCAAGACCGGCGCGGCGCTGACCAGGAAGGCGACCGCCGAGGGAGCTGCTACGCCGAGCCCGGTCGACGTCATGCAGTCGACGCGCGATTCGATCCGCGCCATCATGATGATCCGCGCTTACCGCATGCGCGGGCACCTGCATGCCGATCTCGATCCGCTGAAGCTCAAGGAAGACGATCCGGCGCCGGAACTCGAGCCGGAAGCGTACGGCTTCACCGATGCCGACTACACCCGCAAGATCTTCATCGACAACGTGCTCGGGCTCGAATTCGCCACCATCCCCGAGATGCTGGCGATTTTGAAGCGCACCTATTGCTCGACCGTCGGTGTCGAGTTCATGCACATCAATGATCCTGAGGCCAAGCAATGGGTCCAGGAGCGCATGGAAGGGCCCGACAAGGAGATCAAGTTCACGCCGCAAGGCAAGAAGGCGATCCTCAACAAGCTGGTCGAAGCGGAAGGCTTCGAGAAATTCCTCGACGTCAAGTATACCGGCACCAAGCGCTTCGGCCTCGACGGCTCGGAGTCATTGATCCCGGCGCTGGAGCAGATCATCAAGCGCGGCGGCGCGCTCGGCGTCAAGGACATCGTTCTAGGCATGGCGCATCGCGGCCGGCTCAACGTCCTCACCCAGGTGATGATGAAGCCGCACCGCGCGCTGTTCCACGAGTTCAAGGGCGGCGCCTACTACTCCGAGGACGTCGAAGGTTCGGGCGACGTGAAGTATCACCTCGGCGCCTCATCGGACCGCGAGTTCGACGGCAACCAGGTGCACCTGTCGCTGACCGCCAACCCCAGCCACCTCGAGATCGTCGATCCGGTGGTGCTCGGCAAGGCACGCGCCAAGCAGGACCAGCGCTCGGCGGTCGATGGCCGCTTCGTGTTCGACACCAAGCAGACCGATCGCTCGGTCGTCATGCCGCTGCTGATTCACGGCGATGCGGCGTTTGCCGGGCAGGGCGTCATCGCCGAATGCCTCGGGCTTTCGGGGCTCAAGGGCCACCGCACCGGCGGCTCGGTGCATTTCGTCATCAACAACCAGATCGGCTTTACCACCTCGCCGATGAATTCGCGCTCTTCGCCCTACCCGACCGACGTCGCCAAAATGATCGAGGCGCCGGTGTTCCACGTGAACGGCGACGATCCTGAAGCGGTGGTCTATGTCAGCAAGGTCGCGACCGAGTTTCGCCAGCGCTTCGGTCGCCCGGTCGTCATCGACATGTTCTGCTATCGCCGCTTCGGCCACAACGAAGGCGACGAGCCAAGCTTCACGCAACCGCTGATGTATTCGAAGATCCGGAGCCACAAGACGACTCTGGAGCTGTATTCCGAACGGCTGATCGGCGAAGGCCTGCTCACCGCCGAGGATATCGATAAGCTGAAGTCCGACTGGCGCGCCCATCTCGAAGGCGAGTTCGAGGCTGGCCAAGATTTCCGCCCGAACAAGACCGACTGGCTCGACGGCCAGTGGAAGGATCTGAAGAAGGCCGACGCCGACGGCCCGCGCCGCGGCGACACCGGTGTGTCGCTCGAAGAGCTGGTGCGCATCGGGACGCGGCTGACCGCCGTGCCGGCGGGCTTCAACGTCCACAAGACCATCAAGCGCTTCCTCGACAACCGCCTGGCGGCGATCGAGAGCGGCGAGGGCATCGACTGGGCGACCGGCGAGGCGCTGGCGTTCGGCACGCTG
>CAZNAE010000159.1:0-7339 GCA_964570695.1 uncultured Devosia sp.
GCCCGCGATGCTGGCGGCGCGCGATATCCTGGCCCAGTCCTCCAATATCGGCACGGCGCAGATCGCGCTGCTCTCCGGTCCCGACCGTCAGCGGCAATGGTTGCAGACGCTCGGTCTGCTCGACAACGTCTGGGGCCTGATGATCATCCTGATGCTGATCAACCTTCCGATCGTCATCTGGATGCTCTACACCTACTTCAAGGAAATCCCGGTCGACATCCTCGAGGCAGCGCGCATGGACGGCGCGACGCTTGGCAAGGAACTGATCTACGTTCTCGTGCCGATGGCGGTGCCCGGTATCGCGTCCACCATGCTGCTCAACGTCATCCTGGCGTGGAACGAAGCGTTCTGGACGCTCAACCTCACCGCCGCGAATGCGGCGCCGCTGACCGCCTTCATCGCATCATACTCGAGCCCGGAAGGGCTGTTCTGGGCCAAGCTCAGCGCCGCATCGACACTCGCGATTGCACCGATCCTGGTGCTCGGCTGGATCAGCCAGAAGCAGCTGGTGCGTGGCCTGACCTTCGGCGCCGTGAAATAGGGGAGAGACAAAATGGGTTCCATCCAGCTTCAGCACGTCAACAAATCGTTCGGCACTCACGCGGTGATCCCCGACGCCAGCCTCGAGATCAAGGACGGCGAGTTCGTGGTATTCGTCGGCCCTTCCGGTTGCGGCAAATCCACCCTGCTGCGGCTCATCGCGGGACTGGAGGACACCACCTCCGGCCAGATCCTGCTCGACGGCGCGGACATGACCGACGCTGCACCGGCAAAGCGGCAACTCGCGATGGTATTCCAGTCCTATGCGCTCTACCCGCACATGACGGTGGCGCAGAATATCGGCTTCCCGCTGAAGATGGCCGGCATGGACAAGGCCGCGATCGACGCCAAGGTGCAGGACGCGGCGCGGGTGCTCAACCTCGGCAGCTATCTCGATCGCCGGCCGCGCAATCTGAGTGGCGGCCAGCGGCAGCGCGTCGCCATCGGCCGCGCCATCGTGCGTGAACCCAAGGCGTTCCTGTTCGACGAGCCGCTGTCGAACCTCGACGCGGCGCTCCGCGTCAACATGCGGCTCGAGATTTCCGAATTGCACCAGCAGCTCAAGACCACCATGGTCTACGTCACCCACGACCAGGTTGAGGCAATGACGATGGCGGACCGCATCGTCGTGCTCAATGCAGGCAACGTCGAGCAGTTCGGCACACCGATGGAACTCTATAAGACTCCGGCCAACCGCTTCGTCGCCGGCTTCATCGGCTCGCCCAAAATGAATTTCGTCGACGGCGCCGAAGCGGCGAAATACGGCTCGGCGTCGATCGGCGTACGGCCGGAGCACGTCCAGGTCGCAACCGACAAGGGCGCGTGGCACGGCACGATCGGCGTGGCCGAGCATCTCGGCTCCGACACGTTCCTTCACGTCAACGTCGACGGCCTCGGCCTGATGACGATCCGCGCGGAGGGCGAGAAACAGCTCCACCACGGCGACAGCGTCTGGCTCACGCCGGACCCGACCCGCATCTACCGCTTCGACAAGGACGGCAGGCTGCTTCCGGCCAATTGAGGACGACCACCATGCCGATCGAGCTGGCGCGCGACGCATTCAAGGAAATCTCGGAGACGGCCGCTGTGCCGACCTACGACCCGACCTCGCTTAAGGCAGGGATTGTGCATTTCGGCGTTGGCAACTTTCACCGCGCGCACCAGGCGGTCTATCTCGACGATCTGTTCAACCTCGGTCTCGACCATGACTGGGCGCTGATCGGCGCCGGCGTCCGCGCCGCCGACGAGGGTATGCGGGAGAAACTGCGGCAGCAGGACTGGCTGACCACTGTGGTCGAGCAGGAGGCTGACGTCTCGACCGCCCGCGTCACGGCGCCGATGGTCGATCACCTCAAGATCGGCGACAGCGCCGCGATCATCGCCAGGCTTGCCGACCCGTCTATCCGCATCGTCTCGCTGACTATCACCGAGGGCGGCTACTACATCGACCCGGCGACGCAGCGTTTCGATCCAACGCATCCAGACATCGCGGCCGACGGAAAATCGCCGAACGCGCCCAAGACCGTGTTTGGTCTGATCCTCGCGGGCCTCGTTGCGCGGCGCCGGGCCGGCCTTCAGCCGTTCACCGTGATGAGTTGCGACAACATTCCCGGTAATGGCCACGTGACGCAGAATGCGGTCGTGGGTCTGGCTGAGCTGTTCGACCACGAACTGGCCGGCTGGGTGCGCGCCAAGGTCGCGTTCCCCAACGGCATGGTCGACCGCATCACGCCGGCAACCGGCGATCGTGAGCGCACCCTCCTCAGCCAGAATTTCGGCATCGCCGACAACTGGCCGGTATTCTGCGAGAGCTTCCGGCAGTGGGTGTTGGAGGATCATTTCCCTGCCGGTCGCCCGGCGCTCGAACGGGTCGGCGTCCAGTTCGTCAAGGACGTCGGCCCCTTCGAGCACATGAAAATCCGCATTCTCAACGGCGGCCACGCCACCATCGCCTATCCGGCGGCCTTGATGGACATCCATTTCGTCCATGAGGCGATGGAGAGCCCGCTGGTCCGCGGCTTTCTCGAAAAGGTCGAGCGCGATGAAATCATTCCGATCGTGCCCCCGGTGCCCGACACCAACCTCGATGATTACTTCCAACTGGTCGACCGCCGGTTCTCGAACCCCAAGATCGGCGACACCATCACGCGGCTCTGCCTCGACGGCTCCAACCGGCAACCCAAATTTATCCTGCCCTCCGCCTCCGACCGCCTGAAGTCCGGCAAATCCGTCACCGGTCTGGCCCTCGTCTCGGCGTTGTGGTGCCGCTACTGCTTCGGCGAAACTGATAGTGGCAAACCAATAGCTCCCAACGACCCGAGCTGGTCGCGTCTCAGCGATCACGCCAAGCGCGCCAAAGCCGCTCCCCAAGCCTGGCTCGAAATGATCGACATCTTTGGCGACCTGGCTCAAAACCCGACCTACATCGATGCATTCAGTCACGCACTGAAGACGCTATGGTCGAGCGGGACGAAAGCGACGCTCCACGCGTATCTGAGCGGGAAGCTCTAGCCCGGTGGACGGGAGCCTGCGGTCTCGCTAGCGTCGCAAGCATGACTTCCGCGCCGCCTTCTCCCATCCGCCTTATCATCTTCGATTGCGACGGTGTCCTCGTCGACAGCGAGCCGATCGCGATGCGGGTGTTGTTGCGGACCATCGAGAGGGCAGGCGTCTCGATACCGTTCGAAACGGGCTTTCGCAGCTATCTGGGGCGCAGCTTCGCCTCGATCGCGCGCAGCCTCCACGAACTCTACGGGCTGGAACTCGATGCTGAGGCCATCGAGTCGATGCGTCTTGAGCTTTACGAAGCCTACCGCACTGAACTCCGGCCGATGGCCGGTCTGCTCGAGGTTCTCCCCGCTCTCGGCGTCCGATTCTGCGTCGCCTCGTCCAGCCAGATGGAGCGCATTCGGACGAGTCTGGAGATCGCCGGGTTGATTGACCGCTTTCATCCTTCGATCTTTTCTGCAGCTTCGGTCGAACGGGGCAAACCGGCGCCCGATCTGTTCCTGAAAGCTGCTGCTGAAATGGGTGTGGCACCGGAACATTGCGTCGTCGTCGAGGATAGCCCGGCTGGCATCGTGGCTGCCAAGAAGGCCGGCATGCGGGTGCTTGCTTTCACGGGTGGCGGGCACATTCTGCCATCCGGTCTCAGCGATCTCATCGCCACGCTGCACCCCGACGGGAGCTTTTCGGAGATGCGGGACTTGCCCGCCCTGCTGCAACGCGCCGAAGTTACCGAAGGTCGTCGATCCGAGGACTGTCTCGTCGCGGTTGACGTGGGCACCGGCAGCGCTCGCGCTGGAGTAGTTAGTTCCTCCGGTACCCTGCTTGGTCGGGCGGAGTATCCCATCGACATTCGGCGCGCCGACGCCAACCATGCGGAGCACGACTCCGAACAGATCTGGCGAGCCGTAGCCAACGCAGTGCGAGCGGCCCTTCGCCTAGCACGGGTGAAACCGGCCCACATCGCCGGGATAAGTTTTGATGCAACCTGTTCCTTGGTTGTCCGCAATGTTGATGGTGAACCGCTGCCCGTGAGCGACGCAGGGCCGAACTGGGACACCATGGTATGGCTTGATCATCGCGCCCTAGCCGAAGCTGAGGAGTGCACGGCGACTGGCCACCTCGTTCTCAACACCATCGGCGGCGTGATGTCTCCCGAGATGGAGGTCCCAAAATTGATGTGGCTGAAGCGTCATCTGCCTGACAGCTGGTCGCGCGCCGGCTACTTCTTCGACCTTGCTGACTTTCTCACCTGGAAGGCATCGGGCTCAACTGCCCGCTCGCAATGTACGTTGACGTGCAAGTGGACATGGATCGGCTCGGCAGGGGGATGGCAGAGCGACTTCCTTGAGACCGTCGGCCTGGGCGACATGCTGCATCGGGGCGGACTTCCGGCTGCCGCTACCCCCATAGGCACCGACCTTGGGCCCCTAACGGCCGCGGCTGCGACTGCCCTAGGGCTTACCACTCGCTGTCGTGTAGGAATGGGCCTGATCGATGCCCACGCGGGAGCACTTGGAACATTGGGCGCCTTCGCCGGCGAGATCGACACTATCGACCGACACCTGGCATTGGTCGCCGGCACCTCAAGCTGCGTAATGGCGCTATCCCCCAACCCGCGCCCTATTCATGGGGTCTGGGGGCCCTACGAGGGAGCCGTCCTTTCTGAGACCTGGCTAAACGAAGCGGGACAATCCGCGACCGGAGCGCTCCTCGATCATCTCATCCGTTGGCACGGGGCCGGCGGCGAGCCAACGCCCGCCATGCACGAACGCATTGTCGACCAGGTGCTCAAGATGCGCTCAACCGAGGGAGACGCCTTCGCAAGTCGCCTTCATGTGTTGCCTGACTTCCATGGGAATCGCTCCCCCCTGGCCGACCCGAGAGCCCTGGGAGTGATCTCTGGCCTCACCCTGGACAGCGACTTCGACAGCCTATGCCGTCTTTATTGGCGCGGCTGTGTCGGCATCGCTCTCGGGGTCCGGCATATCCTCGAGACGCTCAATCTGCATGGCTATTCGATCGGAACGCTGCATGTCACCGGCGGGCATATCCACAACCCGCTGCTGATGGAACTCTATGCGGATGCCACCGGCTGCACTGTCGTCGAGCCAGCGGTCGACGATGCAACTCTTTTGGGCACCGCAATGGTGGCGGCGGCTGCAGCTGGGTTGTACGGCACACTTCAGGCAGCGGCGATTGTGATGCAACAGGAAGGCCGGCAGCGACAGCCGAATCTGAGCCGAAGGATCGCGCTCGATCGAGACTATGAGACGTTCCGCACGATGCTCCGACAGCGTCAGGTGCTGGACGCGTTGTAGAACGTCGTAAGTCTGCAAAAACTCCGCTGGGTGACCGAGGCAGCACAGCTGATCTGCTCTCCGACTGGGTCACATCAATTGCACTTTGCCCTGGCCCATGCTGCCAGCGAGTGGCGGCGGCAGCTGCCTGTGTGTTATGTACTCACGGCCCGGCGGGCCGGCGACCGTCTCCTTTGGGCCATAAGCGGACGCCGCTACCGGCTTGGCGCTCCGGCTACTGCGTTCCATTGCGATTTTTGCGCGTCCGAATTGTCCTGCCATTGTGGAGGCCGCGGCAGGGGCCGCGCCCCCCACTATGGCAGGACGACCGGAGTTCGATGAGAGGTGTAGGGGCTAAAATACTCTATAGACGCTTCCACCGTGACCTGCGGCCCCCCCTCATCGCTCCAATAGCCCGGGAGGACCCTACGAACATGTGAGCCTGATGGCCCTGACAGCCCGGCGAGGTGGTACCATGCGCGCAGCGTCCCTGCCTTGGGCTGCGAGCTTGGTAGCACTGAGAGTTGTTGCGAGAAGGGCGGCGCATTTGAGCTGGTAGCTGTTGGGACGTGGTAGCGAGCCCCGAGCATGCGACAACGGCTGGTTGAGGCAGCCGCTTTGGCAGTGCTCGAAGCTCGGACGTCATATAGGATTGCGTTCTTCTAGGCCACTCTGGACCACTGATGCCACATGGTGCGTTGAGAGGTTCGTGGTTCTTTAGGGCCTACCGGCCCCGGATAGAGTACTCGACCTTCACGCCTGTGCAGCTAGACGCGCTTGCACCACCTATGCGGGAGCGAAACCCGCCACACTTTTGCGACCCGTCTTTGCCGCTCGCAGCCCAAGGCAGGGACGCTGCGCGCATGGTACCACCTCGCCAGGCTGTCAGGACCATCAGGCTCACATGTTCGTAGGGTCCTCCCGGGCTATTGGAGCGATGAGGGGGGGCCGCAGCCGCGCAGTCAGGCCCTCTATTGAGAACTTTGGGCCAATGCACTCCATCAACCTGGCCGCCAGTCGAGACATGTCGCTGACCATCCGCAACAACCCAGGCCCGCCGGTGACCCCCTGGTCTGCTAGTGGCACTCTTTCCGAGCGCCGGGAGAGCCACGGAAACCGTGGAAGTGGTGTGCTAGTGGACCATTGCTCTCGCTCTTTGCCGTCTCAATCGCCCTATTGTTGCGACACTTCCGCGGGATGGCACGGTTTGCGGAACCAAGCTGCGCAGACATGGAGAGGGAATTGCCTTTGAGGACGAAAAGCCGGACGCCAGCCGCCGTGCGACCACCTTGTTGGGCCGAACGATCTTGACCCTGTCTCGAATTGCTCTCTCGGCTGGGCGTTGACGGCCGCCGATTGATCCCCATCTGGGCAAGACGAGCCCTTCCACGCGCCGCATTCCGCCGCGCCAAAGCCGGGGAGTTGTCCCGATGCACTGCAATCGCAATCAGCTCGCCGACTTTATCGGCCGCGACGTCAAAACCATCGACAGCATGGTCGCCAAAGGAATGCCGTATCTGCGGCGTCCTGGAGATAAGCCCGGCGCCAAGGGATGGACGTTTGAGACGGCCGATGTCATCCGGTGGATGCTGGACGGGGGCCGAGCCGAGCAACTCAAGCAGGCGGAACTCCGCATACGCGTCGCCAACGCCGGCATCAAAGAGTACGAATACGCTCTGTTGGTTGGCGCCGTGATGCCCATCCGGGACGTGTTACCTCGCGTTGAAGAGGTGCTCATGGCAGCCAAGTCCCGTGTCGTGGCCCTGCCTAGCCGCGTCGCGCAGCTTATTGCGATCGAGTCAGACCCGGCCAAAGTGCACGCGATCCTCAAGGACGAGATCGATGACGTGCTGAAACCGCTCGACCTCCCGTTTGACCCGCGCGGATGATAGCGGCCGAGTAGGCGCTTCGACCCGAAAGTCGGCTTGCTTTCGAAGCCGTCCAGCACCCTGACCAACTTGGCCCTACCGGCAGCGGCGGGTACCATCGATAGG
>CAZNAE010000160.1:0-7269 GCA_964570695.1 uncultured Devosia sp.
GCAGTCGCGAATCCTCCCCCGTTCACGGAGGAGGGGGACCATGCGGAGCATGGGGGGCGCTGGCCCACCAATGAAGGGTGCGGCCAGCCCCCTTCCGTCGCCTGCGGCACCAACTTCCCCCGCTACGCATGGGAAGGACTCCCGACTTCAGCCCTAGAGCGTCCCCGCCCGCTGCTGCTGCACCATGAACGTCTCGAACGGATAGTCCGCGACCTGCGTCCACGCGTAGTAGTCCTTGCGGAATGCCTTCATCGAGGTCAGCATCTTGGCGAAGGTCGCGTTTGTCGCGCTGATCTCGTCATAGACCGCGTTGGTGGCGTCGTACGACGCTTTGAGGATGTCGGCATTGAACGGCCGGAGCTTGGCGCCGGCCGCCACCACGGAGCGGATCGCGGTGGCGTTGACCAGATCGTAATGCGCCAGCATGTCCTGGTTCACGGCCTGGCTCGCGACCTTGAGGATCGCCTGGTAAGCGGGCGGCAGCGCGTCGAATTTGGCCTTGTTGAACATCGCGTGCAGCGCCGCCGAGCCTTCCCACCAGCCCGGGTAGTAATAGTAGGGCGCAACCTTCACGAAGCCGAGCTTCTCGTCGTCATACGGGCCGACGAATTCGGCGGCGTCGATCGTGCCCTTCTCCAGCGCCTCGTAGATCTGCGCCGCCGGCTGCGCCTGCGGAATGATGCCGAGCTTCTGCAGGATCTTGCCGGCAAAGCCGCCGACGCGGAATTTCAGCCCGTTGAAGTCGGCGACCGAATTGATCTCCTTGCGGAACCAGCCGCCCATCTGCGCGCCGGTATTGCCCGCCGGGAAAGCGACGATGCCCCGTGCGTTGAAGAACTCATTGGCGAGGTCGTTGCCGCCGCCGTAGTAGAACCAGGCGTTCATGCTACGCACGTCGAGCCCGAACGGCATGGTGGTCGGCAGCTGCCACACCGGGTCCTTGCCCCAGTAATAATATGACGCAGTGTGCGCCGCCTCGATCGATCCCGACATCACCGCATCGGCAATCTGCGCCGGCGGCACGATTTCGCCGGCCGCGAACACGTCGATGGTGAAATTGCCGTCGGTCGCGTCCGACACATATTGCGACAGGAGCTTGGCGGCCCCGTAGAGCGTATCCAGCGAGTTCGGGAACGCCGACGTCATGCGCCAGCCGACTTTCGGGCTGGATTGCGCCAGCGCCGGCATTGCCAGCGAACTGGCCGCGACAGCCGTCGCCGCACCGAAAAATTGCCGTCTCTTCATTGTGTCCTCCCTCAAGCTCGACCATCCAACACAAGCAAAACCCCGCCCGGCTGTCCATCGCGCCCGCCGGACGCCCGGAGAATCTTTGCAAAACCGGGAATAAGATCGAAATCGTGCCGTTGTAGGCCTTATGCGATGCCGGAGAGGCACGCGTTACCTCCAAAGGGAGACTTTCATGAAACTCAGCACTTTGCTCCTGGGCGCAGCCGCCATCGGCCTGCTCACCAGCTCGTTCGCCATGGCCGACGATTATCTCGGCGGTGCGGTCAAGTCGTCGACCGTCGGCGGCAAGGAAATCCTGACCGACACCAAGGGCATGACCCTCTACATCTGGGACAAGGACGCCGTCGGCACGTCCAATTGCTACGACAAGTGCGCCCAGGCCTGGCCGCCGCTGCTGGTCGATGCCGGCACTGCCGTGACCGGCGACTTCACCCTCGTCGACCGCAAAGACAGCGATAAGAAGATCGTCGCTTACAAGGGCTGGCCGCTCTATCTGTGGATCAAGGACACCAAGCCAGGCGACACCACCGGCGACGGCGTCGGCGGTACCTGGCACACCGCCGTCGAGTCGATGTAACCACCGCTCTGCAAGGGACCATTTCTTGCAACAGTTCCTGGACGAGATCGAAAGCAGTGTGCCGGCCCTCCGCCGATATGCGCGGGCTTTGACCCGCAATGCCGACCACGCCGACGATCTCGTTCAGGACTGCCTCGAACGCGCCATCCGCAAGCAGGCGCTGTGGAAGCCAACGGGGCCGCTGAAGGCCTGGCTGTTCCGCATCCTGCTCAATCTCTACCGCAATGAGCTGCGCGTCGCCCGGCGGCGCGGCGAGCACGTGGCGGTTGAAACGCTTCTCGTCGAGCCCGCCGTTGCTCCGGCGCAGCCGGGCCGCATCGCCCTCGCCGAAATGGCGCGGGCCATCGATACCCTCGGCGCCGAGCAGCGCGAAGCGCTGCTGCTCGTCGTGCTGGAGGGCTTGAGCTATTCGGAAGCCGCCGGCGTGCTCGGCATACCAATGGGGACTTTGATGTCGCGCCTCGGCCGCGCCCGCGCCGCGCTCCGGACCCTGACCGGAGCGGGCGAGGAGCCGAGACTAAGGACCGTGAAATGACCCGCGAGACTTTCGTAGTCGATACCGATGCGCTCCACGCCTTTGCCGACGGGCAATTGGCGGACGAGCAGCGCGCGGCCGTCGAGACCTATCTCAGCGCCCATCCCGATGCAGCCGCCACTGTCGCCGGCTGGCAGCGCCAGAACGAGGCGATGACCGCCCTCTTTGCGCCGGTGGCCAATGAAGCCGTGCCGCCCCGGCTCGCGCCGCATCGCATTGCGCAGGCCATTCGCAGCACCCGCCAGCAGAGCGTCCGCAATATCGCCGCGGCGATCGTCCTCGTCCTCATCGGCAGCGGCGTCGGCTGGTACGGCCGCGACTACCTCGTCCCTACCGAAGCTGCCAGCGACCGACTGATCGACGAGGCCGTCAGCGCCCACTCGCTCTACGTCAAGGAACAGCTCCACGCCGTCGAAGCACCGGCCGACTCGCCCAATCTGATGCGTTGGCTTTCTAACCGCATCGCGACGCCGATCGACGCGCCGATCCTGACCGCTCAGGGGTTCACCTTCATCGGCGGTCGCCTGTTGCCCGGCGATCCCGCAGGCAAGCTGCCCGGCCCGGCCGCGCAATTGATGTACGAGAACGCCTCGGCCCAACGCGTGACGCTGTATATCACCGCGGCCCTGCCGGACAAAAAGGAAGTCTGGAAGTTCGAGAACCGCGCCGGTGTCGCCGCCTACTACTGGGCCAATGACGAAGTGACCTGCACCATCGTCAGCGACCTGCCCGAGGACGACGTCCGCCAGCTCGGCAAAAAGATCTTCGAGCAGCTCACCCGCAAGCCCGATTCCACCTGGAACCCGATGGGCTGAATCCGCGCCGGTCGCTTCTCTTCTCCCTCCCCCTTGTGGGGAGGGCGATTGCGCTTGGCGAGCGCAGTAAGCCTGGCAGGCCGGGGTGGGGGTAGCCGCAGGCTAATTTATCCGCTCCAGCTCGTTCGTATAGATGTTGTGCGGCCCGACATTTCTGATATCGCGCTCGCCCAGCAGCGCCAGCGTCACGTCCATTTCGTCATGGATGATCTGCAGCGCACGCGTGACTCCCGCCTCGCCGCCGGCCCCCAACCCGTAAAGGACCGGCCGCCCGATGAACGCGCCCTTTGCACCGAGCGCCAGCGCCTTCAGCAGATCCTGTCCCGAGCGAATGCCCCCATCCATCAACACCTCGGTCTTGGCGCCGACCGCCTCGACGATCTCACGCAACACGCGGATCGACGACGGGGCGCCGTCGAGCTGCCGCCCGCCGTGGTTGGAGACCACGATCGCGTCGGCGCCGTGCGCCACCGCCTGCCGCGCGTCCTCGGCATCGAGGATGCCTTTGACGATCACCGGTCCCTGGAAACGCTTCTTCACCCAGGCGATCTCCGTCCAGCTGAGGCCGAGGTCGAACTGTTCGGCGATCCAGGTGGACAGCGAACTCAAATCGGAGACGTCCTGCGCGTGCCCGACGACATTGCCGAAGGTGCGGCTCTTGGCGCCGAGCATCCCGAGCGACCAGCCCGGCTTGCCCGCCAGCTCCA
This sequence comes from uncultured Devosia sp., assembly GCA_964570695.1. Lineage (GTDB taxonomy): Bacteria > Pseudomonadota > Alphaproteobacteria > Rhizobiales > Devosiaceae > Devosia_A. Next base: position 3,883 of record CAZNAE010000160.1, read on the forward strand.
TGAGGAAGCCGGGGGTCATGCGCGGCGGCGCCTTCATGCCGTTGCGGATGTCGGCATGGCGCTGCCCGAGGATTTGCAGGTCCATGGTCAGGACCAGTGCCGAACACTTCGCGGCCTTGGCGCGGTCGATCAGCCGCTCCATGAACGGCTTGTCGCGCAGCGTATAAACCTGGAACCAGAACGGCGCGTCGACCGCCTCCGCCACCTGCTCGATGGAACAGATACTCATCGTCGAAAGCGTGAACGGAATGCCGAACTTTTGGCACGCGCGCGCCGCGTGGATTTCGCCATTGGCAATCTGCAATCCGCAGATCGCAGCCGGTCCGGCCGCCAACGGCAGGCTAACCTGCTGTCCAACCATCGTGCTCGCCAGCGACCGGTGGCGCAAATCCGTCGCGACGCGCTGGCGGAACAGCACATCGGCGAAATCGCTCTCGTTGGCGCGGAAGGTCTGTTCCGTCCACGAGCCCGATTCCGAATAGTCGAAGAACTGCCTGGGCACGCGGCGCCGCGCCCGGGTCTTGAGGTCGCCGATGGTCAAGGCGTTGCCAAGTGTCGTCATGTCGTCCTCCGTGTGGAAGACGGCGCGCTAGTACCCCTGCCGCCGCTCCAGATCATTCGAATAGATGTTGTGCGCACCGATATTGCGGATGTCGCGCTCGCCCATCAGCGCCATTGAGGTGTCGGTCTCCTTGCGCACGATCTCGAGCGCCCGCGCGACGCCTGCCTCACCGCCCGCGCCGAGGCCAAACGCCATGATCCGGCCGACCAGAGCGCCCTTGGCGCCAAGCGCCAGCGCCTTGAGCAGATCCTGCCCCGAGCGGATGCCGCCGTCCATCAGCACCTCGGTCTTGTGGCCGACCACATCGACGATCGCCGGCAGCGCCCGGATCGTCGACGGAGCGCCGTCGAGCTGCCGCCCGCCATGGTTGGAAACCACGATCGCATCGGCCCCATTGTCGATCGCGAGTTGCGCATCCTCCGGATCGAGGATGCCCTTGACGATCACCGGTCCGCCGAAGCGCTTCTTGATCCAGGCGATGTCTTTCCAGTTGAGCGTCAGGTCGAACTGCGTTCTTGTCCACTCGCTGAGCGACGCGAGGTTGACCGCGTCCGACACGTGGCCGGCAATGTTGCGGAAGGTGCGCCGGTTGGTCCCGAGCATGCGCAACCCCCAGCCCGGTTTGATCATCATCTCGGCGACGAATTTCGGCGTGAACTTGGGCGGCGCGGTGAGGCCGTTGCGGATGTCCTTGTGGCGCTGCCCAAGGATCTGCAGATCCATCGTCAGCACCAGCGCCGAACACTTCGCCGCCTTGGCGCGGTCGATCAGCCGCTCGATATAGGCCCGGTCCTTCATCACATAGAGCTGGAACCAGAACGGCTTCGTGGTGTTCTCGGCCACGTCCTCGATCGAGCAGATCGCCATCGTTGAGAGGGTGAACGGGATGCCGAATTTCTCTGCCGCCCGCGCCGCCTTGATCTCCCCGTCCGCGTCCGTCATGCCCGTCGAGCCGACGGGTGCGATGGCGAGCGGCAGGCTCACCGGCCGGCCGAGCAGCGTCGAGCTGAGATTGCGGTTTTCGAGATTGACCGCCACCCGCTGCCGGAAGGTGATCTTCTTGAAATCGTCCTCGTTGGCCCGATACGTCCCCTCGGTGTAAGCACCCGAGTCGATGTAATCGAAGAACTGCCTCGGCACGCGCCGCCGCGCCATCGCCTTCAGATCCTCGATGGTAAGCGCGCGATCGAGTGCGGACATGAGAGCCTCAATTGCCTGACAGGTCTGTTTAGGCGACTAACATGTTAGTCGTCAAGCTAACATGTTAGTGGCGATTTGCGCCGTGCACGCAAAACCCACTACGGTACTTCCCGTACAGCCACGGGGTACCGCTTGGCCAGACGACCCGGAAAGCGCGGAGACTTTGCGGAGGCCCAGTCGGCCTTCGTGGGCGCGGCGCTCGCCCTCGACTCGATCCATGCCGCCTATGGCTATCGCTGCGCCTTCACGGGCGCCGACCTCCGCGCCGAAGCCACGGCCGACCCCGTGCTGCCGCTGCTGCGCCTCGTCCCGAGCGGGGACGTTAGCCCCACCACCGCCATTCCGGCCTGCGCCGACGCGATCTACGCCTATGAGCGCGGGCATCTGGCGCTCGGCTCCCGCCTCGAATTCCTCGTCGCCCTCGACCGTATCGCGCCCGAACTGCTCGGTATCCTCAACCCGATCGGCCGCTTGTCGCCGCCTTCCGATCCGGCCTTCCTGCCGAACGCCGCCTTGCTCAAGGCCCACCGCGAGGAATTCGCGGAAGGGTTCATCGACTAGAGCTTAACCCGCCCGAGCCGCAGCGCATTGCCGATCACGCTCACCGAACTCAGTGCCATCGCCGCTGCGGCGATCATCGGCGACAGCAGCCAGCCGGTGAGCGGGTACAGCACGCCCGTCGCGATCGGGATGCCGACGGCATTGTAGCCGAAGGCGAACCACAGATTCTGCTGGATATTACCGAGCGTTGCCCGCGCCAGTTTTCGCGCCCGCATTGCGCCGCTGAGGTCGCCTTTGAGCAGCGTAATCCCCGCCGACTCGATCGCCACGTCCGCGCCGGTGCCCATGGCGATCCCGACATCCGCCGCCGCCAGTGCCGGCGCGTCGTTGACGCCGTCACCCGCGAACGCGACTTTCCTGCCGTTCGCCTTGAGCCGCGCGACGAGGTCGTGCTTGCCCTCGGGCGTCATGCCGGCCTCCACCTGCGTCAGCCCGAGGGTCGCCGCAACGGCATCGGCGGTGCCCTTCGCGTCGCCCGTCGCCATCACGATAGTGACCCCATCCGCGGCAAGCGCGTCGATCGCCGCCTTGGCGCCCGGCTTCACCGGATCGCTGACCGTCACCAGCCCGATCACTTTGCCGCCCTCGGTGACAAACATCGCCGTCCGCCCTTTAGCCGCGTGATCAGCCTGCAAGCTCGCAAATACCTCCGAGACGGGCGCCCCGATCTCATCCATCATCGCCCGATTGCCCAGCGCCACGTTCGTGCCCCTCAGCTCGCCCGTGACACCCTTGCCGGTCACCGAGCAGAAGCCGCCGATCTCCAGCACCCTGGCATTGCGCGCCCTGGCGCCCTCGGTGATCGCATGCGCCAGGGGATGCGCGGAATCCCGTTCCAGCGCCGCCGCGATGGCCAGCACCCAGCCTTCGTCTAGGCCCTTGTCCGGCACGACTTGGTCGAGCACCGGCCGCCCCTCGGTCAGCGTTCCGGTCTTGTCGACGATCAGCGTATCGACCCGCGCCAGCGTCTCCAGCGCCTCGGCGTCCTTGACCAGCACGCCGGCATGCGTACCGCGCCCGGTCGCGACCATCACCGACATCGGCGTCGCAAGCCCGAGCGCGCA